>JARRPZ010000107.1:0-9898 GCA_037382365.1 Gammaproteobacteria bacterium
GCCGCCGTCGGCTCGTTGATGATCCGGCGCACTTCGAGACCGGCGATCTTGCCGGCGTCCTTGGTCGCCTGGCGCTGGGAGTCGTTGAAATACGCGGGCACCGTGATGACGGCCTCGGTGACCGGTTCGCCGAGATAGTCCTCGGCGGTCTTCTTCATCTTCATCAGCACTCGCGCGGAGATCTCCGGCGGCGCCATCTTCTTGTCGCCGGCCTGCACCCAGGCGTCGCCGTTGTCGGCCTCGACGATCTTATAAGGCACCATCTCGATGTCGCGCTGCACGACGTCGTCCTTGAACCGGCGTCCGATCAGGCGCTTGACGGCGAACAACGTGTTCGCCGGATTCGTCACCGCCTGGCGCTTCGCAGACTGGCCGACGAGCACCTCATCGTCTTTGGTGAAAGCGACGATCGACGGGGTCGTCCGGTCGCCCTCGCTGTTTTCTATGACCTTGGCCTTCTCTCCCTCCATCACTGCGACGCAGGAGTTCGTCGTACCCAGGTCTATACCAATAACCTTACCCATGAATGTCTCCCAAAAAGAGTCGTGTGAAAAACTGTCCTGCGAAGTAGATGGGGCCCGCGGAACGGGTTTCAAGCCTCGCCGCTGTGCGGTTCCGAGGCCACGATCACCCGGGCCGGGCGCAACAGCCGGCCGTTGATCCGGTAGCCTTTCTGGATGACCGTCAGCACGTGACCGGGCGCGACGTCCGCGGAGGGCTGCATGGTCATCGCCTCGTGGAATTCCGGGTCGAAACGCTCACCCACGGGGTCGAGCTCTTCGACCCCGAAATCCGCGAGCACCTTGCGCAACTGCTTCAGCGTGGCCTGTTTTCCCTCGAGCAGACTCACGGCATCGGCGGCCTCACCGGCGGCGATGCCCATCTCGAGGCTGTCGGCGACGCCGAGTACTTCGCCCGCGAAGCGCTCTATCGCGAACTTGCGGGTATTCTCCAGATCACGGGCCGCTCGCTTGCGGAAATTCTCGAGTTCGGCGACCGCCCGCAGGTACTTGTCCCAGTTCTCGTCGGCGCGCCGCGTCTCCGCCTCCAGATCGCTCCGGGGCTCCGCGTCGTAATCCGATTCGCCGGCCAGCGTCTGGGTGTCGGCGAACTCGTCGATGTCGTCGCCAGCGTTCTGCGAATGTTCCTCGCTGCGCTCGGGGTCCTTGATCATAAAACGTGCCTCCAGCGTAAAACCGAACGCCGCCGCGGCGGCGCCTCTTCCACTCTCTTCTTCTGTGAGGTCTAGCTGCGGGATTTCAAGGTCGATCCCAGCAATTTCGCCGTGATATCGACGATGGGGATCACCCGGTCATAGGCCATGCGGGAGGGGCCGATCACCCCGAGCACCCCGATGACCTCTTCGTCCACCACGTAGGGGGCCGCCACGACGCTGCAGTCGTCCAGGATGTTGTAGCCCGATTCTTCGCCGATGAATATCTGCACGCCCTCGGCCCGGATGCTGCGATCCAGGAGATCCAGCATGAATCGCCGCTCGTTGAACGCCTCGAAGAGGCGACGCAGCTTCTCCAGGTCCGACAGCTCGGCGAAGTCCATGAGGTTGGTCTCCCCCGCGAGAACGTAGTCACTCCGGGGGTCACCCGCGCCTTCGAAGGCATGATGCGCCATGGCCACCATGTCCACCATCGTCTGGTTCATCGAGTCCCGGGTCTGTTCGAGTTCCTCGACGAGGCGGCTGCGGATGGCCACCAGCTCCATCCCGGCATATCGGTCGTTCAGGAAATTCGCCGCACGCCGCAATTCCGACTCCGTGTAGGTGCGGCCCGTGTGGAGGATACGGTTCTGCACCTCGCGTTCGTTGACGACGAGGATCGCCAGTACCCGGTTGTCGGACAGCGCCAGGAATTCGATCTGGCGCAGCGTCACCCGTTCTGCTCTCGGTATCGAAACCACGCCTGCCATCCGCGTAATGTGGGAGAGCAGGCTGGAAGTGGAAGAGATGAGCGAATCCGGGTCGTCGCGGAGCGGCTCGAGTTCCTTCTGCAGCCGGGCGATTTCGGACTCCCTGAGGGGACGCAGCTTGATCAGCGTATCGACGAAGAAACGGTAGCCGAGGGCCGTGGGGACGCGGCCCGCCGAGGTGTGCGGCGCCGAGACGAAGCCCATCTCCTCCAGATCGGCCATGACGTTACGTATCGTGGCCGGACTGAGGTCGAGCCCGGAGTCTCGCGACAGGGTACGGGACCCCACCGGTTGTCCATCCCGGACATACCGTTCGATCAGGACCTTCAGCAAATGCTGTGCCCGTTCGTTCAGGACGACTGTGTCGACTTCGGCTGGCATAACGGACTCGGACCTCTGTTTTGGCCCGCTGGCACTCAACCAGGCAGTGTGCTAACAAACGCTAGCAACGGGCCGTGAGCAGGTCAAGCAGCCCGGCCACCTACTGGCTCGGGCGCGGAATTCGCGTAAGCTCGACCGGCGGGTAGACATATACACAGGACGGAGCCACACAACCGATGGCGAATGCCTTCGAGACCGTAGCCCTGGTCGGGCGTTACAGCGACCCGCGGGTCGCCGAGCCGATGACCAACGTCGCGAGCTTCCTGACCGGTCGAGGCGTCGAGGTACTGGTCGGCGAGCATATCGGCGATGAGGTGGCGGCTCGTCGTGTGCCAGAGGAGAAGCTCGCCGGCCGCGCAGAACTCGTGATCGCCGTTGGCGGCGACGGCACGATGCTTTACGCGACCCGTCTCGCCACAGGGCATTCGGTCCCGCTGCTGGGGATCAACCGGGGCCGCCTCGGGTTCCTTACCGACGTGACCCCGGAAGCCATGCTCTCCAGCCTCGAGGCCGTCCTGGAAGGCGACTACAGCCGGGAAAGCCGATTGCTGCTGCATGCCGAATTGCAGCGGCAGGACGGCAGCCGCATCACCGATACGGCACTGAACGACGTGGTCCTCGCCCGCTACGAGACCGGACGCATGGTCGACTACGAAACCCGGATCGACGGCCGTTATGTCAACACCCACTCCGGCGACGGACTGATCGTGGCCACGCCGACGGGCTCGACGGCGTACGCGCTTTCCTGCGGGGGACCTATCGTGCAGCCGGACCTCGATGCCATGGTGCTGGTGCCGGTCTGTCCCCACACACTGAGCGACCGCCCCATCGTCGTACCGGCCGCCTGCGAAGTGCATGTGCGACTGTTCGAACGGCCGGAGACGCGGGGCGAGATCACCTGCGACGGCTACCACCTCGGCCCCCTGGAGGAGGGAGACCGACTGCTGATCCGCGCAGCCGAGGACCGGATCACACTCATCCACCCGCCGGGGCACGATTACTACGAGATCCTCCGCTCCAAGCTCAACTGGGGTAAGGACAGCCGCGTGCGTCGCACCATCCGCGCCTGAACCGGCATGCTGAAGAGCATCCACATACGCAATTTCGCCATCATCGACGAGATCGAGCTGGAGCTCGGTCCCGGCATGACGGCGCTGACCGGCGAGACGGGAGCAGGCAAGTCCATCCTGATCGACGCCCTGGGGCTGATACTCGGCGACAGAGGCAGCGCGGACGTCGTGCGCCAGGGTGCGAAGCGGGCCGAGATCAGCGCCGAGTTCGACATCCGCGGTCTCGACGCCGTAGAGACCTGGCTGGAGGAACAGAGCCTGGAACTGGACGGAGACTGTCTGCTGCGCCGGGTCATCGGCGCCGACGGACGCTCACGCGCTTACATCAACGGCAACACGGTGCCGGTGCAAAACCTGCGCATGCTCGGGGATCACCTCGTCGATATCCATGGTCAGCACGAGCATCAGTCGCTGGCACGCCGTGACGTGCAGCGCGATCTGGTGGATCACCATGGCAGTCATCTGTCGTTGCGTGAGGACCTGGGGGACGCCTGGCGACGCTGGCAGCAGCTCGACGAGGAACTCGCTCGCCTGCGGGGCCGCGGAGACGACCGGGAAAGCCGTCTGGATTTTCTCCGGTTCCAGGTCGAGGAGCTCGAGGCACTGGCGCTCGACCCGCAGGAACTGACGGAGCTGGAAGCCGAGCGCCGTCGGCTCGCCAACGTGAGCCGGCTCGCGGAAGGATCGGCTGCGGCACTCGGCGCCCTGTACGAGAACGACGAGGCGAGCGCCCAGGCTCTCGTGGCCGAGTCGCTCCGTTTGCTGGAGGCGCTGGCGGAACTCGACCCGGCGCTGGAGAACGCGGCCCGTCTCGCCCTGGAGGCGGAGGCGGCAATAGGAGAGGCGGCGGACGAGATACGGCGTTACGCGAGTTCACTGGAAGCGGACCCGGCGCGGCACGACGAGGTCGAGACCCGTCTCGCGGCCATCCGGGACGTCGCAAGAAAACACCGGGTCGAGGCGACGGAATTGCCGGCTCAGCGAGAGCGGCTGCAGGAGGAACTCACCGAACTGGAAGAGGCGGACGTGCGCCTGGAAGCCCTGGAACGCGAGACGCGCGCGGCACGTGAGCACTATGACGCGCTGGCGGTCGAGCTGAGCGCGGCGCGGCGGCGGGCCGCCGCGGACTTTGCGGAACAGGTGACGGCGGCGATGCAGACCCTCGGCATGTCCGG
Organism: Gammaproteobacteria bacterium; assembly: GCA_037382365.1. Classification (GTDB taxonomy): domain Bacteria; phylum Pseudomonadota; class Gammaproteobacteria; order Steroidobacterales; family Woeseiaceae; genus Lentisalinibacter. The sequence continues at coordinate 4,550 of JARRPZ010000107.1, forward strand.
AGGCCGGTTCGTGGTCGCCGTGGACACTCCGTCGGATCCGGAACCCCGCGAGCACGGCGTGGACCGTATCGAATTCCGGGTGAGCGCGAACCCCGGCCAGGAGCCGATGAGCCTTGCCAGGGTGGCTTCCGGCGGTGAGCTGTCACGCATGAGTCTCGCTGTCCAGGTCGTCGCCGCCGGCGCCAGCGTCATACCGAGCATGGTGTTCGACGAGGTCGACAGCGGCATCGGCGGCGGCATCGCCGAGATCGTGGGCCGCCGGCTGCGTCAGCTCGGCGATCAGCGTCAGGTACTCTGCGTCACCCACCTGCCCCAGGTCGCGAGTCAGGCGCATCGGCACCTGAGGGTGGCGAAGATCACCGATGGGCGCAGTACCCGCACCGGTATCGCGGCGCTGGGCGAAAAAGAGCGCGTGGAGGAGATCGCCCGCATGCTCGGGGGAGTCGAGATCACGGAGCGCACCCGCGAACACGCCGCCGAGATGCTCCGGGAAGCCGTCGGCGGGCGGAAGGCGAGCGCCTGACCGACTACTGCCGGGTGCGGCGACCCGCGTTCGGCCCTTCAGTCGGTGCCGGCCCCCTTCTTCTTCGGCCGCACGTAGAGCACGAGGCTGTGATCCTCGATCTCGTAACCGTGTTTCTCGGCGATCTCGTGCTGGAGCCGTTCGATGTCCTCGTCGAGGAACTCGATGACCTCGCCCGTCTCGATACAGACCATGTGATCGTGGTGTTCACCGTGGTCCAGCTCGAAGACTGAATGCCCACCTTCGAAGTTGTGACGGGTGACCAGACCGGCACTCTCGAACTGGGTGAGTACCCGGTAGACCGTCGCGAGGCCGATATCCTCCCCGGAATCGAGAAGTTCGCGGTAGATGTCCTCGGCGCTGAGGTGGGCCTGCTCGTTCGCCTCGAGGATCTCGAGGATCTTCAGACGCGGCAGCGTCACCTTGAGTCCGGCGTTCCTCAGGTCCTTCTTCTGCATCATTCGGTTCGTGTCCCTGGCCGGTGCGGCCACTGCCGTTAAACCGGTCAAATCATGTATGATCGGCCCGCAATTATGGCTCAGATGACACCCGCACTCCACAGCGGGGCCAAGAGGCTCTCTCCATGACAGACAGACGGGCAAACGGCTCGAGGCGCCTCGCCGTCGCGTCCCGCGCCGTCGTGATCACCGCACTGGCGGCCCTCGCGGTGGGCGCCGGTGGTTGCGTCTACCGTATCAATATCCAGCAGGGCAATCTGCTCGACGAGGCACAGATCGAACAGCTCGAGATCGGGATGACCCGCAAGCAGGTTCGCTTCCTGCTCGGCACGCCGATGGTCGACGACCCGTTCCATCAGGAGCGTTGGGATTATCTCTATTACCTGCGTATCGGGCGGAAAGATCCGCTGAAATCGCACATGCTCACCGTCCACTTCGACGGCGACGTCGTCTCACGGATCGAGCGCCAGGGTGAGGTGGAGGACACCACCATGGAGCCTCGCGGCCTGCCGGAGCCGGATCAGGCCGGCTAGTCCTCGCCTTCCCGCGGCCCGCCGCCGTCGGGCCGCCGGCCCAGCGTGCGCCCGGCGACCGCAGCGCGCCGCCTCGCTTCGCGCGGATCGATAGACAGCGCACGATAGATCTCCACCCGGTCGCCCGGCCGCAGCGACTGTTTCCTGGCCACGACCTCGCCCCAGATGCCGACCGCGCAGGAATCCAGATCCGGCACCCCCGGCCGGCCTGCGAGACCGGAGGCCGACAGGGCGTCTGCCACGCTCGATCCCCGGGGCAGCGTCAGCGGCACACACCACTGGCGCCGGGGCAGCGCGCAGACCACTTCGACGTCGATCGTCTCGCTGTCAGGTGAAAGAGAGGACACCGACGGCGTTCAGGAACACGAGGATGACCGCGACCGGTGCGATCCAGCGGGCGAGGAACCGCCACACGCGATACAGGGCGCCGGCGCCGCCCAGTTCCTCGGAAGTCGAGTTGGCACACATCACCCACCCGGCGAATACCGTGATGAGCAGCCCGCCCAGTGGCAGCATGATGTTGCTGGTCAGGAAATCCAGGTTGTCGAACAGCGTACCGGCGAGGAAGGTGGTCTCGGACAACACGTTGAACGACAAGACGGTACCGAAACCGAGCGCCCAGATGGCGATGCCGATGACCAGCGCCGCGCCTGCCCGCGACAGTCGAAAACGCTCCACCAGCCAGGCCGTCGCCGGCTCCATGAGCCCGATCGCCGAGGTCCATGCTGCGAACGAGAGGAGCAGGAAGAACACGGTGGCGAACACGGCGCCGCCGGTCATGTTGCCGAAGGCGAGCGGCAACGTCTCGAACACGAGACCCGGCCCGCTGCCCGGGCTGAGGCCGTTCGCGAAGACGATCGGGAAAATGGCGAGCCCCGCGATCAGGGCGATGAAAGTATCTGCCGTGACGACGGTGGCCGAAGCCTTGCTGATCGAAGTGTCCTCCGGCAGGTACGCGCCATAGGCCATGACGGAGCCCATACCGACGCTGAGACTGAAGAAGGCCTGCCCCATCGCCGCCAGCACCGAATTGGCTGTGAGCGCCGAGAAATCCGGCGTGAACAGGAACGAGAGTCCCTGCCGGAAGTAGCCGGTCGTCATCGAATACCCCAGCAGTACGAACATCAGCAGCAGCAATCCCGGCACCATGAAACGCACGGCGCGTTCCAGACCGCCCTCCACGCCCCGTGCCACGACGAATACGGTCAGAATCATGAACAGGGTGTGCCAGCCGGCGATGGTCCACCAGTCTCCGACCATGCCGCCGAAGATGGCGGAAATGCCGGCCGCGTCCTGACCGGTGAATGCGCCGCTGAGGCTGCGACCGATGTAGGCGAGAGACCAGCCGGCGATCACGCTGTAGTAAGAGAGAATCAGCATGCCGCCGATCACGCCCGCGACGCCGACGATCCGCCAGCGGCTGGTGCTGCCCTCCTCCTCGCCCAGGAGCGACATGGTCGCCACCGGATTGCGCCGACCGCGGCGCCCGATCAGGATCTCCGACATCATGATCGGCAGCCCCACCACGAAGACGCAGACCAGATACACGAGCACGAAGGCGCCGCCGCCATTCTCGCCGGCGACGTACGGGAACTTCCAGATATTGCCGAGTCCGACGGCCGAACCGGTGACGGCCAGTACGAAGGCGAAACGCGACGACCAGTGGCCGTGCAGGGACTTGCGCGGCGTCTTTGCGGCAGCTGGTTCGCTCATGGGGACTCCCGCCCGCTGGATAAGGGCGGAATTGTCGCGGAATCGACCGGGACTGACAACAACATGCCCGGCCCGTCGGCAGCCGATTCCGTTACACTCCGGCCATGGCAACCAAGCAGAAAAACGGCGGCGACAAGCCCTCACGCATCATCGCGGTCAACAAGAAGGCCCGCCACGACTTCTTCGTCGAGGAGACCATCGAGGCCGGCCTCACGCTGGAGGGCTGGGAGGTGAAGAGCCTGAGAGCCGGCAAGGCGCAGATCACGGAGGCCTACGTCCAGCTTCGTGACGGCGAAGCCTGGCTGTTCGGCGCCCATTTCCATCCGCTGCTGTCCGCCTCCAGCCACGTAACCGCGGATCCGACCCGGACCCGCAAGCTGCTCCTGCACCGAAACGAGATCGATCGGCTCATCGGCGCCGTGGAACGCAAGGGTTACACGCTTATTCCGCTGGACCTGCACTGGACCCGGGGCCGGGCCAAGCTCTCGGTAGGACTCGCGAGGGGCAAGAAGCAGCACGACAAGCGGGCGGCACTGAAAGAGCGGGACTGGCAGCGACAGAAGAGCCGGATTCTCAAGTCAGGCGGGTATTGAATCACGGAACTATCGTCCCATCTCAGGTATCATAGATTCAAACTTGGGGGCGACATGGCTTCGACGTGGGTCGCGAACCCCTGGGTGCATGCCGAGGTGCAGAGTACCTCGTTAAACCATCTGCAAACCTTATAGTTGCCAACGACGACAACTACGCTTTAGCCGCTTAAAAACCGGTTCGAAGCCTTCCGCCCGGCACGTGCCTGTGCGTCCGGTTCCGGGAGTCATCCACACAGGATCGCGCGAGGAGTCGTCCGGGCTCCGACCGTTAAAACCCAATTCCGGACTGGTTGCGGGTTTGCCCTTTCCACCGGGTTGCCCGTAACGAGAACAAAGGTGGAATAAGCATGTAGAGCTCAGGGCGGAGGGCTTGCGGACGCGGGTTCGATTCCCGCCGCCTCCACCAATTTCTAAATCGTAAGCGTTTGATTAATAACAATAATTATGAGTTCAATTCCTGATCTGCCGAAGATTCGGCCTGATTCATCAGAGTATTCGTGGCATTCAGGTCGAATCCTAGCTTCCCCTATCAACTCAGTCTGGGGGTATTTTCAGGGGTACTTTCGCGCCCTCATCCAAAATACCCCCATCCGACGCCGAAAGTGGGCTGGCGCTCGCCCGCCGATCAGAGTGGAGCGGCGAAGTGTGTTGTTTTTTGTCGGTAGTTATTGACTATTACCGGCATTTCACAACACCACGGTCCCATGGCCACTTCGCATCAAAACATTCTGGATCTCGCCGCAGAGCGTGGACTCATTCGACCACGTGATCTGACTGAGCGCGGGCTACCTCAGTGCGCAGGAGTGTGACAGAACTGCTGCCTGGATGGGTTGAAATTGTAACCCGGGGAGGGCCGTTCCCCGCTTGGAAAATCAGGAAGCAGAACGACCAACTTGGCTTGGAAAGCGGAGCTTGAACAAAGCCGGCTCCGAAAGCTTCCGAATAAAGCTGCATGCTGATCTGGCGGACTCAGTCCAGCGCACTATCTTGCGCGAATGCGTTCTCAGCTGTATAAAAAACACCTGCTTCACAGGACCGGGAGAGAGGCTATGAATCTGAAGAAGTTGATGGGTTTCACCTTGCTTTACTTTATTCAGAGTGTCGCCTTCGCACAGGACAAGCCAAATATCCTGATCATTTGGGGCGATGATGTCGGTATGTGGAATATCAGTGCTTACCACCGAGGCATGATGGGCGGCTCCACGCCAAACATCGACCGCATCGCGAATGAAGGTATGATTTTCATGGATCATTACGCCCAGGCGTCCTGCACCGCTGGTCGCGCCGCTTTCATCCTCGGCCAGTACCCGCTCCGGACCGGTCTCAGCACGGTCGGACTCCCAGGCGCCAAGGAGGGCATCCAGGACAGCGACCCGACCCTTGCCACCATGCTGAAGGCCGAGGGCTACACGACCGGCCAGTTCGGCAAGAATCACCTTGGCGACCGCGACGAGCACCTGCCGACCATGCACGGCTTCGACGAATTCTTTGGCATCCTCTATCACCTGAACGCCGGCGAATACCCTGAG
>JARRPZ010000108.1:0-8880 GCA_037382365.1 Gammaproteobacteria bacterium
GTCCGCTCCTCACCGTAGCGGGCGATCAGCATGGCCACCAGGGACTGGTTGTAGACCTTCTTGGACGTGCGCAGGCACAGCCGGTCGGCCCACTCGTCACCGGCCAGATCGGCATAGCCGGCGAGCGCTGCCGGATCTACCCGCTCGGTGGAATAGACGATGGTCCGTGCGCGCACGGACAACGCGAACCAGCGATTCTCCGGATCCTGCAGATACCCGGGGACGTTGGCCTCGAGCACCGGCGAATCGATCGATCGCAGGACGCCCTGCTCGGCGGCGTACCAGAGATTACCCGCATCCACCGTCAGCAGAACGTCGGCATCCGTGTTCTCGCCGTCGGCGAGCAGGCGCTGGATGAGGGGCTGCTCCTTGTCCGTCGTGTAGGCGACTTCCACGCCCGTCTCCTCCGTGTAACGATCGAAGATGGGCTTTATGAGGTGCTCGGCACGCGCCGAATAGACGACCACCTTGCGCGGCGTTTCGTCCCCGGCGCTCGACTCTGCCGGGGTCTCCGGTTTCCCGCAGCCGGAGACCATGATCAGGGCGCACGCCGTCCATGCGCACGTCCGCAGACGTCCGTTCGCAGACATCGAGATCTCTCCCTTGCTCAATTGATAATGGTTCTCATTATCACAGACCATGCCGCCGCGGTCACGTCGGAGGCGACCCGGGTCTTTCAGCCCGTCGCCGCCACCCGGTCTCGTCCCGCCGACTTGGCCTCGTAGAGCGCCACGTCGGCGCGGGCCAGCAGACTGTCGGCCAGGGTTTTCAGGTCCCCGTCGTCCCGGTTCGGAGACGCACCGGCGACCCCCACCGAGATGGTCAGCGTGACCGCCGTGCCGTCCGGCAGTGGCACGTCCTCGGCGCTGACGGCGAGGCGCAACCGATCGGCGAGGTGGCGTCCCTCGGCCACCGTGGTATTCGGCAACAGCAACACGAACTCCTCGCCACCGTAACGCGCCGCGACATCGCTCGTGCGCACCCGCCCTTCGATGCGCTGCGCCACCTCGGCGAGGGCGCGGTCACCGGCGAGATGACCATAGCGATCATTGACGCGTTTGAAATGATCGATGTCGATCATGAGCAGGGTGAGAGGCAGTGACTCGCGGCGTGAACGCGCCAGTTCCTCGCGCAGGCGGGTGTGCAGGTAGCGCCGATTGTGCCATCCCGTGAGGACGTCCGTGATGCCGCTGCGCAGCAGCCGCGCCCGGTTCACCCCGTTTTCCAGCGCGAACGAGGCGACGGCACCGAGATGGGCGAGAAAGTCCGTGGCGTGAGAACGCGTGTATCGCGCGGTCTCCGTGCTGCCGAGATTCAGGCTGCCCATCAGACGGCCCTGCCGCTCCAGGGGGATCAGCGCGACGCTGCCGAGTTCCGCGCCGCGGCCGAAGAGCAGCTCGTGGTCGGCCGCGTGAAACGGTCCCAGCCACGGCTCGCGCAGGGCCGGGAAATGCGGTGCGATACCCGTGAGCGCACCGACGAATTTCACGCCGGGCAGCTCTTCCGGTGGCACGCCCGCCGCCATCAGCAAATGGCGCAGTTCGTGGTCCGGGTCGCACAGAATCAACGAGACGGAGCGCAGTCCGAAGCTCTGCTCCAGACCGAAGGTGAGCCGTCCCAGGAGCTCGGGGAGGTTTTCGGCGTTCAGCAGGTAGAGTTCGCGTTCCCTCGACCGCCGCAGCGTGACTTCGTTCTCCGCCGCGACCGCCGAGAGACGGGCCAGCTGCTCGCGCAACCGCTCCAGCTCGTCGGCCGGCCCGTTCATGGGCCTCCCTCTTCCACCGGTGCGCGGCTAGCGAGGTATTCCCGGCCCCGCTGCATCAGCGCGACGAATCCGTCCTCGTCGCCGGAGCGCACCAGCTCCCGGATGCGCTCTGCCGATTCGCACAGCGCGTCGAGGGGTTCCAGTCCGAACTCATTCAACCGCTGAATCTCGAAATACAGGCCGGGGTTATCGCCGGCGACCCGGGCGGAGACGTCGAGTTGGGCATCGAACGTCGTACTCGACATTCTGGACAGGCGGGGCGCCGCCTCACCGCTCTCGGCCAGCGCCGTAAAGAACGCGATGTTCAGCGCGTGGGAGAGTCCGAGCACGTAGGCGATCAGCCGGTCGTGATCCTCGAGATCCATATCGATGCGTTCGGCCATCGTGGCGGCGAAGAGCCCGCGCGCCTCCTCCGTGGCTTCCGGGACCCCGACATCGCAGAAAATCACGTGCCGGCCCGACAGCAGGCGCGTATCGGGGCCGAACATGGGATGCAGGGACGTCACGCGGCAGCCTCTCGCCGCCAGCGCCTGCAGCGGCTCGCGCAGCGGGCTCTTGAGCGAGCCCACGTCGAATATGAGACCCCGGGGGCGCCGCTCCGCGAGATCCGTCAGGATTTCGGCGCTGCGCGCGAGCGGCGCCGCGACGACGATGATGTCGTGGTCCGTGCCCGCCTCCCGCCAGTCGGCATGGTAGTCGACCGGCAGATCCGTCGGCGTCGGATCGGCGATGGTGACGTCGAATCCCTGGGACGCGAAAAAGCCGACGAACCAGCCGCCCATCTTGCCGGATCCGCCGATGACCAGCACCCGGCGACCGTCGCCCCGACCTTCGGCACTGACCCTGGCCTGCTCCTGATGGGTGAGCGACGAACGGATCAGCAGCGTGAGCAGCGATTCCGCCAGTGCCGGATCCACGGCGAGTTCCTCGGCCTGGCGGCGGCCCATGTCGATGACCTCCTTCTCTCGTCGGAAATCACGTGTAGCACGGCCGGTCGACATCTTGCGCCGGCCGATCTCGTCCACGATGCGCTGCCGCTCTGCGACCCGCTCGATGAGTTCGCGGTCCACCGCGGAGAGCCGCGCCCGCAGTTCGTCCAGATCCATCGTCCGCCTGTCCCCTGCCCAAACCTCTCCTTTGTACTAAGCGCGACCGGGATCGGCAACAGGAAAGCACCGCGGCACGGCCGCGCCTGGCGGCCTTGCGGCTATCGTGCGACTATTCACCGATCCCCTGGAGGACATTATCCGGAGACGATGCAATGAAGACCCGCGCAGCCGTGGCCTGGGAAGCCGGCCGTCCGCTGGAGATCGAGACGATCGACGTGGCCGGACCGAAAGAGGGCGAGGTGCTCCTGCGAAACGTGGCCACCGGCGTGTGCCATACCGATGCCTACACCCTTTCCGGGGCCGACCCGGAGGGGCTCTTCCCGGCCATCCTCGGTCACGAGGGCGGTGCGGTGGTCGAGGAAATCGGACCCGGGGTCAGCAGCGTCAAACCCGGTGATCACGTGATCCCGCTCTACACGCCGGAATGCGGTGAGTGCAGTTTCTGTACGTCGGGCAAGACCAACCTCTGCCAGGCCATCCGAGTGACCCAGGGCCAGGGGCTGATGCCCGACGGCACGTCGCGCTTCTCGAAGGACGGCAAGCTCATTCACCACTACATGGGCACTTCCACGTTCAGCGAATACACGGTACTGCCGGAGATCGCGGTGGCGAAGATCAGTCCCGAAGCGCCGCTCGAGAAAGTGTGCCTGCTCGGCTGCGGCATCACGACGGGGATCGGCGCCGTGCTGAATACCGCGAAAGTGGAACCGGGCGCCACCGTCGCGGTGTTCGGTCTCGGCGGCGTCGGGCTGTCGGTGATCCAGGGCGCCGTCATGGCGCGGGCCGGCCGAATCATCGCCGTCGACATCAACCCCGACAAGTTCGAACTCGCGCTGCAGCTCGGGGCCACGGACACCGTCAACCCGGGAGACTACGACGACCCGATCCAGGACGTGATCGTCGAAATGACGGGAGGCGGCGTGGACTATTCCTTCGAGTGTGTCGGAAACGTTCAGCTGATGCGTGCCGCCCTCGAATGCTGCCACAAGGGCTGGGGCGAATCGGTCATCGTCGGTGTGGCGGGAGCCGGCGAGGAGATCTCGACGAGGCCTTTCCAGCTGGTGACCGGACGGGTCTGGCGCGGTACGGCCTTCGGCGGCACCAAGGGGCGCAGTCAGCTGCCGGGCATGGTGGATCAGTACCTCCACGGCGAGATCAAGGTGGACGAGTTCATCACCCACACGATGCCGCTCGAGGACATCAACGAGGCTTTCGATCTGATGCACGAAGGCAAGAGCATCCGTACGGTCATCCGTTTCTGATCCTGCGTCGGCCGCCGCCATGTCCGAGGTCGCCGTCGCCACCACCTCCCCGCTGGCTGCGCAGGCTGCGCGCCGAATCATAGAGGACGGCGGGAACGCCGTGGACGCCGCGGTGGCCGCCTCCATGGCCTCTACCAACACGGAACCCGGTGTGTGCGCCCTGGCCGGAGGCGGCTATGTCGTCGTCTGGCCGCCGGACGGCGATCCGGTCACGATAGACGGTTACGTGGAAATGCCGGGTCGGGGCCTGGACCCGTCCGAACTCGGCCGGGGCGGCGTCACGGTCAGCATGGACTACGGCGGCGGCCTCGAGACCATCGTCGGCCCCGGCTCCGTCGCCGTGCCGGGCACGCCCGCCGCCCTCGCCGAGGCGTCGCGACGACATGGACGACTGCCGTGGGCAGTCTTGATGGCGCCGAGTATCGAGGCCGCGCGGGAGGGGTTCCCGCTGTCCCGGCCCTGCCATCATTACCTGACCTATTCGGGGGAAATCGTGTTCGGGCGTACGCCGGACTCGCACGCCGCGCTGCATACGCCCGGCGGCCGGCTGCTGGGGCCCGGCGACACGGTCCGGGTGCCTCACCTGGCCGACAGCCTCGAGCTGATCGCCCGGGAGGGCGTACGCGCCTTCTACGAGGGAGAACTCGCACAGGCCATCGTGGAACATGTGCGCGCCGGCCGCGGGGCGCTGACTCTGGCGGACATGGCTGCGTATCGGCCACTGATGCGTCCGGCGCTGCGGGTCCGGACGGGCGGCTGGGAGGTGGCAACGAACCCGCCGCCGGCCATCGGCGGCGCCGTGCTCGGTGCGATGCTGGAACAGCTGGATCGGGAGACCATCGACGCCTGGCGGCCGGCGACCATCGAACTCCTCATCGCCGCCATGCACGGTGCCCTCACCTGGCGCCACCAGCGCCTCGATCTCGCGGAGGATCCGCTGGCGGAGGGGGAGGCGATGCTGGCTGCCGCCCGGCGGGGCGAACTGGGTCGGCTCCGGGAGGCGGGATCCACGGTGCACACGTCCACCGTCGACGATCGTGGTCTCGCCTGCGCGATCACCGTGTCCTCGGGCTACGGATCGGGCGAGATGCCCCCCGGGACGGGGCTCTGGCTGAACAACTGTCTCGGCGAGATCGAACTTAACCGGCGGGGCCTCGTCGCCGGTCCGCCCGGCACGCGTCTGCCCTCCAACATGGCGCCGACGGTGGCCCGCAGCGACGGGCGGACACTCGCCATCGGCACACCGGGCGCCGGACGCATCACGACGGCGCTGTGCCAGGTGCTGGTGAACTACTTCCGCCTGGGCATGCCGCTCGACGAGGCGGTCGCACACCCGCGACTCCACGTCGAAATCCGTGACGAGGGCGATCGTGTGGCCTGCGAACCGGGCGTCCCGATGCCGGAGAGTGGACTGCCCTCCCGTTCCTTCGACGGGCCGGACATGTATTTCGGCGGCGTCGGCGCCGTACTGCACGATACGCGGACGGGCTTCGAGATCGCCGCCGACCCCCGGCGTACCGGCGGAACGTGCCTGGCCCACAGCGCGCCGGCTGGTTCGGCCCTGCCGGATAACGCAGAATAGCGCCCCGGTATGACGGATCCTGCGACGAATTTCCTGACCAGCGACGGCCTGCTCCCGGCGCCGCTGCCGGAGGATCCCATGCCGATCGCCGCCGCCTGGCTTGCCGAGGCCACCGAACGGCGCGTGCAGCCGAACCCGAACGCGGTCGTGATAGCGACCGTCGATCAGGAGAGCCAGCCCTCGGCGCGGGTCGTGCTCTGCAAAGCGCTCTACCCGGAACCCGGTTACCTGGTCTTCTACACGAACTACCAGTCCCGCAAGGCGAGGGACCTGGCGGTCAATTCCCGCGTCTGTGCCCTGTTCCACTGGGACGCTCTGGGTCGCCAGGTACGCATCGAGGGAAACGCAGTGCGCTCGCCGGCGGAGGAAAGCGACGACTATTTCGCCAGCCGACCGCGGGGCAGTCAGCTCGGCGCGTGGGCGAGCGATCAGAGTGACACCATCGCCTCCCGTGAGGCGCTTCTGGAACAGCTGGCGTCGCGCGCCGATGACCTCGGCGTGGCGGTGGCGGGCACGGACGTCGCGGATGAAGGTCCTCCGATACCGCGTCCGTTACACTGGGGCGGATATCGTTTGTGGGCGGCTCGAGTGGAACTCTGGGTGGAGGGAGCCGCGCGCATACACGACCGGGCGCTGTGGGAACGGCATCTGACGAGAGAGTCCGAATACGCTTTCCGCTGTGGCCCCTGGAACGCCACCCGACTGCAACCATGACCGACTGGCTCGTCGACAAAGAGATTACCTGCCCCTGGTGCTGGGAGAAAGTGACGGTCGAATTCGACCTGTCGGCGGGCGGGCAGGGCTACATCGAGGACTGCCAGGTGTGCTGTCAGCCCATCGAGATCGCCTTCGATGTGCATGACGGGGAGCTCGGAAACGTCCGTGCTGAGAGATCGGCTTAGGCTCGCACTGGTCACGATGCTTCTCGCAGCCGCCCCGACCGCGCCGGCCGCGGTCCAGGTCGGTGTGAGCGAGGGCACGAATATCGCCGTAGCGGCCAGCCCGGACGGCGAGCACGTGGTATTCGACCTCTACGGGAGGCTCTGGCGTGTCGCCATCACCGGCGGCATGGCCTCGCCGATCACCGGTCCGGAGCTGCGACTGACGCGACCGGACGTCGCATCCGATGGCCGCATCGTCGCCCAGGGAGACGACGGCAGCGGTCAGAAGCTCTGGCTGGTGCATCCCGACGGCCGGACGGAACGCCTCACGGCCGACGGAGGACGGGATTCCGCACCGCGCTGGCACCCCGGTGGCCGGCGTGTCGCCTTTGCGTCCGACCGGACAGGCAATTGGGATCTCTACGAACTGGACATCGCCGAAGGGCAGGTGATCCGCCTCACCGATACGACCACAGAGGAGACAGACCCGACCTACTCGGCATCCGGTGACCGCCTGGCCTGGATCACGCGCACCGGGAACCGGTGGGAACTCTGGCTCAGGGAAGCCGGCATGCCTGGACGGCTGCTCTATTCGGCACCGCACCGCCTCTCGGCACCCTCGATACGACCGGACGGCACAGTGATCGTTATCGTGGAGGACGCTCCGGAGGGCGGTCGGCTCACGGCGGTGATCCTGTCCGATCCGGTGGTGGCGAAGCCGCTGTCTCGCCGGGAGGATTTCTTCCGCCGACCTACAGAGTGGCTGGACCGTGACCGCATGATCTATACAGCGGACGGTCAGATTCGCTTCCGGAACTTCGGTGAACTGCACTGGCACGCGATCCCCTGGACGGCGTGGATTTCCGCCGTCGGCCCGCCGGCGGCGGAAACGAGGCTCGACGGGACCATGCAATCGCTCCATCACGGCCGCTACGTCGTGCGTGCCGGAGGTCTTTTCGATGGCCGAACACCACACTACCGGCGCAACGTCGACGTCCTGGTCGAGGACGACCGCATCGCCGACGTGGTCGAGCAGCAGGACTGGCCGGACACCGACGTCATCACGTTTCCCGACGCCGTGCTGATGCCGGGGCTGATCCAGCTGGGCCTGTCGGAGAGCGCCGTGCCCGACGACGGTTCACTGCTGCTCGGCTGCGGCGTTACCACGGTGGTCGAACTGCCCGCCTCGCCCGGCGGCCGGGCGCGCGACATCCCCGGCTGGAGCGACGGCTCCGTGCCGGGGCCGACTCTCCTGACGTCACCGGCGTCCGACGCCGGGATGACCGATGTCCGGTCCGTAACCGATCCCGCGCAGCGGCTGCGACTCATCGGCGAAGCCCGCCGGCGCAACGAGACCGTCATCACCGATCGCCTGTACCCGGATATCGCGGCCGGCGCCTCACTCCTGACCGCGGGGGGCGATCTCCCCCTGTCCCCGGCGGGCCGGCGCTACGCGGACGTCAGCCGGCTGTTGGCCGCGAGCGGCGCACGCCTTATTGCCGGTGTCGGCGGACCCGGGAGTCACGCCGAGTCGAGGATCGCCGGCGAGAGTCCCCTCGCAACGCTGCTCGCGGCGGAGGGCGAACCAGCGGCGGCACGCCTGACACGATCCTGCGTGGTGCAGGCCCACATGCAGCAGTTGCAGCGTAACGGCGTCCCGCCCATCGAAGTCCTGCGCCGGCATACGGCGGAGCCGGCACGGACATTCGGCCTCGAGGGAGAACTGGGGGTCCTGACGCCGGGAGCGCGTGCCGATTTGTTGATAGTGTCCGGCGACCCGCTTGCGGACGCCGCGGATGCGATAGATATCAGTGCCGTGATCACCGGTGGCCGGTTTTTCACCCCTGCGGGGCTGCTCTGGAACGCTCGGCCATCAAGCCATGCAGACTCGTCGGGAAATTTAACAATAAAGCGGGAGTCGGACGGACTGTCGGTGTTTAGCGACAGTCTTTGACATAATGAAGTGCGTCCCAGGGCAACGTCCGCTATCCGTTTTCGCCAGGTAAGATCCTGTTTTCCAATCAAAACCAATACTGCCACTGCGGAACGCGCACGAAACGTGTGTCGGCGATATTTACACTCTGCGCTCACGAGCTCCTTTACAGCGGCAGCTGTTCCGGCTCAAACGCCTGAAAAACAAAGGAAACAAGTATGCTGGCACAGCCTTTGCTTAACTAACCGTGCCCAAGCGAAAAGGCGACTGATACGGGAGGCCAATCAGAAACCTGCAGAAGGATTCATAAGCCAGAAGACAAGTCACGACAACAAGAAGAAGAAACAG
>JARRPZ010000109.1:0-16626 GCA_037382365.1 Gammaproteobacteria bacterium
GAGCGGGCCTGATACACGGGAGTTAATGTATGGCTGAAGTCACTGTCGCACAGTTCGCCGAGGTGCTTAAGGTACCGGTCGACAAGCTGATCTCTCAGCTGGATGAGGCCGGCATCAAGGTCAGCGGCGAGGAAGACACGATCAGCGAGGACGCGAAGCTCGAGCTGCTTTCGCACCTGCGCCGTGCCCACGGCCGGGACGAGAATGCAACTGCCGGTCCGAAGAAGATCACCCTGAAGCGCAAGTCGCAATCCGAATTGCGTCTCTCCGGGGCGCAGGGTCGTTCGCGGACCGTCAATGTCGAGGTGCGGCGCAAGCGGACCTACGTAAAGCGTGACGTGCTGGAGCAGCAGGCCAGGGAGCAGCAGGAAGAGCTGGACCGGCAGCGGCGCGAGGAGCAGGAGCGCGAGGACGCGGTCCGGCGCGAGCAGGAGCGCCTGGAAGCGGAGCGCGAAGAGGCACGTCGCCAGCAGGAGGCGGAGGCCGAGGCGGCCCGCCGCGAGAAGGAGGAGCAGGCGGAGCAGGAGCGTCAGGAGCGCGAAGCCCGTGAGCAGGCCGAGACTGAGGCGGCAGCGGCCCGTCAGGCCGCCGAACGCGCGGAGCAGGAGCGCCGCGAGGCCGCAGCCCGCGAGCGCCGTGAGAAGGAGTCGAAGGAGCGCGCAACCCGCTATGGACGCAAAGAGCTGCACGTCGCGGGAGACAAGAGCGGTCGACGCAAGCGCAAGCGGCCGCAGCGCCGCCGCCCCGTGTCGGTGAATGTCGATTCCCAGCACGGATTCGAGCGGCCCACGGCACCCGTCATACGCGAGGTGGAGGTCCCCGAGACCATTACCGTCGCGGATCTGGCCCAGCGCATGGCCGTCAAAGCGACCGAGGTGATCAAGGTGATGATGGGCATGGGCGCCATGGTCACCATCAACCAGACCATCGACCAGGACACGGCGGTGCTGGTGGTCGAGGAGATGGGGCACACCGCGAAGCCGCTGACGGAGAGCAGCGTCGATGAAGACGTGCTCGCCGACGTGGAAATCGAAGGCGAGGAAGTGCCGCGCTCGCCGGTGGTCACCATCATGGGACACGTCGACCACGGCAAGACGTCGCTGCTCGACTACATCCGGCGCACCAAGGTCGCCGCCGGCGAAGCGGGCGGCATCACGCAGCACATCGGTGCCTACCAGGTGCCCACGGACAAGGGCAGCGTCACGTTCCTGGACACGCCGGGCCATGCGGCCTTCACCGCCATGCGAGCACGCGGGGCGCAGGTCACGGATATCGTGATCCTGGTTGTGGCGGCCGACGACGGTGTCATGCCACAGACCATCGAAGCCGTCCAGCATGCCAAAGCGGCCGGTGTGCCGATAGTCGTCGCGGTGAACAAAATCGACCGGGAGGAGGCGGACCCGGACCGGGTGCGCAACGAACTCTCCCAGCACGAGGTGATACCGGAAGAGTGGGGCGGAGATACCCTGTTCGTGAACGTCTCGGCACACACCGGCGAAGGCGTGGACCAGCTGCTCGAGGCGCTCTCACTGCAGTCCGAACTCATGGACCTGAAGGCCGTGGCAGACGGACCGGCCCGCGGTGTCGTCGTCGAATCGAGTCTCGAAACCGGTCGCGGTGCGGTGGCAACCGTGCTGGTGCAGTCCGGCACCCTGAAACTGGGGGATGCCATCCTCGCCGGCGAGGAATACGGTCGTGTCCGCGCTATGTTCGACGAGAGTCAGGACGCGGTGGAGGAGGCAGGTCCCTCGACGCCGGTCGTCGTGTTGGGATTGTCGGGCACGCCGGAAGCCGGCGATGAGATGCTCGTCGTCAGGGACGACCGCAAGGCGCGTGAAGTGGCTGAATTTCGCCAGGGCAAATCCCGGGACGTGAAGCTCGCCCAGCAACAGGCGGCGAAGCTCGAGGATGTCTTCTCACAGATGTCCGAAGGCGAGACTACGAATGTGCAGCTCCTGATAAAGGCCGACGTCCACGGAAGTGCCGAGGCCCTTCGCGATGCCCTCACGAAGCTCTCCAATGACGAGGTGAACGTCCAGGTCATCTCTTCCGGTGTGGGCGGGATTACGGAGTCGGACATCAACCTCGCCCAGGCCTCGGGTGCCATCGTGATCGGTTTCAATGTCCGCGCCGACAGTGCAGCGCGCAACGCGATCAAGGAATCGGGCGTGGATGTGCGCTACTACAGCATCATCTACGAGGCGATCGACGACGTAAAAGCCGCAATCAGCGGCATGCTCTCGCCGGAAGTGCGGGAGCAGATCGTTGGACTGGCCGAGGTGCGCGAAGTATTCCGTTCGCCGAAATTCGGTCAGGTTGCCGGCTGCATGGTCGTCGACGGGTACGTGAAGCGGTCCAACCCCATCCGTGTGCTGCGCGATAACGTGGTGATCTACGAGGGTGAACTCGAATCTCTGCGCCGCTACAAGGACGACGTCAGTGAGGTGCGTGCCGGTACGGAGTGCGGCATCGGCGTACGTAACTACAACGACGTCAAAGCCGGCGATCAGATCGAGTGCTACGAGCGCGTCGAAGTCGCGCGCTCGCTCGCCTGACGGGGGACAGTCCGATGCCACGGGAGTACCCCAGGAGCCGGCGGCTCGCCGGACAGATCATGCGTGTGCTGAACGAGCTCGTGCGCTTCGAGAGCAAAGACCCCGCGCTGACAGGCGTGTCGGTCACCGAGGTCGACTTGTCGCGTGACCTCTCGATTGCCCGGGTCTGGTTCAGTGTCCTGGACCCGGACGCCGATGTGGAGGCGGCGGCGGAGGGTCTGCGTCGTGCGTCCGGATTTCTGCGGAGCCGGCTCGGCAAGGAACTGACGGTACGCCACGTTCCGGAACTCCGGTTCGAGCATGACGACAGCGCGGAGCGGGGGCTGGCCCTCACCGATCTCATCGATCGTTCGAGAGATCGTTCCCGATCGGGCGATTGAGTTGAATACCCCGGCCCGACAACCGCGCACGGCGCGACGCGACGTGCACGGCATACTGGTGCTCGACAAACCGGAAGGGCTGAGCTCGAATCAGGCGCTGCAACGCGTGCGCTTCCTGCTGGGTGCGCGCAAGGCAGGGCACACCGGTAGCCTCGATCCGGCGGCGACGGGATTGCTGCCGCTCTGCTTCGGCGAAGCGACGAAAGTGAGCGCGTGGCTGCTGGATGCCGAAAAGGAATACCTCGTCCGGGCGAAACTGGGTGAACGCAGGGACACCGGCGACGCGGAGGGTGTAGTGGTCGAGCGGGCTGAGGTCCCGGCACCGGAGAGCGTGGATTGGGAGTCGATCTTCGAAGAGTTCACCGGCGAGATCGAGCAGGTTCCCCCGATGTATTCCGCTTTGAAGAAGGACGGGCGACGGCTGTACGAACTGGCCAGGCAGGGCCAGGAGGTCGAGCGCGAACCGCGTCGGGTACGCATCCTCTCCCTGCAGCTCATCGCCCGGGAGGGCGACGAACTGGTGTTCCGGGTCCGCTGCTCCAAGGGTACCTATATCCGGACGCTGGTCGAGGATATGGCGGTTTCAGCGGGCACGGTTGCCTCTACGCGCGCGCTGCGCCGGGTGTCCGTCGGCCCGTTCCGGGCCGGTCAGATGGTGACGCTGGACGATCTTGAGCAGGAGCCCGTTGCGCGACGCGATGAACGACTCCTGCCGGTGGATGCCGCGCTGATCGAATGGCCCGCGGCGGAGGTCGATGCTCGGGGGGCCGAGCGATTCCTGCAGGGGCAACAGGTGCCGGCGGAGTTCTCGGCGCGCGACGGTCACCTGCGTGTCTACGACGGGGAAGGGAGATTCCTCGGGATCGGCGAGATTCCGTTTCCGGGAGCCGTCAGACCCCGGCGCGTATTCGCCGCGAGCTGAAAAATCACGGATTTTTAGATTGTTACGGAGCCCGCACCCAAGTTAGAATAGCGGGCTGGACAGAAGGGCCGAATCTTAGAGACTGGAGTTTTCGAACAATGCCACTTTCGACAGAACGCAAGAGCAGCATCGTCAAGGACTACGGGCGCGGCGACGCCGATACCGGTTCGCCGGAGGTCCAGGTCGCGCTGCTGTCCGCACGTATCAGCGACCTCACGGATCATTTCTCGGAGCACAAGCGTGATCATCACTCCCGCAAAGGGCTGCTGATGCTCGTCAATAAGCGCCGCAAGCTGCTCGATTATCTGAAGAAGAAGGATCAGGATCGCTACCAGGATCTGATCAAACGGCTCGGTCTCCGCCGCTGATCGGCGGCACTACCGCAGGAAAATGGACTGGATGCAGGCGCGTCGACCCCGGGTCGCCGGACCTGCATCCGGTCTTCTTATTGGAAGGCAGAAGGTACAGGCGTGACAGCATTCAAGCAGAGTTTCAACTACGGCGATCATGAGGTAACGCTGGAAACGGGCGAGATCGCCCGCCAGGCGGACGGCGCCGTCACGGTCAGCATGGGCGATACGGTGGTGCTCGTGACTGCGGTCGGACGGAAGGAGGCCGATCCGGGCCGTGATTTTTTCCCCCTCACGGTCAACTACCAGGAGAAGACCTACGCGGCCGGGCGTATCCCGGGCGGCTTCTTCAAGAGGGAAGGTCGCCCCAGTGAGAAGGAGACCCTCGTCTGCCGCCTGATCGACCGCCCTATCCGGCCGCTATTCCCGAAAGGATTCAAGAACGAGGTTCAGGTCGTCGCGACGGTCATCTCCCTCGATCCCGAGATCGACGCCGACGTCCCCGCGATGATCGGCGCCTCTGCGGCGCTGGCTCTCTCGGGTATGCCGTTCCTCGGCCCGATAGGCGCAGCCCGCGTCGGCTACAAGGACGGTGAGTACCTGCTGAACCCCACGGCCAGCCAGTTGCAAGAGTCCGCTCTCGACCTCGTCGTCGCCGGTACCAGTCAGGCCGTCCTGATGGTCGAATCCGAGGCGAAGGTACTGTCTGAAGACATCATGCTCGGTGCGGTGATGTTCGGCCACGAGAAGATGCAGGCGGCCATCGAGGTCATCGAGGAACTCGCGCGTCAGGCGGCCAAGCCGTCCTGGGACTGGCAGCCGCCTGCAACGGACGAGACCCTCGAGGAGAAGGTCGCCGGGATCGCTCGCGAAGCGCTCGCGGAGGCCTACCAGATCAGCGACAAGCAGGAACGGCAGGAAGCCGTCGGCAAGGCCAAGTCCCAGGCGCTCGACAGCCTGGCCGGAGGCGACGAGCCGGAGTACGGCGCCGACGCCGTCGCCGGGGCACTGGGCCGCCTGGAGAAGTCGATCGTCCGGACTCGCGTGCTCGACGGCCAGCCGCGGATCGACGGCCGTGACCACCGCACCGTCCGTCCCATCAAGGTCCGGGTCGGACTGCTCCCGCGCACCCACGGCTCTGCACTCTTTACCCGTGGTGAGACCCAGGCGATCGTGACTGCGACGCTCGGTACCGGGCGTGATGCACAGATCATCGACGCGCTGGAAGGCGAGTACAAGGAGCCGTTCATGCTCCACTACAATTTCCCGCCGTACTGCGTTGGTGAGACGGGTTTCATGGGTTCACCGAAACGACGTGAGATCGGTCATGGCAAGCTCGCGCGCCGCGGCATCCAGGCCGTCATGCCGGACATGGATGAATTCCCCTATGTCATCCGAGTTGTCTCCGAGATCACCGAGTCGAACGGCTCGAGTTCGATGGCGTCGGTTTGTGGTTCGAGTCTGGCCCTGATGGATGCCGGTGTGCCGCTCAAGGCGCCGGTCGCAGGCGTGGCGATGGGTCTCGTGAAGGACGGCGAGAAGTTCGCAGTCCTGACCGACATCCTCGGGGACGAGGACCATCTCGGTGATATGGACTTCAAGGTGGCAGGTTCCTCCGAAGGCGTCACCGCCCTGCAGATGGACATCAAGATCGAGGGCATTACCCGGGAAATCATGGAGAAGGCGCTGGAGCAGGCCAAAGACGCGCGACTGCATATTCTGGGTGAGATGAACAAGGTCCTCGACAAGCCGCGCGAGGAGATGTCCGACTGGGCGCCCACGATCATGACCTTCAAGATCGACCCGGAGAAGATCCGGGACGTGATCGGCAAGGGCGGCGCAGTGATCCGCGCGATCACGGAGGAGACCGGCGCCACGATCGACATCGAGAACGACGGTACGGTCAAGATCGCGTCGGTCGACGGTGCTTCCGGTAAGGAAGCGTACCGTCGCATCGAACTGATCACCGCGGACGTCGAGGTGGGCCGCACCTACGAAGGTCGCGTGGCACGTCTCATGGATTTCGGTGCATTCGTCACGATCCTTCCGGGCAAGGATGGGCTCGTGCATATCTCACAGATTTCCAACGAGCGCGTGGAAAAAGTGAGCGACAAGCTGTCCGAGGGCGACATCGTCCGCGTGAAGGTGCTCGAGGTCGACCGCCAGGGCCGTATCCGTCTCAGCATGAAGGAGGCGGATGCCGCCTGACGAGAGCAGGCGTCCCAGGCCGACGATGAGGCCGACGATGAGGCCGGCAACCGGTGTACGGTGCCGGCCTTTTCAATGCGCTCAATCGGCCGATCGGTCAGCCGTCTCGCCGAGGACGCGATCGAAGAAGCCGAACAGGCGACCCGGCATCCAGTAGTCGGGTCGCCAGGGTGACCGCCCGCCGACGAATCCGATATGGCCGCCCCGTTCCGTGATCTCGAGACGGACGCAGTCGGGCAGGGCGGTTTTCGGAGGGATCGCCGCCGGCGTCATGAAAGGATCGTCCCGCGCATTGAGGATCAGCGTGGGCGTGCGGATACCGTGAAGGTAGCGGCCGCAGGAGCACACCGTGTAATAGTGATCCTTGCCCGAGAAGCCATGCAACGGCGCCGTGACCAGGTCGTCGAACGTGGCGAAGTCGCCGGCGGCCATCGCAGGCGGCCAGTCGAACGGCGCGTTCTCCGGCGTGAATTTGCGTTTCATGGCGGCCTTCATTTTCCTCAACAGATACCACCGGTAGAAGCGTGCAACGCCGGCGTTGAGCGCATCGGCAGAGTCCTGCAGATCGAAGGGCACCGAAACAGCCGCGGCGGCCCGGAACGCGCTGGACTCACCTTCTTCGCCGAGATACTTGAGCAGAATGTTGCCACCGAGAGAATACCCGGCCGCGACGAGCGGGGAATCCGGGTAGCGCTCGGAGAGGCGGGCGAGGAAGAAGCGCACGTCCCCGGTCTCGCCCGCGTGATACCGCCGAGGCAGACGGTTCGGATATTCGCCGCAGTCGCGGAAGTGCAGCACCACAAGGCGCCAGCCGCGTTCCGCGGCCACGATCGCCATCATGCGGGCATAGGTGGCATCGCTCGAGCCTTCCAGACCATGCAGGAGGACGAGGGTGACCGCGTCATCACCGCGCGGCGGGGTCTCGTCGAGCCAGGCCGCTTCGACGAAGTCCCCGTCGGGCAGCTCTACGATCTCCCTGCGCCAGGCCGGTGCCGGTAAGCGGCACAAGGGTGAACTGGTAAACAGGGTCTGGACATGCCGGTTGCGGAGCCATGCCGGTGGGGCGAAGGGGCGGTACTGATGCATGGTCTCGGTCAAGTTCAGCCTTCACCTGCCGGCAAAAAGTGCAGCAGGTAGCGGGGGAGCATGAAGCCTGCTGCAGTGCACAAATTAGGCTATCGGGGACCCGAAGTCAACCCCTGCAGAGCAAGAATCTCAACGATCGTTGTCCTGTCGTTCCCCATGCTTTTCGTCGTCTTTCCGGGCGCCGATCAGGGTGCGGAAAATCTCCTCCTGTACCGATTTCCAGCGGGCGTAATTGCGCTGCGTCACACCGGCGACGGCGGCGACGGGATCGACGCCGACGACCTTCTTGACTTGCGTTCGCACCTGCTTCTGCTGGTTCAGGAAAAGTTTCAGGCTCTGTTCGAGATAGGTGCTTACGAAATTCGGCATCGCACTGGAATAGGCCCGGATGATCTGTGACAGGAAATCCTGGCTCATGATCGGCTCGCCTTTCGCTTCCTGCTCGCTGATCACCTGCAGGAGGATGCTCCGTGTAATGTCGTCACCGCTCTTCTTGTCGATCACGGTGAATTTGCTGCATAGCGGAAACGTCTTTTTCAACCGCCGGGTACGGTCGACAGGGCGTGCAGGCGATTGGCCTCCCAGTTGGCGCTCGCCCATGCCCAGATCGTCTCGGTAGACTCTGACGCGAGGGATTCGGGGGGCTCCTGCCTCAGTGTCCGCAGCGCCCTGACCAGCGTCGGCGCTGCCGCGTCCTGATCGATGGCGGGAGCCGCCGTCTGCTTGCTCAGTTTGGCGCCACTGGCGTCCACGGCGATCGGGATATGCATGTATGTCGGCGTCGACAGCCCCAGCAGACGCTGCAGCCAGATCTGTCTCGGTGTCGAGTCGAGCAAATCGATGCCGCGGACCACGTCGGTGATCCCGTCCACCGCATCGTCGACGACGACGGCAAGCTGATAGGCGACCAGGTCGTCGGCGCGGCGGATGATGAAGTCGCCCAGTTCGCTCTCCAGGTGTTGCACGATGGCGCCCTGGAGACGGTCACGGACAGTGATGGGGGCGTCGGTGGTGCGCACGCGGATGGCTTTCGCGCCCGCCCCGGATCCGTCCCGGCAGGTCCCCGGATAAATCCGTCCCAGCGGCCCGTCCTTCGCCGTCCGTGCGAGGACTTTGCGGGTACAGCGGCACGGATAGGCCAGGCCATCGTCAAGCAGGTGCTCGATCGCGGCTTCGTGGCGCGCGCGATTGCGGCTCTGTCGCAGCACCGGTCCATCCCACATGAAGCCGTACGCGCGCAGGCATTCGACGATGGCGTCGGCGGCGCCGGGTTCCTCACGCGGGGGATCGATGTCCTCGATACGAAGGAGCCAACGTCCCCGGCGCGCTCGCGCATCGAGGTAGCTCGCCACGGCGGCGAGCAGGGATCCGAAATGCAGCGGGCCGGTCGGCGAGGGCGCGAAGCGTCCCACGTAACCGACCGCAGTATCGTCCGAACTCAACGGCATCCCGGCGTCGTCGGACGCGCTGGAGGACTCAGCGGTATTGGTCGTCCCGGTCGCGGAACTGCCGCTCGGCGAGCTCACGGCGCTCCTGCGCTTCGACGGAGAGGGTCGCGACGGGACGCGCCTCCAGTCGCTTCAGGCCGATCTCTTCGCCGGTCTCGTCGCAATAGCCGTAGGTTCCCTCGTCGATGCGGTTCAGCGCCGAATCAATCTTGCGGAGCAGCTTGCGTTCCCGGTCTCGGGTACGAAGCTCCAGGCCGAATTCCGACTCCTGAGTGGCGCGGTCGCTGGGATCGGGAAAGTTGGCGGCCTCGTCCTGCATGTGATGGACGGTGCGATCCACTTCTTCCATCAATTCCCGTTTCCACGCCGTGAGAATCTGCCGGAAGTGTTCGAGCTGATCCGCACTCATATACTCTTCACCGCGACTCGGCTCGTACGGGGAAAAGCCATGCAGGGGCCCGGACAGCACTTCCGAGCGGCTGCGGGTCCGCTTGCCGGCTGCCTTCTTCCCCGTGGCCTTCTTCTTCGCGGTCTTGACCGGCTTCTTCTTTGCCTTCGCCGGCGCCTTCTTTCCGGATGCAGTCTTCTTCTTTGCGCCCTTCTTCGCGGTGGTTTTCTTCGCCGCCTTCTTCGCCGGCTTCGCGACGGCAGCCTTCTTCTTGGCGGCCTTCTTCTTCGCCGCCTTTTTCTTGGCAGACGCCTTCGTCACGGTCTTCTTCTTCGTCGCGGCCTTTTTGCTGGCGGCGGCCTTCGACTTCGATACTGTCTTCTTTCGGCTTTTCGCCTTGGTTGCCTTCTTCTTTGCAGGCATTGTCACCCTCCGAGAGAGGTGCATAAAAGCGCGGGATTATACATCCAATGCGTGTGCTGAAAAGCGCGATTTCCGGCTTTTTTGCAGGTGTATGAGAACTGTGTCTCAGAAGTCGGACGGGAGCCTCAGGTCGAGCCCGCCGGAGGCGGCAATGTCACCGGGGTGGTCGGCTGCCAGTCCTCCTTTCGGTGCTCCACGACAACCTCCGTATAGACGCCGCCGCGGACGTTGAAATCTGCCGTGAGACGAATGAAGCGGGGGTCCATGGCCGCTACCAGGTCCTCGAGAATGCGATTCGTGACGGCCTCGTGGAACGCGCCCTCGTCACGGAAAGACCAAACGTAGAGCTTCAGTGATTTCAATTCGATACAGCGACTCTCGGGCACGTATTCGAGATAGAGCGTCGCGAAGTCCGGCTGGCCTGTCTTCGGACACAGGCAGGTGAACTCGGGCACGGTTATACGGATGGTATAATCGCGGCCCGGATTGGGGTTTTCGAATGTCTCCAGTTGCTTGCTCGGGCCCGGCCTCCGGGTCGTCGAACGGGGCTCGTTCATGCGTTCTCGTGGCTCCTCTGTCCGCATTCGGCGACAATCGTCACCGCGTGAATTTTACTTTACACTACAGCGTTTTGACGAGCCATTGCCGTAAGATCACGAAATGCGACTTAGCAAAATAAAGCTCTCCGGCTTCAAGTCCTTCGTCGATCCCACCACCATTTCGTTCCCGAGCAACCTGGTCGGCGTCGTCGGTCCGAACGGCTGCGGCAAGTCCAATGTGATCGATGCGGTGCGCTGGGTGATGGGCGAGAGTTCCGCCAGTCGCCTGCGCGGCGATTCGATCACTGACGTGATC
Organism: Gammaproteobacteria bacterium; assembly: GCA_037382365.1. Classification (GTDB taxonomy): domain Bacteria; phylum Pseudomonadota; class Gammaproteobacteria; order Steroidobacterales; family Woeseiaceae; genus Lentisalinibacter. The sequence goes on from JARRPZ010000109.1 coordinate 10,616, forward strand.
TTCAACGGCTCGAGTGCGCGGAAGCCGGTGGGTGCTGCGACGATCGAGTTGATGTTCGATAATTCGGACGCGACGATCGGCGGCCAGTATGCAAAATTCTCCGAGATCTCGATCAAGCGATCGGTCTCCCGCGACGGCATTTCCACCTACTACCTGAACGGGACGCGCTGCCGCCGCAAGGACATCACGCACGTGTTCCTGGGCACCGGGCTCGGGCCGCGCAGCTACTCCATCATCGAGCAGGGAATGATCTCGCGGCTGATCGAAGCGAAACCCGAGGAGCTCCGCGTCTATCTGGAAGAAGCCGCCGGCATATCGAAATACAAGGATCGGCGCCGCGAGACGGAGAATCGGATCCGGCACACCAAGGACAACCTGGAGAGGCTGGCTGATCTGGTAGACGAGGTGGAGAAGCACCTGAAGCACCTGGATCGCCAGGCGAAGACGGCGGAACGTTACAAGCGGCTCAGGGCCGAGGAGCGCCGCACGCGTGCGGAACTTCTGGCGCTCAGGCTGAGAGAACTCGACAGTCGGGCGAGCGACCATGAGCGACGGCTTGCCGAGAAGGAGAACGCACTCCAGGCGTCGATGGCCGAGCAGCGACGCCTGGAGGCCGAGATGGAGCGGTGCCGGGTCGTCCAGGGTGAGCGAAACGAAGCCTTCAACGAGGTCCAGGGACGCTACTATCGCATCGGCGCCGAAATCGCACGCCTCGAACAGTCGATCGAGCATGGTCGTGAGCTTCGCGCACGCCAGCAACAGGATCTGGAGCAGGCTCGTAGCGCGGCGCGGGAGATCGAGCAGCATATCGAGCAGGACCGACACGAACTCGATCAGCTCGAACTTGCGCTGAACGAGCTGACGCCGGGCCTGGAGGAGGCGCGGGTGCGGGAAGCGTCGTCGGTCGAATCGCTGCAGAAGGCGGAGGAAGCGATGTCCGCCTGGCAGTCACGGTGGGACGAGTTCGTGCGCCGATCGAGCGACGTCGAGCGCTCCGGTCAGGTCGAGCGTGCGCGTATCGAGCAACTGGAGGCGCAGATCGAGAAGCTCGTTACGCGTCGCGGCAGACTGGGCGAGGAATCGAAAGGTCTGTCGATCGAGGAACAGAAGGAGGCGGTCTCCGGGCTGACCGGCGAGGAGAGCGGACTGCGCGCGGCGGCCGAGGAAGCTGACGGCCGGGTCGAGGAGCTGCGCAGGCAGATCTCGACGTTGCGCGAGCAGGAGACGAAGCTCGCGCGCCATGTCGAGGATCGCAGGGAAGAGCTGCAGAAGGCGAACGGGCACTATACAGCGCTGGAAGCGCTGCAGAAGGCGGCGCTCGGCGAGGCCGACGGGACCATCGGGGGGTGGCTCGATTCCGCGGGTCTGGCTGACCGACCGCGACTGGCACAACGGCTCGATGTGGAGCAGGGCTGGGAGCGGGCCGTCGAGACCGTTCTCGGATCCTATCTGCAGGCCGTTTGCGTCGACGATCTTGTTGCTGCGACCCGGTCGTTGGAAGAGCTCCGGGAGGGTTCGCTGACCCTGCTCCAGGGCAGAGAAAGCACGGCGCCGTCGGGCGAATACTCGCTGGCGGCGCGTGTACGCGGCGCTCCACAGGCCGTCCTCGATCAGCTTAAGGAAGTTCGCACGGCCGAGTCACTCTCCGCGGCGCTGGCGTTGCGCGAACGTCTCGAAGAAACTGAATCCATAGTTACACGCGACGGTATCTGGCTGGGCCGGACCTGGCTGCGGGTCAGCCGTGAGCAGGACGCGCGCGGCGGGGTTCTGAAGCGTGAGCAGGAGATGCGCAGGCTGAAGGACGAACTGCGCGAACAGCGTGTGCGCGTCGAGGCGCTGGAAAAGACACTCCACGACACCCGGCGCCGTCTCGAGACCCTGGACGAGCAGCGCGAGTCCATGCAGCAGACCGCAGCCGAGCGACACCGTCGCCAGGCCGAAGCGCAGGCGAGGCTGGAGAGCGCCCGGTACCGCCTGTCGCAGGTGGAGGAACGCGTCGCGTCATTCCGGAACGAAACGGAGGACCTGGATAAGGAGATGGCGGCGACGAAGCGGGGTCTCGACGAGAGTCGCGAGCGACTCAAGCAATCGCACGTGGATGTCGATTCACTGACCGGTCAGCGGGCGCAACTCGAGACCCAGCGGGAGCAACTCAGGGAAGAACTGGCGAGGGTTCGTCAGCAGGCCGAACAGGATCGCGCCGACACCCAGTCGATTGCTTTGCGCTACGAGTCGCGGAAGTCCTCGAGAGAATCGGCCACGCAAAGCCTGACGCGGATGAAAGCGCAGCTTCTGCAGTTCCATCAGCGCGAGAGTGTACTGAGGGACCAACTCTCGGCGGGAGAGGAGCCCATACGCGCCCAGGAAGAGATGCTCGAGACGCAGCTCGGCGAGCGTGTCGAGGTGGAGGGAGCGCTGGCGGCGGCCCGCCGCGATGCGGAGGAGGTCGAGGCGCGTCTGCGAGAACTGGACCAGCAGCGCGTCACCACCGAGACTGCGGTGGACTCGGCGCGGCAGGCCGTGGATCAGGTTCGGATGGCGGCTCAGGAGGTCCGAGTCCGGCGGGAAGGCATTGCGGAACAGTTCGCGGAGACCGGGTTCGAGCTGGGCGAGATCCTCGAGGCGATGTCGGAGGACGCCGAAGTGGGCGCCTGGGACGAGAACCTGCAGCGGCTGACCGCTCGCATCGAGCGGCTCGGTCCGATCAATCTGGCGGCGATCGACGAGTTCCGGGAGCAATCTGAACGGAAGGAGTATCTGGACGCGCAGCTGGCCGATCTGCATGAAGCACTCGCGACCCTCGAGGGCGCGATACGCAAGATCGATAAGGAGACGCGGAGCCGATTCCGCGAGACGTACGACCAGGTGGATGCCGGTTTCAAACGCCTGTTCCCGAAACTCTTCGGCGGTGGTCATGCTTACCTGGAACTCACGGGTGACGATCTTCTCTCAGCCGGGGTCACGGTCATGGCGCGGCCGCCGGGAAAGCGGAACAGCACCATCCATCTCCTGTCGGGTGGCGAGAAAGCGCTCACCGCGGTAGCACTGGTATTCGCGATCTTCGAGCTGAACCCGGCTCCGTTCTGCATGCTCGACGAGGTTGACGCGCCCCTCGACGATGCCAACGTCGGCCGGTTCTGCGATATCGTCAAAGAGATGTCGTCGCAGGTGCAATTCGTTTTTATCACCCATAACAAGGTAACGATGGAGATGGCACGACAGCTGACCGGCGTCACGATGCAGGAGCCCGGTGTCTCCCGTCTGGTCTCCGTCGATCTGGATGAAGCGGTAAAGATGGCTGCGAGCTGACCCTGCGTCGTTACGATGGACGAATTGCGCCTTACACTCCTGGTGCTGGGTCTCGGGGTAGTGGCCTTCGTGTACTGGCACAGCCGGCGGCAGACGCGACGCCGTGAAGCACGGCGAGAACCTCGGCGTGAACCCGCGCTGGACGACGCCCGAATCGGTCCGGACGAAGATACGGCGTCCCTGCCGCAAGTCGAGGAAGACGCGTCGGGGCCGGATACCAAGGCGGACTTGACCGTCGACGACGGTGAGGTCGATGCGAGCGAGGAGGAGACGGACGATCAGCTTTCCCCGATCGAACAGAAAATCGTCACGCTCCGACTCGTCGCACGCGGAGAGGAACACTTCGGCGGCGAGCAGGTCGTCCTGGCACTTCGTCGATTGGGACTCAAGCACGGCAAGTTCGGCATATTCCACCGGGTCGACGGACCCGACGACGGAAACATCGTCTTCAGCGTCGCGAGTCTGGTCGAGCCCGGCAGCTTCGACCTGACCAATCTGCGACAGCAGCGCCTGCCGGGTGTCAGTATGTTCATGGTCCTCCCCGGGCCAAAGGACGGTCCGGAGGCATTCGATGAGATGATGCAGACCGCGAGGGCACTGGCAGACACACTCGACGGTGAACTATTCGACGAGGCGGGGAGCAGCATGAGTATCCAGCGTGAGCGATTCCTGCGCGAAGAGATCATCCAATACCAGCACGGGCTGGGAACCGGCTGATCCGACGCGTGGGCGTCCCGGCGCAAAAGGCGCGGCGCGCCGAAAAACTCAGGGAGGAGATCCGCAAGCACAACTACCGCTACTACGTGCTCAACGAGCCTTCGATTCCCGATGCCGAATACGATCGGCTCATGCGGGAGCTCGAGGGCCTGGAGGCGGATTGGCCTGAGCTGCGCAATTCCGACTCACCGACACAGCGTGTCGGTACCGAGCCCGTGACGGAATTTGGTGAGGTTCGGCATGGGCTACCCATGCTGTCCCTTGCGAATGCCTTTTCCGAAGCGGAACTGCGAGACTTCCACCGACGCGTCGCCGATCGGCTGGAGCTCGATGACGAGGACGCAGCGGCGCTCGCATATCACGCCGAACCGAAGCTCGATGGCGTCGCGGTCAGCATGCGTTACGAAGGAGGGCGCCTGGTCCAGGCAGCCACCCGCGGCGATGGTAAGGTCGGCGAAGACATCACCCACAACATCCGTACAATTCGGAGCGTGCCTCTGACACTCCGCGGCAACGGATTTCCTGGGGTCATCGAGATTCGCGGCGAGGTTTACATGCCGAAAGCGGGTTTCGACGAATTCAATCGGCGAGCCGCCGAGGCGGGTGAGAAGACGTTCGTCAATCCGCGGAATGCGGCCTCCGGCAGCCTCCGTCAGCTCGACCCACGCCTTACGGCGAGGAGACCGCTGGACATATTTGTCTACGGTGTCGGGGAGGTGGAGGAGGGCATCCTGCCCGATCGCCAGAGCCTCGTACTGGAGCGACTTCGAGACTGGGGTCACCGCACCTGTCCCGAGACTGCCACGGTTGCAGGCGTCGAAGGCTGTCTCGGCTACTACGAGAAGATCGGCAGGAAGAGGGATTCGCTGACGTACGAGATCGATGGCGTTGTCTACAAAGTAGACAGAATCGATCAGCAGCTCGAACTCGGGGCCGTGTCGCGGGCACCGCGCTGGGCGATCGCTCACAAGTTCGCGGCCCAGGAGGAGCTCACTGTCATCCGTGACGTTGAATTCCAGGTCGGGCGGACTGGCGCTATCACACCGGTGGCGCGGCTGGAGCCGGTTTTCGTGGGTGGCGTGACCGTGAGCAATGTCACCCTCCACAACATGGACGAGATAGCGCGTAAGGACGTCCGTATCGGTGACACGGTTATCGTCCGACGAGCGGGCGACGTAATCCCCGAGGTCGTGGCCGTGGTTCCCGATCGTCGGCCGGACAATGCGCGCGAGGTCAGCTTGCCGGCAAAATGCCCGGTGTGCGGGTCGGCTGTCGAGCGTGCCGAAGGGGAGGCAGTGGCCAGATGCTCCGGCGGATTGATCTGTGCTGCGCAGCGCCGAGAATCGCTTCGCCACTTTGCCTCCCGGCGAGCGATGGATATCGAGGGAATCGGAGAGAAAATTGTCGAGCAACTCGTCGAGAGTGGCCGCGTTCAGTCCCCGGATGATCTCTATCGCCTGACGGTGGATGAGATAAGCCAGCTGGAGCGCATGGGGGAAAAATCTGCGGAGAATCTGATAAGAGCCCTCGAGAAAAGCAAGAGCACGACACTCGGCAGATTCCTGTATGCACTCGGCATTAGAGAGGTTGGAGAAACCACGGCTGCGAATCTGGCGGCATATTTCGGCGACCTCGAAGCCCTTATGAAGGCGGATCAGCAGGAGTTAGAGGCTGTCCCCGACGTAGGGCCCATCGTCGCGTCGCACATACACGCATTCTTCGCGGAAAAGCGGAACACGGAAGTGATCGATGCACTGTTGAAACTGGGCGTGACCTGGCAAAAGACGGCCAGCGCTGCTGCGCGTTCAGCGGACGGCCCCCTTTCGGGCAAGACTTTTGTGCTTACAGGTACACTGGAATCGATGACTCGTGACGAAGCGAAGCAGAGAATCCTGGCAGCCGGCGGTCGAGTGACTGGGAGCGTATCGAAGAAGACGGACTACGTAGTAGTGGGAGAGAACCCGGGCAGCAAGGCGGAAACGGCT
>JARRPZ010000110.1:0-12510 GCA_037382365.1 Gammaproteobacteria bacterium
ATGATGCGGCCGTCGATGGGCGTATCCGGCGGCTTCGGGAAGAAATTCAGGGGGATCTCGATTTCCTGCCGGATGAGGCGGTCGCCGGCGAGTGCCTCGCGGCTGGTCTTCAGGAGATGCACCGTGGCGGGATCGCCGAGGCGCTGCACCTGTCCTTCTCCGACGTACAGTGCCTGGTAGCCGACCACGCGGTCATCGTCCGGGTCGACGAGCGGTTCGTCCACGTGCAGGACGCTGTAGCGCGACTCCTGCCCCTCGACGCCGCCGCGAACGTAGACGTCGTTGCCGGCGCCGGCGATGAGATGGTCGCCCTTGCTGGCCATGATGTAGGGCAGTTCGTTCAGCTGATCCTTCTCGAGGACCGCGCCGCGGGTCAGGAATGCCGCGATCTGCTCGTAGGGGATGCTCGTGATGGCCTGATCCAGCGGTGTGGAACGGATCTGCGGAGAGAGCCGCTCGGCACGCAGCCCCCGCTCCAGGAGGATGCGCGGCTGGCCGTCGATGTACACCAGGGACAGGATGTCGCCGGGGTAGATCAGGTGCGGGTTCTCGACCTGGGGATTGATCTGCCAGATCTCCGGCCAGAACCAGGGATCGCGCAGGAACATGGCGGAGATGTCCCAGAGCGTATCGCCCTTCTTCACCACGTAGCGTTCCGGTGCGCCGGCTGCGAGGGGGACTTCCCGGGCCGGCGGCATCGGTTCGGTTCGGGGCGCCACGGGCGCCGCCTGCTGCCGGGCCGAATCCGGCTCCAGCGAGACCGGTCCCGAGGTGCTGCCCGTGTCCTGCCGCGAAACGGGGGCCGGCGGCGTTTCCGCATCGTCGGCGAACGGGTTCAGGCTGCAGCCGGTCGCGGCCGAGAGAGTCGCTGCAACAAACAGCGCTCCGAACAGTCTCATCGAGGACCGGGTATTCCGCTCTGCAAGGGGCATCGTTGGGCTTGCTCCATCATGGGGATTCGGGACGGCCGGCTTTGTCGGCGCTGCTATACTATGGCGTTCCGACGCAGCGCCCACTGCCAAGTCCGTCACAGAATCGCCTCGGGCCACCGCGGCCACGTGACATAACGTCTTGATTGTCGATTATGTATCCCAATAAAGTCAAAACACTACAGGGCATTTATAGTAGTGCGCGAGAGATATTGAGAAGGTACCGATGGCTATCCTGAGAATCCTCGAATTCCCCGATCCGCGCCTGCGGACACGGGCCGAGCCGGTCGAGCGCGTGGACGACGAGATGAGGCAGCTGATCGACGACATGTTCGAGACGATGTATGCCGCCCCGGGCATCGGTCTGGCGGCCACCCAGGTGGACGTACACAAACGGCTGCTGGTCGCGGACGTGTCCGCCGACAAGAATCAGCCCCACGTGCTGATCAACCCGGAGATCATCGAGAAGGACGGCGTCGAGGTGACGGAAGAAGGTTGTCTTTCCGTGCCCGGCTTCTACGAGCCGGTCGAGCGTGCGGAACGGATCCGTGTCAGGGCGCTCGGCCGGGACGGTGAGCCCTACGAGATGGAGGCCGAGGGACTGCTCGCCGTGTGCATACAGCACGAGATGGATCATCTCGAAGGCAAGCTCTTCGTGGATTACCTCTCCGAGATGAAACGCCAGCGTATCCGCAAGCGCCTCCTGAAAGGCCGGCGCAACGCCGCTCAGCCCGCGGATGAGCGGGAACCGACGCCGGTCGTCTGAGCGCGGGCCCGTCGGCCGTGACCGGTGAAGGCGCCTCCCCGGTCGCGCCGCGGCTGATCTTCGCCGGCACCCCCGAATTCGCCCTGGCCTCGCTGCGGGCGCTCTGCGGCGCCGGCCACCGGCCGGTGGCCGTGCTGACGCAGCCGGACAGGCCGGCGGGACGCGGCCGCCGTGTGCGGGCCGGCCCGGTCAAGGCCTGGGCCGAGTCGGAAGGGATACCGGTACGGCAACCGGTCACGCTGAAGGACGATACCGTACAGGAGGAGATCCGCTCGCTCGAGCCCGACCTCATGGTCGTGGCCGCCTACGGGCTGATCCTGCCACCGCCGGTGCTCGCATCTGCTTCCGCCGGCTGTCTCAACGTCCACGCCTCGCTGCTCCCGCGCTGGCGAGGTGCCTCGCCGATTCAGGCCGCGGTCCTCGCCGGCGATCCGGTGTCGGGCGTGAGCCTGATGCGGATGGAGGCGGGCCTCGACACCGGACCCGTATTCGCCCGCGCCGAGACGCCCGTCGGCGCAAGGGAGACGGCGGGCGAACTGCACGACCGGCTCGCGGCCCTCGGCGGGGAACTGCTGGTCGAGCATCTGCCGGCGATACTCGACGGCACCCTCCGCGCCGTCCCACAGGACGATGCCCTGGCGACCTACGCACCGCGTATCCGTCGCGAGGATGCGCTGATCGACTGGTCTGCGCCGGCCGCTGATCTCGATCGCCGGATACGCGCCTACAACCCGTGGCCCGTGAGCCATACGGTGCTGGAGGGCGAATCGCTGAGGGTATGGTCGGCCGAGCCGCTGGAGATCGACGCCGGCGCCGGTCCCGGCACGATACTCGAGGCCGGGGCCGGCGGCATCGCGGTCGCGACGGGGGACGGCGCGCTGCGTCTGCTCGAGGTGCAGATGGCGGGGCGCCGCCGCATCGCCGCGGGCGATCTCGCCAACCAGCGCCCGCTGTCCGGCCTGCGGCTCGGCTGAGCTGCATGGCCGCGTCGGCGAATGTCAGGGCGGTCGCGGCGAGGACGCTGCACGCGGTCGCGGATGGCGGGCGCTCGCTGGACGATGCCCTGGGCCAGGAGGTGGCCGCGTGCTCCGAGTCGGACCGTGGACTGGCCGCCGAGATGGCCTACGGCGCCGTGCGCTGGCACTACACGCTGCAGGCGCTCGTAGCCGCGATGCTAGACAAGCCTCTCCCGCGGCGTGACCGGGTCGTCGTCCGACTGATCGAGGTCGGGCTCTATCAGCTCTGGCGCATGCGAGTACCGGATCATGCGGCCGTGGCCGAGACCGTCGCCGCCTGTGCGGAACTCGGGCGGCCGCGGTTGCGGGGTCTCGTCAACGCCCTGCTGCGGCGGTTCCAGCGGGAGCGGGAGTCGCTCCTGGTGGCGGTGCAGAAAGACCCGGAAGCGGCCACGGCACACCCTCGCTGGCTGCTGGACCGGCTCTCCGCCGACTGGCCGGACGACTGCGGCGCGATCGTCGAGGCCAACAATCAACGGGCCCCGATGTGGGTGCGGATCAATCCGGCGCGAACGGACCCGGATCGCTGGTCTGCGCGACTGCCCGAGGGCGTGACCGCTCACGGCCTGCCCGGCATCCCCTCGGCGCTGCGACTCTCCCGGCCGCTGGCCGTCAACGAGTTGCCCGGGTTCGCCGAGGGCGAGGTGAGTGTGCAGGACGGTGCGGCACAACTCGCGGCCCGTCTGCTCATGCCGGGACCAGGGATGCGCATCCTCGACGCCTGTGCGGCACCGGGCGGCAAGACCGGCCATATCCTCGAGACGGTCGGGGGCGATGCCGATCTCGTCGCCCTCGACATCGACGCCGACCGGCTGGAATCGGTGCGCGCGACGCTTTCCCGGCTCGGCTATGCCGCGGAATCGCGCTGCGGGGATGCCGCCAGCCCGGACGATTGGTGGGACGGGCGTCCCTACCAGCGCATCCTCCTCGACGCGCCCTGTACCGCTACGGGTGTCATCCGGCGGCATCCGGTCGCCGGAAAACTGTTGCCCGATGACAACATACGCGATCTAATGCAAGCTGAGGGAGCGGGGTTTCAGGTTTTCCCGGGGCGATTCGCGCTGGACGGGTTCTTCTACTCTTGTATCGAAAAGCCGACATGAGCGTGCCGGGGGCACAGGGAAGCAGTATCGGGGGCTACCGGCTCGCCGTTCTGGTGACGCTGCTCTGTCTGTCCTGGTTGCCGCTGGCCGCTCAGGAAGACGAAGGGTCCGTGGCGATCCGCTCGGCGTCTGCCGACCTCGTCGACGGCGTCTACCGGGTGGAAGCCCGCCTGCAGTACGTGCTCTCGGACAATGCGCTGGACGCCCTCGACAGCGGCGTGCCGATCAACGTCGAGCTCGAGCTCCAGGTGATAAAGGCACGCCGGTTCTGGCTGGATGACGTGACGGCCGAACTGGAGGTGAATTATCAGCTCCTCTTCAACGCACTCAGCCGGCGTTACGTGGTCAGGAATCTGAACACCGGCGAGCAGGATTCCTTCGCGACCCTCTACTCCGCGCTCAACAACCTGGGTCGCATCACTTCCCTGCCGGTCATCGACGCCGCGCTGCTCGAGGACGATGGGACCTATCGGATCCGCATGCGTGCCATCGTGGACGTCAAGGACTTTCCGGCGGCCCTGCGACTCATCGCGTTCTGGCGCGACGACTGGCGTCTGACGAGTGACTGGTACGAATGGCAACTCGCACCCTGAGGAGGATAGTGACGGTACTGCTGGCCGGCATCGGCCTGCTGCTGGCGCTCACTACCCTGCTGCTGCTCGCCCAGACCTCGCAGAGTTCGGAACAGTTCGACCGGCTCTCGGGCATCACGCTGCTGGTGAACGCGGTCGGCATCGTCGTGCTGTTCATCCTGCTGGTCGGCAATCTCGCGAGACTGGTACAGGACCTCAGGCGTCACGTGCCCGGCGCGAAACTGAAAGGACGCATGGTGGCCATGTTCATCGGTCTCGCCGTCCTGCCGCTGCTGCTCGTCTACTATTTCTCCGCCCAGTTCCTGAACCGGGGCATCGACAGCTGGTTCACCGAAGACGTCGAGCAGGGGCTGGAGGATGCGCTGGAACTGTCCCGTGCCGCGCTGGGTATCCAGATGCGCACGAATCTCAACCTGACGCTGCGTTTCGCCGATGCAGCGGAGACGATGAGCGAGCCGGCCCTGGTGAGCGAACTCGTGCGAATGCGGCGGGAGACGGGCGCGGTCGAAGTGACCGTCTTCGCATCGAACAGCCGCATCGTTGCGACCAGTCTGGACCGCTCCCGGGTGAGCGTGCCGACGACACCGACGGACGAGATGCTCCTGCAGGTCGCACAGGGCCGGCCCTACGTCAGCCTGGACCCGCTGGAAGGAGGAGGCTACCAGGTCCGCACCGCCGCGCCGATGCAGGCCGATGTGCGCAGCGGCGGCCGCTACGTGGTCCAGGCGCTGTACCCGGTGACGCAGCGTCTGGCGGCCATGGCGGACAGCGTCGGCGACTCCTACACCAACTACAAGCGACAGCTCTACCTGCGGGAGCCTCTGAAGCGCACGCTGACGCTAACCCTCACCGTGGTACTGCTGGTCTCTCTGCTCGCGTCCATCTACGGGGCATTCTTCTTCTCGCGGCGACTGGTGGCGCCGATACAGCAGCTCGTGGCCGGTACCCGCGCCGTCGCGGCCGGCGATTTCGACACGCAGCTGCCGCAGCCCTCGCGGGACGAGATCGGCTTCCTGGTCAGTTCGTTCAACGACATGACGCGCCGGCTCGCCGCTGCCCGCGAAGAGGCGCGCGACAGTCAGGCCCAGGTGGAGGCCGAGCGCGCGAATCTCGAAGTGATACTCGCGCGGCTGTCGACGGGTGTCGTGTCTCTCGAGCCGGATCTGCGGATCCGCACGGCCAACCAGGCGGCCGGTGCCATTCTCGGTGTGGATCTCGAGAGTCGCATCGGTGAGCTGTTGCCGGAAGTGGCGAAGGGGCATCCGCTACTCGAGCAGTTCGTCGACGTCGCAAGGGTGCACGTCCTCGCCGGCGAGAACGAATGGCGCGAGCAGATCATCCTGCGCGGGGACGTGGGCCGCCGCGTACTCACCTGCGCCTGTACCAACCTGCCTGCGGAGGACGGGCACACGAGTGGCTTCGTGGTCGTGTTCGACGATATCACGGCGCTGCTGCAGGCGCAGCGGGACGCGGCGTGGGGTGAGGTCGCCCGGCGGCTGGCCCACGAAATCAAGAACCCGCTGACCCCCATACAGCTCTCGGCGGAGCGGCTGCGGCAGAAATACCTCCGCGGCATGGCGCCGAACGAGGCCCAGGTACTGGATCGTGCGACCCATACCATCGTCCAGCAGGTCGAGGCCATGAAGGAGATGGTGAACGCGTTTTCCGAGTATGCCCGCACGCCGGACATGGATATGACCCGGTTCGATCTCAACCGGCTGGTGCGCGAAGTGATCGAACTCTACCGCGCCCAGGATACGACGGTGGACCTCACGCTGGATCTGGACAACGAGCTGCCACCCGTGGATGCGGACGCCGGCAGGGTGCGCCAGATTCTGCACAATCTGGTGCGTAATGCGGTCGAGGCCCTGGAGGGGCAGGAGGACGGCGCAATCGATATCATCACACGTGCGGAGCAGCACAGTGGCGCGACGCTGGCGACCATCACCGTGGAGGACAACGGTCCCGGTTTCCAGGCGGGGCCCGTCGAGCAGATCTTCGATCCCTACGTGACCTCCAAGCCGAAGGGCACCGGGCTCGGGCTCGCGATAGTGAAGAAGCTCGTGGAAGAACATGCCGGCAGCATCTATGCGGAGAACCGCAGGGGCGGCGGAGCGAGGATTCGCATCTCGTTGCCTGTGGACGAGGCGAGCCGCGAGATCATAGTGTCGGCGCTGCCGCGGCGCGGCGAGCAACGGAGAGAGAGAGCATGAGTGGCGAACACATACTCGTTATCGACGACGAGCCGGATATCCGATCCCTGATCAGGGAGATCCTGTCCGACGAAGGCTACGAGGTCCGGGTGGCCGCCGACGCTTCGGAAGCTCGTACCGCGCGCCAGGAATCGAAGCCCGATCTGATCCTGCTGGACGTGTGGATGCCGGACACCGACGGTATCACCCTCCTGAAGGAGTGGACCCAGCAGCCCAACCTGCGTCAGTGTCCGGTCGTCATCATGTCCGGGCACGGCACGGTCGACACGGCTGTGGAGGCCACCCGGCTCGGCGCCTTCGACTACATCGAGAAGCCGTTGTCCCTGTCCAAGTTGCTCCACACCGTCGAGCGGGCGCTGGAGTCCGGGCGCAAGAACGCGCCGCAGCAGATGCGGCGCATGCTCTCGCCGCTCGCGCCGGTCGGCAAGAGCGAAGCGATGCGCGACCTGCGCGAACAGGCCAGGAAGCTGGCGGGGCACGATACGCCGGTCCTGGTGATCGGTGAACCCGGCTCCGGCCGTGAGGCGTTCGCCCGCTACATGCATGGCGCCGGACCGAGGGCGGACAGCGAATACGTGAGCATCACCGGTGGTGCGCTGACCGACGAGAATGCGGAGACCCAGCTCTTCGGCATGGAATCCGGCGGCGAGATCCACGAGGGTCTGCTCGACCAGGCCGTCGGCGGGACGCTGTTCGTGAACGAACTCGGCGATGCGAGTCCGACGGCGCAGAAGCTGCTCGCCAGCGCCCTGGAGCAGGGCAGCTACCTGCGACGTGGCGGGACGCAGCCGGTGTTGCTGGATGTGCGCGTGATGGCTTCCCTGCCGGCGGACTACGAGCAGCTGCTCGAGGAGGGTCGACTTCGGCGCGACCTGTTCGCGCATCTCAGCGTCCTGACCCTGCGGGTGCCGCCGCTGCGCGAGTATGCGGAGGACGTGCCCGAGTTGCTGCGCTATTACGCCGAGAAACTGGTGGACTCCGAAGGTCTGCCGTTCCGGCGCTTCGGCGTCGCCGCGCAGAACCGGCTCCGCAACTACCCGTGGCCGGACAACGTCCGGGAGCTCAAGAACCTGGTGCACCGGGTGCTGATCAACGGCGATGACGAGGAGGTCACGCTGGCGGAGATCGAGCAGGAGCTGAAGGGCGAGGCGCCCGAAGACGAACCGCTGGTGAAGCAGGACCTGCTCGCGCTGCCGCTCCGCGAGGCGCGGGAGGCTTTCGAGCGCGCCTACCTCACCCAGCAACTGATCCTCTGCAACGGCAAGGTCGGCAAACTCGCCCAGCGCGTCGGCATGGAGCGCACGCATCTGTACCGAAAGCTCCGGGCGCTGGGTGTCGACTTCCGCCAGACGGGCAGTGCCGCCGACGACTGATCCGCCGGTCTTACTGATCCGCCACGCGGATCATCAGCACCTCGATCTTCGCGTCGCGCAGGCGGCCACGCAGATCGTCGAGTTCCTCCGGGTCGGACACCGGGCCGATACGGACCCGGTGGTAGGTCCGATCGTCGATGCTCACCCGCTGTATGCGTGACGGAATGCCCTGCAGCGCCAGTTGTGCCTTCATGCGATCCGCGTCCTCGTAGGCGCCGAATGAACCCGCCTGCAGCACGTAGGTGCCGGGTCTGGCGGGTACGCCGGGGCGATTGTCCGGCCTTGCCTCGGGTTCCTCTTCGGGCACGATCACCTCGAATCGGGGCAGCATCTCGTAGAAGTCGAAGCGTGACTCTCGGGCGGCGGGCGTCTCGACGCGCCGGGGTTCGGGCGCCGTCGCGTTGTCTTCCTCCCGGAGGCTGGCCGACCGGGGGCTTTCCGGCTCGACCACCGGTTCTCCGCGGTCCTTCATCCAGACGGCTGCCGCTACGGACAGCCCGATGGCGAGTCCGAAGAGCATCCAGAGCCAGCCGGGCGCCTCACGCGCCGGGCTCGCGCGGCGCTTCGTCTTTCGGCGGCGTTTCGCCATCGGCCCTGCTACATGCTCTCCGGTGCGGATACGCCGAGGAGGCCCAGGCCGTTGGCGATCACCTGGCGGGTCGCCAGAACCAGGGTAAGCCGGGCGTCCCGCAGCGGCTCGTCGTCCACGATGAATGTATGGGCGTTGTAGTAGGTGTGGAATTCATTGGCCAGTTCCCTCAGGTAGAACACCAGCGTCTGCGGCGCCCGTTTGTCGGCCGCGAGTTCGATGACCTCGGGGAATCGGGTGACCGTCCCGAGCAGAGCGGTTTCCTGCGGTTCGGAGAGGAGCTCGAGGGAAGCAAGACCCTGCTCCCGGTTCCATTCGAAGCCCTTCTCCGCGAGCTGGCGCATGACGCTCGCCACCCGGGCATGAGCGTACTGGATGTAATAGACCGGGTTCTCGTTGGAGCGGGACTTGGCGAGTTCGAGATCGAAATCGAGGTGCTGGTCGTTAGAGCGCATCACGTAGAACAGCCGGGCCGCGTCGTTGCCTACCTCCTCCCGCAGTTCGCGCAGAGTCACGAATTCGCCGGAGCGCGTGGACATCTGCACCTTCTCACCGCCACGGTAGAGGGTGACGAACTGGACGAGGCGCACCTCCAGTGCGTCGCCGGGTTCTCCCATCGCCTCGAGGCCGGCTCGGACCCGGGCGATGTAGCCGTGGTGATCCGCGCCGAGCACGTCCAGCAGCAGATCGTGGCCGCGCTGCCGCTTGTCGAAGTGGTAGGCGATATCGCTCGCGAAATAGGTGCGCTTGCCGTTCTCGCGTACCACCACCCGGTCTTTCTCGTCGCCGTAGTCCGTCGCGCGGAACCACACCGCGCCGTCTCTTTCGTACAGCATGCCGCGCTCGCGCAGCCGGTCGAGGGCCCGGTCGATGGTCCCGTCATCGGTCAGGCTCGCTTCGGAGAACCAGGTGTCGAACTCCACACCGAACTCGGCGAGGTCCCCGCGTATGTCCTCCAGGATGCTCGTGAGCGCATGCCGGCGCACCGTGTCGAAACCCTCGTCGCCGAGCAGCATCTGGGCCGTCGTGATCAGCGCATCGATATGCTGCTCCCGGTCTCCTTCGGGCGCGTCGGCCGGCAGGTCCCGCAGCACCTCCGCAGCGCCCACGACGAAGCGGTCGGCCGGCAGCTCGCGGGCGATGTCGATGATGTAGTCGCCCCGGTAGCCGCCGCTCGGGAAGGGGACGGTCTCGCCGTGCAGTCCGAGATAGCGCAGCCAGACACTCAGGCCGAGGATCTCCATCTGCCGGCCGGCATCGTTCACGTAGTATTCCCGGTGCACGGGGAAGCCGGCGGCCTCCAGCAGATTCGCGACCGTGGCGCCGTAGCTTGCGTGGCGGCCGTGGCCCACGTGCAACGGGCCGGTCGGATTCGCGGAGACGAATTCCACCATGACGCGGGGCGAATCACGCAGGCTCCGGCGCCCGTAGCAGGGACCCTGCTCCAGCACGCGCCCCAGCTCCTGCTGCAGGGCCGTGCGGCTCAGCCGGAAATTGATGAAGCCGGGGCCCGCCACCGAGACCTCCTCGACGAGTTCCGACGATGGCAGGGCTTCCACGATCTCGCCCGCCAGCTCCCGCGGGTTGCGACCGAGACTCTTGGCCAGCCTGAGGGCGACATTCGTGGCGAAGTCGCCGTGGCGAGGATCGCGAGCGCGTTCCACATCCGCCGCGACCGCGGAGAGATCGGCTTCGGCGGCGATCTCCGGCAGCGAGGCGAGTGCCGCCTCGACCAGTCTGGCGATGTTGTCTTTCAAGTACGGTCCCCGTTGCGGCGAGGCGCCGATTCTACCCGTTAGGAGCCGCCTGCCGCATCCGCCCGCCGGGGTTCAGAAGAGTTCGATCGGATCGACGTCGAGCGACCAGCGGACGCGGCTCGCTCCCGGTGAGCTTTCCGCGGCTTCCCGCAGCCGGTTGAGGACGCCGTGCAGTGGCGCGCGCTCTGCACTCTGGAGCAGGAGCTGGCAGCGATAGCGGCCGGCACGCCGGGCGAGGGGGGCGGACACCGGACCCAGCAGCCGCACCTCCCCTGTGCCGGCCGCCGACACCCGCGACTTCACTTCCTGCAGGAAGCCGAGCGCGGTGTCCTGCCGGTTTGCGGAAGCCCGCAGCAGCGCAATGCGCGAGTAGGGCGGCCAGCCGCTCTCCCGGCGTTCCTCGAGGGCGGCGGTTGCGAAGTCGTCGTAGCCCTGCTCGACGAGTCGTCTCAGCAGGGGATGATCGGGGAACTCGGTCTGGATCAGGACTTCGCCCGGACGGTCGGCGCGCCCGGCCCGGCCGGCCACCTGGAGCAGGCTCTGGGCGAGCCGCTCCGCACTCCGGAAATCGCTGCCGAACAGTCCCTGGTCGGCATTGAGGACGCCGACGAGTGTCAGCCGCGGGAAATGATGTCCCTTGGAGAGCATCTGCGTACCCACCAGGATCCGGCTGTGGCCGCGGCGTGCCTCGTCGAGGGCGCTCTCCATGCTGCCGCGGCGCTGGGTGCTGTCGCTGTCGATGCGGCTGATCCGGTAACCGGGGAAGTGACGCCCGACCGTTTCCTCCACCCGCTCGGTCCCGCGACCCAGGGCGGCTACCGGGCCACCGCAGGCAGGACAGGCCGTATCCACGGCCCGTTCGCTGCCGCAGTGATGACAGCGCAGGCGCTGCTCGGCGGCGTGCAGCGTCATCCGGGCGTCGCAGCGGCGGCACTCGGCGATGTGCCCGCAGTCCCGGCACAGGAGAGTCGGCGCGTAGCCGCGACGATTGAGATAGAGCAATACCTGGCCGTCGTCGGCGAGATGGCGTTCCATCGCCCCGACCAGCGGTCCGGAGAATCCGTCCGGCGCCGGGTGCCGGCCCAGATCGACCAGCCGCAATTGCGGCGGCAGGGCGCCGCCGGCACGGCGTGGCAGCAGCAGGCGACGGTACAGGCCGCGCTCGGCGTTGGCGAGGGAGTCGAGGGATGGCGTGGCCGAGCCGAGCAGGACGGGCACGCCTTCGTGGCGCGCGCGTGCGACCGCGAGGTCCCGGCCCGAATACCGGAATCCTTCCTGCTGTTTCAGCGACGGATCGTGCTCCTCGTCGACGATGATGAGGCCCGGACGCGCCAGCGGCGTGAATACCGCCGATCGGGTGCCGACCACCACCCCGGCGCCCCCCTCGCGGGCGGCGCGCCAGGCCGCCAGGCGTTCGACGTCGCCCAGCCCGCTGTGGAGGATTACCGGCCGCCGGCCGAGCCGCTCCGTGAAGCGCGCGCTCAGCTGCGGCGTGAGCCCGATCTCGGGTACCAGCACGAGCGCCTGCCGGCCCGCTGCCAGTACGCTCTCGATGAGTGCGAGATAGACCTCGGTCTTGCCGCTGCCGGTCACGCCGTCGAGCAGCGTGGCCGAGAAACCGGGAGCGGCGGCGATGGCATCGACGGCCGCCTGCTGGTCCGCATTCCCGCATTCAGTTCTACGGCTCGTCTGGCCGGCCGCGCGGGTCCGGTGTCGATACTGCTGCTGACGTGACGCTCCGCGCGGCTGACCAGACCTTTCTCCCGCAGTGAGCGGCTCACCCGGCGCCAGCCGGGGCATCCGCTATCGAGTGCCGGCTCGGCAAGCGTGCCCTCTGGCGCGGCGGCGAGGGCCGCCAGCATTTCCGCCTGCCGGGGCGCGCGACGGGCGAGCTCCTCCGGGTCGGTCGCCCGGCCTGCCGCCGTGAGCCGCCAGGCGGTCTCGGTATCGCGGAGTCCGCGTCCCTCGCGCAGGAGCGCCGGCAGAGCGGCCGCGGCCACCTCGCCCACCGGGTGATGATAGTAGGCAGCGGCGAAGTCGATGAGCCAGGCGAGCCGTTCGTCGATGACCGGCTCGTCGTCGAGCAGCCCCGTGGCACGCCGCAGTCGCTCCCGGGGAAGGTCGCTGCCTTCCGCGACGCCCCAGATGACACCGATACGTCGGCCCCGGCC
>JARRPZ010000111.1:0-8574 GCA_037382365.1 Gammaproteobacteria bacterium
ACAATTCACGCCCCCTCGGTTCCGGGGGTTCCAGCCGTGGTGATGTAGCTCAGTTGGTCAGAGCGCGGCACTCATAATGCTGAGGTCGGTGGTTCAAATCCACCCATCACCACCATCATTGTCAATCGCGCCCGCCTTTCCTCCGGTACGTCCGGCCGTCCCTCAGCCGAATGCACCGGCTTCGAGCAATTCCTGCTCGAAACCGAATTTGTCCCGCTCCACGATACGGTCCGGGTACAGGATGCCTTCCAGGTGATCGTATTCGTGCTGGAACACGACGGCGTGGAAGCCGTCCGCTTCCCGCACTATCCGCTTGCCGTAAGGGTCGAACCCCCGGTAGCGGATGCGCCGGTAACGGGGCACGTAGCCGCGCATGCCCGGCACCGAGAGGCAGCCTTCCCAGCCGCTCACCGACTCCTCGTCGAGTACCTCGTAGCTCGCGTTGACGAGAACGGTGGTCGGCACGGCCTCGGCGTCCGGGTAGCGGGGGTTCGATTCGACCCCGAATATCATCACCCGTTTCGGCACCGCGATCTGCGGGGCGGCGAGCCCGGCACCATCCGCGGCCGCCATGGTGTCGAACATGTCCTCGATCAGCGCATGCAGTTCCGGCGTGTCGAAAGCGTCCACGGGTTCGGAGACGACTCGAAGCCGGGGGTCGCCCAGGCGCAGTATCTCCCTGACGGCCAATCAGAGTTCCTCCTGGACCTGGCCGTAGGCGAGCAGTGCGAACAGGCCCGTGCCACCGATGATATTGCCGAGCAGGCTCGGCAGAATCAGGCCGCCGATACCCTGCAGGACGCCGAGTTCGCCGGAGAGGATCAGTAGGAAGACCTCGGAGGAGCCCACGATCACGTGGGCGAAACCACCGAGCGCGATCAGGTAGGTCATCACCACGATGACCTGGAATTCGCTGCCTTTCGCGTTCGGGATCATCCACACCATCGCGGCTACCAGGAACCCGGCCGGAATGCCGAAGAGCAGCGCCTCGCCGGCCGACAGTTCGGCGAATTTGCGGCTCACCTCCAGCATGGCCACGAAATGTTCCGGGTGCACCGGGCCGGCGGCGACCAGGAACAATGCCGTCAGGAAGGTGCCGGTCAGGTTCGCTGCGAGGACGACTCCCCACAATCTGGCCGTCGCGATCCAGTTGCTGCGGCTGGGATTCTTAAGGAGCGGCAGCACCGCGGTGACCGTCTGCTCGGTGAAGAGTTGCAGGCGGCTGAGGACGACGATCAGGAAGCCGAGGCAGTAGCCGAAGCCGGTGACCGCCGGCGCCCAGGACGCCTCGGGCAGATAATGGGTCAGGAGCCCCTTGGCGAGGAGCGAGGAAGTGATACCGACGCCGGCGGCCAGGCCGGACCACCACAGCGAGGAGACCGGGCGCTCGAGTTCCTCGATCCCCTCCGCCCGCACGATTTCGTAGATGACCGGGGAGCGCAGGCGCTGGCGCTTCTCGACCTCTTTCGCTTCCTTCTTCCTGGTCATGCAGCGGGCGTCGCGGTCACGCGGCGGAGGGCATGCCCCACGGAGCCGAATAGCCTTTCGGCAGACCGGCCTCCGGCGTGAAACCATAGAGTTCCTCGTCCGGCAGTGCGTCCTGCAGGATGTCGCGCACCTGCAGCAGTCGCCCGAGGTCGATACCGGTCTCGAGCCCCATGCTGTCCAGCATGAAGGCGAGATCCTCCGTGACGATGTTCCCGCTGGCGCCCGGCGCGAAGGGACACCCGCCGATGCCGCCGAGAGAGGCATCCAGGGTGGTGATACCAACCTCCAGTGCGGCGAAGGCGTTCGCGAGTCCGAGACCCCGCGTGTTATGCAGGTGGACCCCGGTGAGTGCGGCCTCGCCGACCTCGGCACGTACCAGTTTGACGAGCCGCCGCACCTGCGCCGGGTTCGCGTAACCGGTGGTATCGGAGAGGCCCACCTCGTCACAGCCGAGTTCCATGAGTCTGACCGCGAGTTCGACGACCCGGCGTTCGTCCACCGGCCCCTCCAGCGTGCAGCCGAAAGCCGTGGACAGTCCGCCTTCGAAACCGGGACGCCGATCCGCCGGCAGCGTACCCAGCAGTTCCACGATGCCGCGCACTTCTTCGAGCACCTCGGCGTGGCTCTTGCGGAGATTCGCCCTGCTGTGGGTCTCGCTCACCGACAGGGGCAGCGTGATCTTGTGAACGCCGGCGGCCACGGCATTCTCGGCGCCCTTCAGATTGGGCACGAGCGCGGCCACCGTGAGGCCGGGTAGGGTGCGTGCGAATTTCACGATCTCCGCCGTGTCGGCGAGTTGCGGCAGCAGCTTCGGCGGCACGAAGGAGCCGACCTCGATCTCGCTGACACCGGCCTCCGCTTCGGCGGCGATCCATGCCTTCTTCGCGTCCGTGGGCATCACGGTGTCGATGCTCTGCAAACCGTCCCGAGGTCCTACCTCGCTCACCAGGATGCGGGGTCTGTTCGTGCTCATCCGTCGTTACCGTGTATTCCTGAACACATGACAACCATACTATCGTACGCTACCTTTCCTCGAAACGGCGGTGTCCGGACGGGGATTGAAGCGTTTCCGATGGTGCCCGTCGGGCCTGAAGGCCCTCCTGCATATTTTTGTCCGCCGACAGTGTTTTAGAGAAGGACATGCGAGACCGGGAAGACCTGCCGCTCGCCGGCATCAAGGTGGCGGAGTTCACCCACATGGTCATGGGGCCGGCCTGTGGCCTGATCCTGGCCGACATGGGCGCGGACGTCGTGAAGGTGGAACCCGTGAAAGGCGACAATACGCGGCGGCTCCTGGGCTCCGGCGCCGGTTACTTCCCCATGTACAACCGGAACAAGCGTTCGGCGTGTCTCGACCTGAAGTCGGCGGCGGGTAAGGAGGCGGCCCTGAAGCTGATCGAGTCGGCCGACGTGCTGATCGAGAACTTCCGGCCGGGTGCGATGGACAAGCTCGGGTTCGGCTGGGAGGCGATGGCGGTGCTGAATCCCCGGCTGATCTACTGTTCCGAGAAGGGGTTTCTCGCCGGCCCTTACGATCACCGTACGGCTCTCGACGAGGTGGCACAGATGATGGGCGGACTGGCCTACATGACCGGACCGCCGGGCCGCCCCCTGCGTGCCGGCGCGAGCGTCATCGACGTGCAGGGCGGCATGTTCGGTGCGATGGGCGTGCTCGCCGCGCTCGAGCAGCGACACCGCACCGGTCGGGGCCAGAAAGTGGTCAGTTCACTGTTCGAGAACACGGTCTTCCTGGTGGGCCAGCACATGGCCCAGTATGCGGTGACCGGCACGCCCGCGGCGCCGATGCCGGCCCGTGTCTCGGCCTGGGCCGTCTACGAGGTGTTCGATACGGCAGACGACGAGCAGGTTTTCGTCGGCGTCGTGAGCGATACCCAGTGGCGACTTTTCTGCGAGGCGTTCGGCCTCAGCGAGTTCGCCGCTGATGAATCGCTGGCCGCCAACGGCGACCGGGTGCGGCAGCGTGATCGGATCATCCCGGTCATCAGGGACACCTTCCGGGGCTACACGAAGGCCGAACTCATGGCCAAACTGGAGCAGACGGGCCTGCCTTTCGCACCGATCGCGAAGCCCGAAGAGATGACGGACGACCCCCATCTGAACGCCGGCGACGGGCTGGTCGAAGTCACCGTGCCTGACGGGGAGTGCGCGGGGACGACAGCGAAGCTGCCGGCGCTGCCGCTGGAAATGGGCGGCGAGCGCTTCGGCCTGCACGAGGACGTGCCCCGGCAGGGTCAGCATACCGCAGAGGTGTTGCGTGAACTCGGCTATGCCGACGAGGAGATCGACGCGCTGTACGAGCGCGGTCTGGCCGCCGGCGAGTAGCCGAAGGATTCAGATGAAGATCGTCGCCGGATGCTCCAGCATTTCCTTCATGCGCTGGATCATGGCCGCCGCATCGTAGCCGTCCACGAATCGGTGATCGAAGGACGATGAGAGATTCATCATCAGCCGGGCAGTGACCTGACCGTCGACGATCACGGGGCGCTGCACCGCCTTGTTGACGCCGATGATGGCGACCTCCGGCGCGTTGATGACCGGCGTCGAGACGATCCCGCCCAGCCGGCCGAGACTGGTCAGGGTGATCGTCGAGCCCTTGAGTTCGTCCGGTTTCGCACTCCTGTCCCGTGCGGCCTCGGTGACCCGCCGAATCTCGGCGGCGAGATCTTTCAGGTGACGTGACTCCGCGTGCCTCACCACCGGCACCTTGAGACCATCGTCGGTCTGGGTGGCCACGCCGAGATGGACCGGATTGTGGCGCAGCAGCACATTGCGTTCCGCGTCGTGAGTGGTGTTGCACTGGGGAAAATCCTGCAGGGCGCGGATCAGGGCGAGACCGATGAACGGGAGCAGCGTCAGTCGTCCGTCGTTGTCCGCGTTTCGCTCGTTCAGGTGTTTGCGCAGGGCTTCGAGTTCCGTGACGTCGATCTCCTCGACGTAAGCGAAGTGGGGGATCTCGCTCTTGGCTTTTGCCATGCGCTCGGCGATGACGCGGCGCAGTCCGATGATCTTCACCTCGGTGGCGCCGGTCGCCCGCGCCGGTGCGGCACCCGTGGCGCCTGACGATGAGCGTTCCAGGAAGCGATCGAAATCCTCTCGCAGGATCCGGCCCCGGGGCCCGGACCCCTCGACGTCCGTCAGGTCGATGCCCGCTTCCTTGGCTCGTCGCCGGATCGCGGGCGAGGTGAGGACCTTGCCCCGGCGCTTGCGGGAGGCTGCGGCCGGGGCCGTAAGAGGGGCTTTAGCCCCGTTGCCTCCCTCCCGATTCGGGCCTGCAGGTCCTCCTGCATCGGGTTCCTCTTCCCCGGTCGGGCCTGAAGGTCCTCCTGCGTCGGCTTCCTCGTCCGTGGGTGCGGGTTCAGCCGCGACTCCCTCTTCCGTCTCGAAGACGATGAGCGGCGTGCCGACCTGGACCATGTCGCCGGGCTCACCGGCGATCTTCGTCACGGTCCCCGAGACGGGGGACGAAACCTCGACGGCTGCTTTCTCGGTCATCATGGTGCAGACGACGTCGTCTTCGGCGACCCGGTCGCCGACCTTGACGTTCCACTCTCCGATCTCCGCCTCGGTCGTGCCCTCCGCGAGGTCGGGCAGCTTGAAGGTGTACTCGCTCATCCCGCCTCCATGACCTTGCGGATCCCGGCGGCGACGCGCTTCTGGCCGGGGAAGTATTTCCATTCGAAGGCGTGGGGATAGGGGGTGTCCCAGCCGGTTACCCGCTCGATCGGCGCCTCGAGGTAGTAGAAGCACGTTTCCTGGATGCTGGCGGTGAGTTCGGCACCGTAACCGCTGAAACGGGTCGCCTCGTGGGCGATCAGGCAACGTCCCGTCTTGCGCACCGAATCCGCGATGGTGTCGATGTCCAGCGGCATCAGCGTGCGCACATCCACGATCTCCGCATCGACGCCAGTGAGTTTCGCTGCCGCCTGGGCCACGTGCACGATCGTGCCGTAGGTGACGATGGTCAGCTCCTCGCCCTCTCTCACGACATCGGCGGAGGACAGCGGTACGGTGTAGTAATCCTCCGGCACCTCGCCCTTCGGATGGCTGGACCACGAGACGGCAGGCTTGTCGGGGTCGCCATCGAAGGGACCGTGATAGATGCGTTTCGGCTCGAAGAAGACCACCGGATCGTCGGATTCGATGGCGCTGATCAGAAGGCCTTTCGCATCGTAGGGATTCGAGGGCATGACGGTCTTGATGCCGCTGACATGGGTGAATATGCCTTCCGGGCTCTGGGAATGTGTCTGCCCGCCCCGGATGCCGCCGCCACACGGTGTGCGGATGGTCACCGGCGCGGAGTAGTCGCCGCCCGTCCGGTACCGGATGCGCGCCAGTTCGCTGACGACCTGGTCGAAACCCGGGTAGATGTAATCCGCGAACTGTATCTCGGCCACCGGCTTCAGACCGTTGACCGCCATACCGATGGCCGTACCGATGATGCCGCCTTCCGCGATGGGCGCATCGATCACGCGATGCTCGCCGTACTTGCGCTGCAGTCCGTCGGTGCAGCGGAACACGCCACCGAAGTAGCCCGCGTCCTCACCCATGATGATGACGCCGGGATTCTTCTCCAGCATGACGTCCAGAGCCGAGCGGATGGCCTGGACCATGGTCATCTGCGCCATGACTCAGCCCTCCTCCTCGAGTTCGATGAGTTGCTGCCGTTGCGCCTCCAGGTGCGGCGGCGTCTCCGCGAACACATCGTCGAACATGGTGGCGGGATCGAGCCACGGCCCTTCCGTCATCGTCCCGTAGGTCTGCGCTTCCTTCCACGCGGCGGAGACCTGCTCCTTGTACTCCTGCCGCACCGTCTCGTGCTTGTCCTCCGACCAGTGCCCGAGTGCGATGAGATGATCCTTCAGGCGGGTGATCGGGTCGCCGAGGGGGAACGCCGCCCATTCATCCTTCGGGCGGTACTTGGACGGGTCGTCACTGGTGCTGTGGGCGCCGCCCCGGTAGGTAACATGCTCGATGAGCGTCGGGCCACCGCCGCGCCGGGCGCGCTCGGCCGCCCACATCGTGACGGCGTAAACGGCCAGGACGTCGTTGCCGTCGACCCGGATGCCCGGGATGCCGAGACCCAGCCCGCGGGCCGCGAAGGGGCGTCGTTCCCCGCCCGCGAAGCCCTGGAAGGTCGAGATCGCCCACTGGTTGTTGACGACGTTCAGTATGACCGGCGCCTGATACACGGCAGCGAAGGTGAGGGCATGATGGAAGTCGGCCTCCGCGGTGCTGCCGTCACCCAGCCAGCTGGTGGCTACGTGGTCTTCTCCCTTGATGGCGGCAGCCATGGCCCAGCCGACGGCGTGCGGGTACTGGGTCGCCAGGTTGCCGGAGACAGAGAATATGTTCGCCCGCCGGTTGTGATACATGATCGGCATCTGGCGACCCTTGCACATGTCCCGCGTGTTGGACAGGCACTGACACATCAGGTCGACCAGCTTCGTGCCCCGGTACAGGAACAGTGCCTGGCTGCGGTAGGAGGGGAAGCACATGTCTCCGGGCCTGAGCGCCATGCCCTGACCGATGGACACCGCTTCCTCGCCCAGCGACTGTACGTAGAAAGAGACGCGGCCCTGTCGCTGTGCCTGCCACATGCGTTCGTCGAAGACCCTGGTAAGCAGCATCCAGCGCAAAGCTCTCTGCAGTTCGGCCGGATCGATGTCCGGGTCCCAGGGGCCGACGGCCTTGTGGTCCTCGTCGAGTACGCGCACGAGGCCGAGGCTGAGTTCCTCGATGTCGCCGGTCCGGGCGTCGAACGGCGGCCGGTCCACCGAGCCGGCCGGCGAGAGGTGCAGGTAGCTGAAGTCCGGCTCCTCGCCGGGGCGTGCCGCGGGACGCGGAATGTGCAGGCGTGACTTTTTCGTCATGCGGTGTCGGCTCCCCCTGGAGAGTTCATGATACTAGCTGTCCGGCGGCCCGGGAGCCGTCGGACATCGAAGGCCCGGCCCCGAGGTCGCTGCTGCCGCCCGCGACGATGCGTCGCGCGAGTTCGTCCGCGACCTCGTTCGTCGGACGGCCGGTCCTTTCCGCTTCCTCGAAGATCGCTCGCAGACGTTCCGGAATACGGCCGACCTCTGCGCGCACCTGGTCCTCGGAGCTGCCGCCGAGATATTCGCGAGCGACGCTGATGATGCCACCCGCGTTGATCACGTAGTCCGGCGCGTACAGGATGCCGCGTTCGCTCAACCGCGCTCCGTCGGCTGCGGTCGTCAGCTGGTTGTTCGCGCCGCCTGCCACCACGGAAACCCGCAGCTTCGGGATCGAGGCCGAGGTCAGGATGTTGCCGAGCGCGCAGGGAGCGAGGACATCCGCGTCCGCGGCGAGGATCTCCGAGACGGGCAGGACGGTGGCGTCGAGTTCTTCGGCGGCCCGCTGCGCATTGCGTCGGACTACGTCGGCGACGCTGAGGATGGCGCCTGCCTCGTGCAGTAGCCGACAGAGATGCCAGCCGACGTGTCCGACACCCTGGACGGCGACTCTCACGCCTTCGAGGGAGTCCCGCCCCAGCCGCCTCTCCACGGCGGCGCCGATGCCGAGGAACACGCCGAGTGCCGTCGACGGCGAGGGATCGCCACCGGCACTCTCGCCAGTCTGCGGCAGGCCGGAGACGTAGGCAGTCTCGGCACGCACGCTGCGCATATCCTCGACGCTGATGCCGACATCTTCCGCCGTGATGTAGCGGCCTTCGAGGGAAGCGACGGCGCGGCCGAACGCGGCGAAAAGCGCCGGCGACTTCGGCGCCCCCTCGCCGGCGAGGATGACCGCCTTGCCGCCTCCGAAAGGCAGTCCGGCGACGGCGTTCTTGTAGGTCATGCCCCGGGAAAGCCGAAGCGCATCGGTCAGTGCGTCGGCATCGCTGGCATAGCGCCAGCGCCGGCAGCCGCCGGCCGCCGGTCCGAGCGCCGTGGAATGGACCGCGATGATGGCCTGCAGGCCGGTCTCCGGGTCACAGAAATGGTGGATCGACTCGTGCTGGTCGAATTCCGGATGGTCGAAGACGCTCACCGGCTGCCCCCTGCGATGATGGACATTAAAGAATATCTCGTTAGAAACACATTATTT
>JARRPZ010000112.1:0-11536 GCA_037382365.1 Gammaproteobacteria bacterium
CGGCACGTTCCTGCTCGCGGCGGTCCTGCTCGGCCTCGTGAACGCGGTCGTACGGCCGATCGCCATCTTCGCGACGCTGCCGCTGACCATCGTCACGCTCGGTCTCTTCCGGTTCGTCGTGAATGCGATGATGTTCGGCCTGGTCGCGTGGCTGCTGGATGCCTTCGCGGTCTCGGGTTTCTGGGCGGCGCTGTTCGGCTCTCTCGTGGTGAGCATCATCAGCACGCTCGCGTCCTGGTATATCGGCCCCAACGGCCGTTACCAGGTCTACGTCGTCCGCCGACGCTGAGCGGCGGGCGAGGGGCGCCGCCGCCCGGTCAGATGATCTTGGAGTAACGCTGGGGTTCGGCCTGGGCCCGCAGATAGCCGTCGAAGACCATCGCGATGGCGCGAAGCAGCAGCCGGCCGGTCGGCGTGACGCGGATCGATTCCTCGTCCACCTCCACCAGGCCGTCATCCTGGAGGGGTGCGAGATCCGCGAGTTCGTCGGCGAAGCGGCTGGCGAAGTCGATGTCGAAGCGCTCCTCGATCTCACCGAACACGAGACGGTCCCGACACATGATGGACTGGATCACTTTCCCACGCAGCTTGTCCTCGTCGCTCATCACGAGGCCGCGCACGACCGGCAGGCGACCCGCCTCGACGCCGTGGCCGTAGTCGTGGTCGTGGCGCGTGTGCTGGCTGTAGCAGTCCGCGATGCGACCGATCGAGCTCGCGCCGAGACCGATCAGCTCGGTGTCGGCATGGGTCGAATAGCCCTGGAAGTTCCGCTGCATGGTCCCGTTCTCGCGCGCGATCGCGAGTTCGTCGTCCTTGCGTGCGAAATGGTCCATGCCGATGTACTCGTAGCCTTCCGCGCACAAGCGCTGGATCGTGTGACCCAGCAGGGCCAGTTTGACGTCGTCGCTGGGCAGGTCCTCCTGGCGGATCAGGCGCTGGGCCCGGAACATTTGCGGCAGGTGTGCGTAGCTGTAGACGGAGATACGGTCCGGCTGCGCCTCGAGCACCGTGTCGAGTGTGCGGTCGAAGCGCTCGGGTGTCTGCATGGGCAGTCCGTAGATCAGGTCGATGGAGACGGAGCGGAATCCGGCGTCGCGGGCCTGGCGTATCAGCGGCAGGGTGTCCTCCGGCGGCTGGATGCGGTTTACGGCCTTCTGTACTTCCGGGTCGAAATCCTGGACGCCCATGCTGAGACGGTTGAAGCCCATGTCGGCGAGCGCCTCCACCATGCCCGGCTGGATGCTGCGCGGGTCGATCTCGATCGAGAACTCCTGCTCGCCGTCGCCCTGCAGCAGGAAATTCTCGCCGAGTTTCGCCATGACGGCGCGCAGCTGTTCCTCGCTGAGATAGGTCGGCGTGCCGCCGCCCAGGTGCAGCTGCTCGACGACCCGGTCGTCGTCGAAGAGCGCCGACTGTAGTTCCACTTCCCGGAAGAGATGGTCCAGGTACTGTCCGGCCCGGTCCCGGTTGCGCGTCACGACCTTGTTACAGCCGCAGTAGTAGCAGAGCGTGTGACAGTAGGGGATATGCAGGTACAGCGACAGGGGGCCGTCTCTGCGTTCGTTGCTGAGAGCGGCCTGGCGCTTGTACTGCTCCTCGGTGAAGTCGTGGAACTGCACCGCCGTCGGGTAGGACGTATAGCGCGGCCCACGGCCCCCGTAGCGCCTGATCAGCGCTTCGTCGAACTTCATTGGCTGCATCCTGACTCCGCCCTGCGGCGGCCTCGCATCTCCGGTCGACATCGATTATGCCAAAGGCGGTTCGCCCCGGCCCGACGCTAACGGTACCCGAAGCTCCCCGGCGCCTGCATAGGCATAAGCCGAAGGCGGGCGGCTTGCCGTGGTCGATCCGGGCCTTCATCATGCGCCCGGTTGCACCGTAAGGCCCGGAGGCCCGCATGCCAGCGCAGGACTATCCCCTCGACGCCATCCGCTCCCGTTTCCCGGCACTGTCCCTCGATCGCGACATCGGCGGGCGCATCTATCTGGACAACCCGGCCGGCACCCAGGTTCCGGAGACCGTCGTGGAGCGCATGAGCCGGTGCCTGCTGGACGCGAACGCCAATCTGGGCGGCGCGTTCGAGAGTTCCCGGCGCGCGGGCGAGATCGTCGCGGACGCCCATCAGGCGATGGCGGATTTCCTGCATGCGCCGTCACCGGACGAAATCGTGTTCGGCCAGAACATGACCTCGCTCACCTTCCACCTGTCCCGGTCCATCGGCCGCGCGCTGTCGGCGGGGGATGAGGTGATCGTCACCCGCATGGATCACGACGCCAACGTGTGGCCCTGGGTGATGATGGCCCGGGATCACGGGCTCGAGGTGAAGTGGCTGCCGTTCGACCCGGAGAGCGGCGAATTCGAGCTCGCCCGGCTGGACGAGCTGCTGACCGAACGAACGCGTCTCGTGTGCGTCGGCGGCGCCAGCAACCTGATCGGCACCCTGAACGACGTGGCGGCAATCTCCGCCCGGGCCCGCGCCGCCGGCGCATGGACATTCGTGGATGCGGTGCAGTCGGCGCCCCATGTGCCGACGGACGTGCAGGCCCTCGGCTGCGACTTTCTGGTGTGCTCGGCTTACAAGTTCTTCGGGCCCCACCAGGGCATCCTGTGGGGGCGACGGGAAATACTGGAATCCCTGGAGCCCTACAAGGTACGACCGGCTCCCGATACGCTGCCCGGGCGGTTCGAGACCGGCACCCAGAGCCACGAAGGCATGGCCGGCGTGGAGGCGGCCGTGGATTACTTCGCGGCGCTGGGGGAGGAGTACGCCGCTCACTATGCCGACCGATTCCCGGCCATGAATGGCCGGACGCTGCATATCCACGCCGCGCTCGCCTGGCTGTTCGACTACGAGGAAGGTCTCACCCGCCATCTCGTCGACGGCCTGCAGTCGCTGCCGGGCGTCAGGGTGCACGGCATCACCGATCCGGCGCACTTCTCACGCCGCGTGCCGACCGTGGCTTTCTCGCTCCGCGACGTCGCGCCGGCGATGATCGCGCGGGAACTGGGTCAGCGCCGCATCTTCGTCTGGAGCGGCCACAACTATGCGCTGGAGGCCGTGCGCTCGCTCGGTCTCATGGAAGCCGGCGGGGTCATCCGGGTCGGCCCGGTGCACTACAACTCGACGGACGAGATCGACGTGCTCCTGAGTACCCTGGAGAGCCTGCTCCCCCGCATCGCGCCGGCCGTTGCCGGCGGGCGCTGACCGGGTCAGTCGATCCGATTCAGTTGTTCCGGGCGCCCTGGTCGATCCAGTCCTTGATCAGATCCACTTCGTCCTTGTCCAGCGGTCTGCCCCGGCCTTCCGCCCAGGCCTCGTCGTGGTGCGGCGGCATCTGGATCTCGGGCGCGCTTTCGCCGGAGACGACGAGATACAGCGTGCTGGAGGCTGCGCTGCCGGGGACCACGACCCGGCCGAGACGGGTCCCGTGCATCAGGCTCGCGTAGTCGCTCACGTCCAGGCCGCTGGCGTTCTCGCCCTCGGCATCGCCGCTATGACATTCCGCGCATTGGGCAATGAGGATGGGCTGGACGTCCGCGGAGAAACTCACCTGGCGTTCACAGCCCGTCAGCAGAACCGCCAGGCTCAGCCAGGCGACGGTGACGGCAAATATCCTGAATCCCATGGTTGCCCCCTTTTAGCGACGCCGCCGGAAGGCGGCTTCCGGGCCATGCCTTCCATCCTAGGCGGGTACGGGGCCGTGTCAATTTCGCGCTCTACGTAGATCGGCGACGAAATGGCGCAGTTCCCGCTCCCGATCGGCGGATGCCGGGAGCCGCAACACGTAGGACGGATGCACCGTGATCCACACGGGGGTGCCGTCTTCCAGCGCCATGGCGCTACCGCGATGGTCGCCGATCTTCACCGACCGGCCGAGCAGGCTGCGGGCGGCGGTGGCGCCCAGCGCGACGATCGCCCGGGGGCGGATCATCGCGATCTCGAGACCCAGCCACCAGCGGCAGTGATCGATCTCCCCCGCATCGGGTTTCTGATGCAGGCGCCGCTTGCCCTGCAGCCTGAACTTGAAGTGTTTGACGGCATTGGTGACGAAGACCCGATCCCGCCGGATGCCGGCCGCCGCCAGTGCCTCGTCCAGGAGGCGTCCCGCCGGACCCACGAAGGGGCGTCCCGTGAGATCCTCCCGGTCACCGGGTTGTTCTCCGACCAGCATCAGCTGCGCGTCCGCTGGACCCTCCCCGGGTACCGCCTGCGTGGCCTCAGCACCGATCGGGCAGCGCCGGCAGGCCTGCAGGCAACCGCCGAGTGCGTCCAGGTCTGTCGGTCGTTCCTCGGGCATCACGTCGAGCCGGATCCATTGCCGAGCCTTGCCCGGCGAGGGCAGCGGTCCCGCCGGCGGCCCCTGCCGCGCCCGTTCCCCGTTTCGGACCAGCGCCGGGATGAGACGGGCCTCCGGCAGATTCCGCCAGTTCTTCACCGGCATCTCCGCGCGCATCGCGTCCACTTTCAGCCGGGCCGGGTTGAAGATGCTCGCATAGTAGACCCGCCAGTGCTCTTCCAGGGCATCGCCGTCGGGGCAGTCGGACCTGGCGGCGCCCGGTCCGAACGACAGCGCGCGGCCGTCCCAGTGGGCGCTGGCCAGCGGCGTCAGCAGTGACCACTGCATGCCCGTGTAGCGGCGCACGAAGAACGGTGCCACGGCGGTCAGGATATGGTGCTCGGGCTCGAACCAGGCCACGTAAGCTTCGTTCGCGACGTCCCGCACGCGGCGGAATCGCACGAAGGCTTTCATCTTGTGCATGTCGCGCCGCACGGAGCGGGCCATGGCGGCGGCCAGCCCTACGTCCGGGTCGGAGGCGATCTCCAGCAGCGAACGCTCGGACTGGAGGCGCCACAGCAGTCGATAGAGCAGTTCGTAGCGACGGGGATCGGCATGACAGACGACCCGCTCCGCCAGCCGCGGGAAGGCTTTCGGCACCAGGATCGTACGGCGGGTGCGCGGCGGGCGGGGCACGTCTGTCTCGGCGCCGAACAGATCGGGGGTTGCGTGCCGCTCACGCCACGTCGTGTTCTCCGGCGGGACCGAGGCCAGGATCAGTCGGCGAGCGCGCTCCCGCCAGGCCTCGTAACCCTCGGCCGTATCCAGCACGACCTCGATGCCGCCGCCCGTCACAGCGGCAGGGATTGCTGTCGGGGCGGGCGCGCGAGCATGGCCGGCAGGGCGTGATTGTCCAGCAGGCTGCCCGGCTGCCAGCCCCGGGCCAGCAGGAAAGGGCGGATCTTCGCCACCGATACCGTCATGCGCGCGAGATCGTCGAGGCCCAGCCGGCGGTGCCGCCGCGCCTTCAGGATGCGGCCGACGGCCCGGGTGCCGAGACCCGGCACGCGCAGCAGCAGCTCCCGGTCCGCCCGGTTCACGTCCACGGGGAAACGCTCCAGGTGCCGCAGGGCCCAGGCGAGTTTCGGGTCGACGCCCAGTTCCAGCATGCCGTCCCCGCCGCCGGCGAATATCTCCTCCACGTCGAAACCGTAGAAGCGCAGCAGCCAGTCCGCCTGGTAGAGACGATGCTCGCGGAGCAGGGGCGGCGGCGCCGGCGGCAGCGCCGCGCTCGGATACGGGATGGGGCTGAACGCGGAATAATAGACCCGTTTCAGGCGGTAACCGGCATACAGGGAAGCACTGGTGCTGAGGATCCGGAGATCGTCTGCGTCGTCCGCTCCGACGATCATCTGGGTGCTCTGACCAGTTGCGGTGAGCGCTCTCGGGTTGCGGTGGCCCTTGCGGTCGCGGCGATCCTCGTCGAGGCGGACGCGGACCCGACCCATGGCCGTGCGGATCCGTCCGGCGTCTTTCTCCGGCGCAAGACGTCTCAGCCCGCTCTCCGTCGGCAGCTCGATATTGATCGACAGCCGGTCGGCATAACGCCCGGCCGCCTCGACGAGCTCGGGATCGGCGTCCGGGATGGTCTTCAGGTGGATGTAACCCCGGAAGCGGTGCTCCTCGCGCAGCTTGCGGGCCACCCGGATCAGCCGCTCCATGGTGAAGTCCGGACTCACCATGATGCCGGAGGACAGGAACAGCCCCTCGATGTAGTTGCGCTTGTAGAAGGCGAGCGTGAGTTCCACCAGTTCGTCGACGCCGAACCGGGCACGGCGGACATTGCTGGAGATGCGGTTCACGCAGTACTGGCAGTCGTACAGGCAGTAATTCGTCAGCAGCACCTTCAGCAGGGAGATGCAGCGGCCGTCGGGCGCGTAGGAATGGCAGATGCCCGCGCCGCCGGTCGAACCGATGCCGCCGGTCCGACGCGAATCCTTGTGCCGGGCGGCGCTCGAGGCGCAGGAGGCGTCGTATTTCGCGGCATCCGCGAGTATCGCCAGCTTGTCGATGGTGGTCAGGCGTGGCACGAATCTGATCCTGCGTTTATACCCAGTAGAGACTGTATGGATATATAGCCCGCGTCAACCGTGGGTCACGCGATGTCGAGAATTGTCCATGCCGGCGGTGGACAGGGGCGTGACCGGATGTGGGTGCCGGTGTGTCGGTCAGTCGGCGGGGGGCCAGGCGCTCGCGTCGATGGTTTCCCGGTAGCCGTGATAGGTGGCGTGGCCGAGCAGCGGGATCAGGACGGCGAGTCCGAGGAATGCGGTGGCGAATCCGAGCAGGATGCAGGCGACCACGGTGACTCCCCACACGATCATCGGGATCTTGTTGCGCAGCACCGCATTGACGCTGGTCACCACGGCCGTGACGGTGTCGGTCTTGCGGTCGGCGATCATCGGCAGGGAAAAGGCGCTGGCGGCGAAGATGATGCCGGCGAATATCGCGCCCACGGCGCTGCCGATGCCGAGGAACGGCAGCATGTCGCGCCAGGTGTGATTCGTCTCCATCGGGAAGAAGATGTGCACCATGGAGGCGGCCCGGGCCCAGACGAGAAAGACCACCAGGACCACGATGGCGTAGACGAGCGCGTTGCCGACGTGCTGGCGGGTCTCCCGGATCCCCTCGGCCAGAGTCGGCGATGTGCCTCGTTCGAGCTGGCGCGATATCTCGTAGACGCCGATCGCCATCAGAGGACCGACCAACAGGAATCCGGAGGCCATCGCCAGCAGCAGCCACACCCCGCCCAGCTTCCAGGCGATCAGGCTCGCCAGATAACTCGCGACGACCACCGCCGCGCCATAGCAGAGACTCTGACGCGGCGCCGACTTGAGGTCTCGCCAACCCTGGCGCAGCCAGCCGAAGGCCGCGCCCGTTGCCAGTTCCCGGCATGGCGCCACGAACGGAAGTTGGTCCGGCTCTCCGCCCGGCGGCGGTGTCGCCCCGCTGTCGCTCGACATGGCTGATCCCCCTGGCAGGAATTTAAACCGAATAACGGCTCTAATCCATCTCCTGCGACCCGGCGCGATCCGAAGCACCGGACCCCCCGCGCACCCGTTCGAGGACGAGATCGAGCAGCTGGCGTATGACCTCGGGGCGGTCCGGTTCGATGTGCAGGCCCTCCGTCCACAGCAGCGTGACGCCGGGCTCCCGGGCGGCGATGTCGGGCAAAGGAGAGAGTGCTCGCGCCGGCAGCCGTTCGTCTTCCCGCGCGGCGATGACGACCACCGGCCGGGGCAGGGTGGCCCGGACCCAGCGCGCGGTGCGGAACGACTCGGCGTAGATCAGCGTGTAGAAGAGTTCCGTCATGATCCGGCGCTGCCAGTCGACCGGGAAGTTCTGCCTGAGATTGTGCTCGAGCCACGCCCGGTTGTCGCCCGCGCCGTGGATCAGCCAGACACGCCGGAACCGCTCGTCGAGGGCGCCGGCGACCGCCGCGAACGGGACGCCGAGGCTGACCCCGACCAGTTCCGTCCTCTGCGGGTCGGTCCAGGGCTGGGCCAGCAGCCAGTCGAGTGCCAGCGAAAGTGCCGGCGGGGTATCGAGGAAGGCGTCCTGGATCGCCGGGATGGCGGCGAGGATCTCCCGGGTGCCGCGTAACCGGTGGCTGCCCTGGTAGGGATAATCGATGGCCGCGTAGACGACGTCCTGCGGCGCGCCGGCGAGTTCGACGGCGTCCTTGCCCGTCCGATGGCCGCCGAGCATCAGCAGGACGGGGAGGCGCGTGGTCGCGGTTCCGGCCGGACGGCGCACCCGCAGGGCCGTACGGAGGCCGTTGGCCGCGACGAGGTTGACGGTGGTGTCGATGAACGCGTCCGATACCGGTTCCCCCGAAACGGACTCCGCGGAGACGAGTGCGTCCCGGCGTTCGACGAAGTGATCGCGTTGCTCGGTGCGCATGTCGGCCACCTGCAGCGCAATCCAGAGTGCACACAGAATCACGAACGCCGCGGCGGCGCTCCGGAGAAGCCGGCGCCGGTTCATCGTGGCGGCGACGTGGGCATCGTGTCTCGCATCGGGGAATCAGAGCATGCCGCGGGGACGAAAAAAAGCCGGGCCCGGGCCCGGCTCCTCTTCCGTCCGTCGTCGCCGCTCAGCGGAAGTTGCGACGGTAGCTGATGCCGAAGGTCAGCGGCTGCGTGACGGTCACGCGGCGCAATGCATAACGGTTGTTGATGAACTGCTCGCCGTCCTCGTCGAACACGTTGGCGATATAGGCAGCGCAGATCCAGCAGGTTGTACGAATCCTGGATGGTCGGCGGCGGAGAGACCACCGTCGCCTCGAGTCCCTCCAGCGCGTTTATCGACTCGCCGGTGTAGGAGTAGTCCGCCCGTACGAACGGGATCCCGCCGAAGAGCGTGGTGCCGTCGAAAGTGCGCTCGACGGACAGCGAACCCTTCCAGTCCGGGGTGATGGGCAGGCGTGTGCCGTCCACGGCTTCCACGTCGGCGCCGGTGTCCGGGAACAGTGTCGCGCTCTCCGAGATCTCCGCGTCGTTCCATGCGAGCGTCGCGTCGATCACCCAGCCCGGCGCCGGTACCCAGGAGCCCTGCACCTCGACGCCGTCGATGGTCGCCTCCGGGAAGTTCACCACGCCGAGCTGGAAGACGAGCGGCTGCGGGTCGTTCACCTGCACCTGGATGTCGTCCCAGATCATGTGATAGCCGACGATGCTGAAGAACAGCCGGCCGCCGGCCGTGGTCGTCTGGTAGCCGATCTCGTAGTTCTCGACCTTGTCCGAGTCGTACTTGCGGGGCAGCACCGAAGTGGGACGCAGTGCGTTCGCGCCGCCGCTCCGGAAGCCTTCGGAGTAGGTGAAGTAGGCGACACCAGGCCTTCCTTGCGGTCGACCTTGTACCAGCGCCCGCCGGCCGTCACGGTCAGATTGTCGGTCAGGTAGAAGGTCGCCTCACCGAACAGGGCGAACTGGTCGATCTCGGTGTCGTAGAGTCCGAAGAACCAGTTGTCGCTGAAGTCCCAGCTGCCCGGCGGCAGCCCGTTCAGCGACGGGTTGTAGTAGTTGTACGCCAGGTAGTAGAAGGCCGGTGATCCGGCGAAGTTCTCGGCGCCGGCGCGATAGACGGTCGAATCCTCGAAGCTCTGATAAAAGAGACCGACGATGCCGCGCCAGCGGCTGTCGTCGGATACCGGCGTCGACCAGCGCGCCTCGATACTGAAACGCTCGGACTGGGCGTCCTCCAGGTTGTAGCCGCGGACCACCTCGCCGCCGAAATCGTAAAAATAGAAGTCGTAATCCGTGCCGTTGACCGCATTGTAATACGCCTCGAATTCGTCGCTCAGACGCTGGAAGGCGAACATGTATTCGGTGCCGTCGGCGTCGTACTGCAAATCCCGGTCGAAGTAGGACACGCTGAACAGGAAATCGCCGATGCCGGTGGTGCCCTCCAGCGTCAGCGCCATCTGGTACCAGTCCTCCTCCAGGCGCTCGTCGAAGAAACGCACCTGCTCGAGGCCGGAGGCATCGATGTCGGGGCGATCGATATCCCGGTCGCCGAAGCCGTCCGCTTCCGTGCTCTGGAATATCGCCGAAGCATCGACCGTCCACCTGTCGTTCATGAACCAGCGCAGCGCGGCCCGACCGCCGGTGATGGTGGTCGAATTGATGTCGTCCTCGGCGAACTCGGCGTTGTCGTAGGTTCCGCCGGGGCTCTCGGCCAGGACATTGTCGATGTAACCGGCTTCCTCGGCCGTGAAGCCCACGAGACGCAGTGCCAGCCGGTCGTCGGCCAGCGGCAGGTTCAGCATGCCGCTGATGTCGTAGCCGACGTCGCCGTCGGAGACGTGGTTGGCCTCCAGTTCCACCCACGCATCGAAAGCCGTGGGATCCGGCTTGTTCGTGATGATGCGCAGCGTGCCCGACTGGGAGGCGTCGCCGAACAGCGTCCCCTGCGGACCGCTGAGTGCCTCGACCCGCTCGATGTCGACGAGGCGCGGGTCCGGATTCAGGCCGGAGGCGGTGATGGGCTGCTCGTCGAGGTAGATGCCGCTGGACGGGTTCGTGCCGAACTGGATGCCCGAGGCGGCGACACCGCGGAAGACGACCGAGTTGCCGGCCGGTTCCCGGCGGGCGAGTGCGAGACTCTCGCGTTTCGTCGCCGTGACGACGATCTCCTCGATGACGTCCCCCTGGCTCTGCGCCATCGCGCTCGGTCCGGTGAGGGCCGCGGATACGGCGGCGGCGATGGCGCTGCGGCTGTAGGCGGCAGCGCCGGTTTCCCTGTTTTCGGCCATTGCTGTCTCTCCCGGTTTTGCTCAATACTACTCACGCGTCGCGAAAGCGCAAACAATGATTACAGTTGACTCTGTTGGCATCACTCGGCTGCCGGGTCACGAGGCACGGCGTGTTGGTCGGGCACCACAATATGGAACGCATCGGACGGAAGCGATGAAGATCGATCAGCCACTCAACGAACTCGGTGACATCGACGTCGCACTGCTGCGTGACGTCATCCTCGCCCAGGACGAGGCGGCCTGGGGCGAGCAGGAATACCGCCAGCAGGAATACGAGGTCCACAAGCGGACCACCTCCATCGTGATGGTATTCACCGACGGGAAGAAATGGCCCGAGATCACCGTGCGCAAGGAACCGGGCTGGGACCGCCTCGCCGGCGCCGCGCTGCCGCTCATGCGGGATGTGATCGCCCGTTACTACCCTCCGGGCGGAACGATCATACGGGCGATGGCGGCGAGGCTGGCGGCGGGCGCGCGGATCGATCCCCATCGCGACTCGCACCCGTCGTTCCACGCGAGCCATCGCATCCACATCCCGGTGACCACCAACCCCCGGGTGCGTTTCATGATCGACGGTCGCCCGCACCGGCTGGAGGTGGGCAAGGTCTACGAGCTGAACAATCAGCTGCTGCACAGCGTCATGAACAAGGGCGACGAAGACCGCATCACGTTCATCTTCGACTATCTGCCGCCGGGCGCCGCGCGCGCGGCCTGAGCGGCGTGGCCGTCGTCCCCGCGCCGTGACCAGTCTCGTTGCGACGTCCGTGGTGCGAGGCAGCCACCAGGGCGAGAGCCACGGCGGTGTCTACCTGATCGACCTCGAACGGGAGCGGGTGGTACGGACCGTCGACTGGAATGCGCCCGATATCGACTGGCAGGGGAGGGGCTGGGACCGGGGCCTCAGGGGCATCGCCTTCGACGGCGAGCGGGTGTACATCGCGGC
>JARRPZ010000113.1:0-8511 GCA_037382365.1 Gammaproteobacteria bacterium
AGCTCTTCCTGAAACGTGCCGAACAGCCGGTCCCAGAGGATCAGGATGCCACCGTAGTTCTTGTCGATGTAGCGCTCGTTCTGTGCGTGATGCACCCGGTGATTGGACGGCGTGACGAACACCCGGTCGGCCCAGCCGAGTTTGCCGACATGCCGCGTGTGCACCCAGAACTGATAGATGAGGTCCAGCGCGTTGACGGTGACGAACACTTCGATCGGTATCCCGACCACGAACATGGGCAGGTAGAAGATCCAGCTCAGCAGGAAACCCGAACTGGTCTGTCGCAGCGCCGTGGACAGGTTGTATTCTTCGCTCTGGTGATGGACGGCATGGGCCGCCCACATGATGCTGATCTCGTGCCCGAAGCGGTGCACCCAGTAGTAGCAGAAGTCCCAGAACAGCAGCGCCGCCGCCCACATGGCCAGACCGCTGGCACTGAGGTCGAACAGCGCCATGTCGAGGGTGGTGACCGAGAAATACTCGAGGACGAAGGCATAGATGCCGATGTTCAGCACCCGTGTGAACAGATCGAAGGTCGTGTTCAGGGCGCCGGTGCTGAGACTGCCGATGGCATCGTTCAGCCGGTAGTAACCGGTACCGCGCCACCGGTCGAGTGCGACCTCGCCGAGCAGCGCGAGCAGGAAGAAAGGCACGGCGAGGGCGATCAGGTCCATCTGCACATGATAAACCGGGGCGGGGCCGGGACCAACGGCTCGCCACTCCGTCGTCACGATCCTGGCGCGCCGCCGCCCATCCCGAGGAGATCCCATGTACACAGAGAAGGAACTGTCGTTGCTGGCCGAGGCTGCCGCAGTACTCCGTGATGGTCTGCCCGAGGATCCGACGGCGCCGGAAGTAGCGGCGGCACCCGAATTCCGGCAGGTCCTGCTCGATGCCGCGCGGCGCTTGCAGGACAACTACCCTTACCATCATCCGCTCTACGCGGGCCAGATGCTGAAGCCCCCCCACCCCATCGCGCGGCTCGCCTACGCGCTGGCGATGACGATCAATCCCAACAATCATGCGCTCGACGGCGGCCGTGCGAGTT
The DNA here is from genome assembly GCA_037382365.1 of Gammaproteobacteria bacterium. Lineage (GTDB taxonomy): Bacteria > Pseudomonadota > Gammaproteobacteria > Steroidobacterales > Woeseiaceae > Lentisalinibacter. Next base: position 1,049 of record JARRPZ010000113.1, read on the forward strand.
CGGCGATGGAAAAGGAGGCGGTCGCCGGGATCGCGGCGATGTGCGGCTGGGAAACCCATCTCGGTCATCTGACCGGCGGCGGGACGATGGCGAACATGGAGGCCCTGTGGATCGCCCGCGAGATCCATCCGGATCGGGGTATCGCCGCCTCGGCGATGGCCCACTACACCCATGCCCGACTCGCCCGCGTCCTCGGCCTGCCGTTCACCGAGATCCCCGCGGACGCGTCCGGACGCATGGACCCGGCAGCGCTGGCGGCCGCCCTGGCGAAGGACCGGATAGGGACGATCGTCGCCACCCTCGGCACGACCGGCACCGGCAGCGTCGATCCGCTCCCCGAAATCCTCGAGCTGGCGCGGCACCATGACGCACGGGTGCACCTCGATGCCGCTTATGGCGGCTATTTCCGACTGGTGGACAGCGTCTCCCCGGCAGCCCGGGCGGCATTCGGCGTTATCGTCGATGCCGACTCCATCGTCATCGACCCCCACAAGCATGGCCTGCAGCCGTATGGCTGCGGTTGTGTACTCTTCCGCGACCCCGCCGTGGCGGCCCATTACCGGCACGCATCGGCTTACACCTACTTCACGTCGGACGATCTGCACCTCGGTGAGATCAGCCTGGAATGCTCGCGGGCGGGAGCGTCCGCGGTCGCGTTGTGGGCCACCCAGCGGCTGCTGCCCCTCGTGCGGGACGGCGAATTCGCGGCGACGCTTGCGCAGTGCCGTGCGGCAGCCGTGGCGTTGCATGGCGCACTCGAGGCCGACGAGGCATTCCTGACGCTGATGCCTCCCGACCTCGACATCGTGGTCTGGGCACCGGCCGCCGCTGCCGCCAGCGGGATCAGTCAGGCCTCGAGACGCTGCTTCGCGGAGGCCGCAGGGCTGGGACTGCACCTGGCGCTGATGGAGCTGCCCGCCGAGATCGCCGCGCAGTGGTGGTCCGGGGTGGAGTGGGACACACCCGAGGTCACGGTGTTGCGTTCGGTACTGATGAAGCCCCGGCACGAGCGATTCGTCCCCGCCATCCTGGAGACACTGCGCAGGGCGCTCCGCAGTTTCAGCCCCCGCGAATGACCAGCCTGACCAGTACGACGCCGGCGAGGAAACTCGTGAAGGCGCCGACGAAAGTGATCGCGAAGTAGCCCGTCGCCGCCATCACCGCCCCCGCCCGCAGGTACATGACCAGTTCCAGCGTCAGCGTGGACAGCGTCGTGAAGCCGCCGCAGAAACCGGTGGCGATCAGCAGACGAGCCTCGCCACTGATCATATTCGTGCGGGCTGCCAGTTCGGCGAGGACCCCGATCACCAGGCAACCGAGCAGATTGGAGATGAGAGTGCCGTACGGGAAGACGATGGCGTGGCGCTGAAAGACCACCGTGAGGCCGAACCTCGCCAGCGCCCCGGCCGCTCCGCCCAGAGCCACCATGAGGAAGGCCGAGAGATTGGTCATGCCGCCGCGGGACGAGGCAATCCGTTACCGTCTGCCCTTCCCGCCATCCGCGCTGCCGGCATCGGCGGGCTCGTCATCCTCCGGCCCGGATGTCCGGATCTCGATCTCCCGGGGCGCCTCGAAGCCCAGTCGGATCTCGTTCCGGCCCACTCTGACGATGGTGACCTTCACGTCGTCGCCGATGCGTATCGACTCGCCGGCCTTTCGCGCAAGAATGAGCATGGTCCGTCTCCATCCGGAGCCGCGTCTGCAGCGAGACGCGCTGTGAGCTCTTGTCCAGTATAGGCCAACGGTCGGCTCGCGGCATCTCTCAGCCGGTGAGCCTCAGTCGCGTCTCCTCGTACTCCGCAGCCAGCCGATCCACCAGTTCCGCCACCGGCAGGACGTCGTCGATGCTGCCGACCCCCTGCCCCGCGCTCCAGATGTCCCTCCACGCCTTCTTCTCGGTATTGCCGCCACTGCCGAAATCCATCTTCGACTTGTCGCCCTCGGGCAGGTTGTCGGGATCCATGCCCGCACGCGCGACACTCGGCTTCAGATAGCTGCCGGGCACGCCGCTGAAGAGGGAGGTGTAGACGATCTCCGACGCGTCGGCGTCCACCAGCATCTGTTTGTAGTCCGGCTCGGCATTCGCTTCCTCCGTCGCGATGAAGCGTGTCCCCAGGTAGGCGAGGTCGGCGCCGAGCGCCTGGGCCGCGAGGATATCCCCCCCGTTCGACATGCAGCCGGACAGGATCACCGCGCCGTCGAAGAAATCCCTTATCTCCTTCACCAGCGCGAAGGGGCTCAGCATGCCGGCATGACCGCCGGCGCCCGCGCATACGGCGATGATGCCGTCGACGCCCTGGCTCGCCGCCTTCCGCGCATGCCGCAGATTGATCACGTCGTGGAATACGAGGCCGCCGTAGCCGTGCACCGCCTCGACCACTTCGCTGGGCGGTCGCAGGCTCGTGATGATGATCGGTACCTGGTAACGGATACAGGTCTCGAGATCCGCCTGCAGGCGGTCGTTACTGGCATGCACGATCTGATTGACGGCGTAGGGAGCCACCGGGCGATCGGGATGCGCCGACCGGCAGGCGTCCAGCTCGGCCGTGATGCGCTCCAGCCACTCGGCGAGCCGGGACTGGGGCCGTGCATTCAGCGCCGGGAATGAGCCGACGATGCCGGCCTTGCACTGGGCGATGACCAGATCCGGCGTGGAGACGAGAAACATCGGTGCGCCGATGACGGGCAGACGCAAATTGCCGCGCAACGATTCGGGGAGAGCCATAGCAGTTACCTTTCCGGACAACGGGGTTTTCGCCAGCACCAGATGCCGGCGACCAGCGGGATGGTAGGGAGCGTCGGCGACTGCCGCAAGCCGCGAGTCAGTCCTTCTCCACGCGGTAGATGAGGTCGACCGCGTGCTGCTCGCCCGACTGGGACTCCAGACGCAGCCGGTCGCTCAGGTCATAGCGGACCAGCAGCGTGCCGATCTGGTCGAAGATGCCCCATGCATACTCCAGATAGAGGTCTTCGGTGAGCCGTTTGCCGGCGAGCACTCGCCCGTCCTCCGCGCCGCCCTCAACGGCGAGCGTATCGAGACCGACCTCGCTCCCGATGCCGCCGGCGAGCGCGCCGGCACGGGAGAGTCCGAGTGACAGCGCAGCCTTGCTCAGCAGGTCCGAATCTCCCTCCGTAGTCGCGCCGGAAAGTGCGCGCCCGGTCAGCAGGTAGGAGAGCGCTTCGGCGTCCGGCAGCGGCGGTTCGGAGAAAACCACCGACTCCGGCGAGCGGACGGTGCCCCGGATGTAGATCCCGGCCAGTACGTCTTCCGTCTCCCGCACCGCCCGGATGTTCAGTGCAGGATTGTCCAGGGGGCCGGAGAATGCGATCTCCCCGCGCTCCACCTTGAGTTTCTGCCCGTATGCCTCGTAGCGGGCATCCTCGAGACTCAGCTCCCCGAATCCGAGCCACGGCCGGTTGGTACCACCCGTCAGTCGCAACGCGCCGGTGAGACCGGTCTCCAGCCCGAAGCCCTGCAGCTGGACGTCATCACCGAGCACGGCCCGGACCTCGATGTAGAGCGCAGGACCGGCACGTTCCTCTTCCGCCTCCGTGCTGCCATGTACGACCACGTCCGGAGACGGCCCGACCGCACCGGGGCCTGCCTGCCGCAATGTGACGGCCGCCGTCGGCACCGTGACCGAGCCCCGCAGCTCCACACGCTCGTCGTCGATCAGGAGATCGAGCTCGGGACTCGCGGTCGCCTGGATATCCGGCAAGCGTACGATCTGAAAATTATTGCCCTCGATGGACAAGCGGCTGACCCAGCCGGCATCCGGTGCCGGCCGTTCGGTCGTGCCGGTGATCGCCACGCGGCCCTCGCCGGATCTCGCGCTGCCCTCGTACTCCAGGACCCCTGGTCGTTCCTGTCTGGCGACGATCTCGAGATCCGTAACCTCGATCCCCGCCTCGGTGAACAGGAAGCCGCCGTTCTGCAACCGCAGGGCGCCGTTCAGGGTCGGCCGGCGCCGGGTGCCGCCGAGTGAGAACTCCCCCGTGATCTGACCCTCGACGTTTTCCAGTTCCGGCACGAAGAGGCTGACCATCGACAGATCGCGGAAGTCCGTCTGCAGTCGGCCGCCGACGGCCGCCTCCGCATCGAACAGGTCCGCCGTCTCGAGCGCGAGTTCTGCATTACCCTGAGACCCGAGATCGAGGACGACTTCGGAATCGGCACGATTCTGCTCCACCTTCGCCCTCGCGCGGAGGTTCACGATATTCAGATCGACCGTCTCGTCCGGACTGACGGCCGCGCGCACCAGGCCGTCCTCGACCCGCAGCAGCCCATCGGCGTCCAGATTGCCATCACGCCAGGAGAACCCGGCCGTGCCCTGCGCGTTGCCCTCGAAGGAAGAGTCGACGGGGAGCATGGGAGCGAGGACCGCCAGAGGCAAACGCTCGATGTCGACGCGTCCCCGGGCTCCTTTGTCCGGCTCGTAGCGGCCCTCCACGCAGAACTGTTCCTCGCCGCTGCCGAGGAGGCAGCCGCGCGCGAGTTCCACGAGCGCCGCGGATACGGTCAGCCCGGTGGGCTCCCGCAACTGCCAATTGCCGAGGTCGGCCGGTGCCGCTTCCAGCCGGCGCAGCGTGCCCGTCCAGCTATCGTCAGCCAGCGTGCCGGCCCCCTCCGCGGTCACCACCGCGTCGAAGCCTTCGACCCGCACCCCGATGACGTTGTCGCGGGCCGTGCCCTGCAGGTCGAGGGCGAGCAGCGGCAGCCGTGTCGCGCCGACCACGACCTCCCGCAGCTCCAGGGAGGCGCGGGGCAAACCGGAAGAGTCGGCGGGCACACCCGAGAGCGCCAGTGCGTCCACAGCGAACCCGTTCAGAGCGATGTTCCTGCCCGAGAGGCTGCCGTCGAGCACCGGCACCGGCGGGCGCCCCCGTACCCGCAGCCGGCCGTCGAGAGCGCCCTCGATGCCCGGCCAGACCTGCCCCAGTTCGGGGGCGCGGACGGTAAGAGCGAGGTCGAGATCGGCAGCAGCACCGACTCGCCCATCCGCGCTCACCCGGTTGTCACCAAGATCGAGTTCGAATTCGTCGAGGACCAGCCGCCCGCCGCGCAGGGCGACCCCTCCCCGTCCGCCGACCGGTTGTCCGCGATAAGTGCCATCGAGACTCTCGACGAGCACCGACACTTCGTGCTCTTCGGCCGAGCGCCAGTAGCCGCTGGAGGTGCCGCGCATCGACACCCGGGCAGCCACGGGCGCACCCCAGGAATCGGGCTCGAGATCCCGGAGACTGAACGCGACATCCCAGCTCGGTTCGGCGGCGAGCTCGACATTACCGCTGGCCTCGAGTCCGCCCGCTTCGCTGTTCACGCGCAGCCGGTCGACGGCGATCCGCTCCACGCTGCCGCCGCCGCCCGCCTGCACCTCCGCCGTCGGCAGCTCCCCTGATGTCAGGCGCGCCCTTGCGTCGAAGGTGAACTGCTCCAGCCAGCCCTCCACGTCGAGGTGACCCTCGTCGACGGTGATATTCCTGCCTTCCTGCACGTCGAACTCAAGGCGCTCGAATTCGTTGCTCAGCCGGGCGTGGAAGCCCCGCTCGCTCCAGTCGATCGTGCCTTCGGTGCGAATCGGCTCGGGATCGAGCAGGCGATGGGTGAGAGACCAGCCATCGGCATCCCCGTCGATGCGTCCGCTGCCCGCGAAGTCGGCCTCGGGCCCGGTGCGATAACGCCAGGTGACCTGCATGGTCGCGGGATACGGCGGCTCGAACGTGGTGCGGCCTTCGGCCTGCAATTCCAGCCAGTCGCTGTCGACGTCCAGACGATCGACGCGGAGCAGAGGCCCCCGTGCCGCGGCCCGCAGGTTGATCAGTTCGATGCGGCGCGATCCGCCCGGCCACCGCACCTCGATTCCTTCGATCCGGCCGTCGCGGATCTCCAGCGGCACGGGCATGCTGAATCGGAACGGTCCGCCGGGCGTTTCCGGCGCGGGTTCTTCCGCATCGGCGGCGCGGACTTCCACATCGACGTCGGCTACGAAGACCCGCTCCAGGAGCAGATCGCCGCGCACCAGGGGCAGCCCGGCGAGCTCCACTTCGAGTCGCCCGATCTCGACGTCGACTCCGGCGTCCCGCCAGGCGGCGCCCTCCAGCACCAGACCGGTGGCGAGCGTCCCGCTGATCCGACCGGTGTCGAGTGCGTCCGGCAGATAATCGTCGGCGACGCCGAGCGCCACCCGCAGGCCGGTGTTCGTCCATACCACGAGAGCGGTAAGGACGGATGCGGTCAAGATCAGGCCGATCATGACGTAGAGCACTCCCCGGAACACGCGGATCACAGGTCCGGCCCCAGGCTGATGTGGAGTCGAACGGCGCGATCCGGATCGTCGAACGGATGAGCCAGATACACACGTAGCGGGCCGACCGGCGAGCGCCAGCGCAAGCCGATGCCGGCGCCCACGGCGGGCGCCCACCCGAGCGCGTCGAAGGCGTTGCCCACGTCCACGAAGACGGCACCAGCGAAGTTCCCGAACAGATCGTGGGCGTACTCGAGCCGGAATGTGGCCAGTCGCGTGCCGCCGATGACGTTGCCTTCCTCGTCAGTCGGTCCCAGCGTCTGATAGCCGTAGCCCCTGATGCTGGAGTCGCCGCCAGCGAAGAAACGAAACTCCGGCGGCAGTTCGTCCAGATCGCTCTTCAGCGTGATACCGAGATCGGTGCCCGCGATCAGTTTGCCGGCCTCACCCACCGGGTAGATGAAACGCAGGTAACCGGTGAATTGCAGGAAACTCGTGGTCGAACCGAGCACACGATGGGTACCGCGGCTCTTGACGCCGATGCTGTGTCCCTGTCGCGGATTCTCTCGCCAGTCGAACCGGTTGCGGCTGAATCCGACTGACGGCACGACGAGTCGACTGGTCTCGGTCTCGGTGCCCACCGAGTAGTCCCAGTGCCCCAGCTCCAGCGAGTCGGTGCGAATCCAGTCGCTGCCGAGACGTGTGATGCGCTGCACGCCGAGTGTGATGCTGTCGCTCTCGGAAGTGTCGGTATCCTCCTTGCGCAGACCGATGCTGTAGTTCAGCCACTCGACGGTGGGATCACCCCACGGCACCCGGTAGCCGGCCGTGAGATAGGACTCGATACCCGAGATCAGCAGGTCGCCGCGGAACCGGTGTCCCTGTTCGTTCACCCGGGTATTCTGATAGCCGCTGCGCAGTCGGAGACCGGAATCCGTGGAGAGGCCGGCGCCCACGGTGTACTCGATCCGCTTGGCCGGCGTGAGGCGCACGGTGATCGGAATTTCGTGATTTTCCGAGACCGAGAGATCCGGCTCGATACGGACGCTGCGGAAGTAACCGCTGGTCAGCATCGCCTGATAGGCGTCACTGATAACTGCCGCGTCGTACGGCTGCCCCTCCGCCAGCTCCAGGTACGATCCGACCAGACCCGGTTCGAGAAAGTCCTGTTCGATCGTGACTTCACCGATCCGATAACGCGGACCGGAGGCGAAGTGC
>JARRPZ010000114.1:0-21965 GCA_037382365.1 Gammaproteobacteria bacterium
CGAAGTATAGCGTGTTGCGCATCACGCAACAACCTCTGAATCTGGGAGCTTTGCCCAGAAATGAAAAAGGGCCCCTGAAGGGACCCTTTGTCATTTGTTAGCGGGGGCTTGATTCCAACCTGCGACTCACCGCTTCCGAGGGGACAGCCCAACTATGACTGTCAAATAGGCAACTCGGTGAGAGTAAAACTGAGCATACTCAGAAAGCCCACAAGACTCAGTCGGTTACTTTAGGGTGATCTAACTCGTTGAAATCGGTGGTCAGAAGACCACGGGAATCAAGCGGTTATCGGCGTGCCCAACTCAGCGACTCCGATTGGGAAGCTGATGTTCTGCCATTGAACTACACCCGCAAAGCAGGGAGTTAGCTCTCACCTGGGCTCGGCGGAGCATAAAGGTGAGAGTCGTTCGATTCCAAGCGATTCTGAGGTCCAGAGAGAAGAGCGACGGGGTCTGTTGCCGCAGCGCCGCAACATATGGATACCCATAGCCAGTGCGGACAGATGCTTGATCTTCGCGTTGTCGTCGTGCTGACGAGCAAGTGAACCGCTTCTCGGTTGACTAGGCTGTATCGCGCTTCGAACGGGTCACTGAAACAATCCTGGTCGAGTGTCCGAACCATCCCGCCACGGTCGATTTCTTGCGTCGGCTGACTGGCACCCTCAGATCGTTCGTTAGCACGCAGTACCACTGTTGTCCGTCTTTGATGATCTTCACAATCGCACTGCGTGCCACCCAGTGCGCGCGATGTACACGCATGCCATCCTCGCCCATGGCGTCGGCGGCGCGCTGCAGCGAACCGAGTATCATGCAGCGCCCCTGATCCGTGTACACATGCAGATAGTGCAGATCGGATGAGATCGCCAGCACGTTGGTACCGAGCGACTCGGGAATGCCGCTCAGAAACTCGTTCCTGACTTTCTCCGCGTACTGCCCCGCCTCGTCTTTTTGGACATCGATGGGCTCGTGGTGGGTGCCGTCGCCGTCGCCACCTCCCGGATCATCGAACGTCGGCTGCGACGTCAGAAACGGCAGGTTGATAGCCATCCAGACTGCGAGAAACTCGGGTGTAACCTCGAGGAACTCAGCAACGATGCCCTGCCAGACGCCGAGCTCTCCGAACTCGTCGAGCCAGCCTTCATCGGGAGCAGCCTGCAGCACGTCCGGCAGTACCTGCTCCGAGAGGTAGCCTAACGGGGCCATCAGCAAGGCGCCGACAATCCCTGCCAGTAAAAGCGCGAACCACGCTGGCAGCCTGTCAAGGATCCGCGGCAATACCAACCAGCTTGCCGCATACAGAGCGCCCAGGGCGAGTCCGACGTTTAAGGTCCAGAATACCGTGCGGTCGACCAGACCGAGTCCTCGACTTGCCTCCGGCTCCATGACCACGAAAATCACGATCAGGAGCGCACCCACGCATGCTATCGATCGGCCGAGCGACCATAGGCCGAATACTGTGCCATTGCTGACTACCGTATTCCGATTCATCGCGCGGGTCGTTGCCAGGAAACGACGCATTTCACCAGGCGTACTCGACGATCAGGCCGAGCAGCGGCAAAGTTTCCTCTTCCTCGTCGACAATTTCCCCCGTCAGGACGTTGAACTCGGGCTGCAGGCCAGCCGGACCGCCGTAAACGTTCAGCACGTCCGCGAACAACACAAGATCCACCGGGCCGATCGGACGTCGGTAGTCGACGCGCACATCGAGTGAATGGAACGCATCGCCGCGGTCCGCATTCAAATCGAACCTCTCCTGCGAATAGCGCACTGGCGGGTTCGGCGCCAGCACGTCCTCGTGCACGATGGAGCGGTACGTTGGTTGCCCCGAGCCATACTTCCAGCGTGCCGCTACCTGCCACCGATCATTGATCTCCCAGCGCCCGCCGACAGCGACGAAGTGCTCGCGGTTGAAGTCCCAGTCGTATTCACCACGCCCGTCGTTATCGTCCACCCGGTAGCGATTCCAGGAATAGACGAAGTCGGCCGACCAGCCCTGATCGAACCTGCGAGTCAACACCAGGTCCACGCCGGTGTTGGTGCCCTCCCCATCATTTGAGATTCGACCGTTCGTGCGGCCGCTCTCCACGAGCCGGTTATCGAGATCCTGATAGTACGCCTCCACGAGCAGAGTCAGGTGGTCGCTCAGGCGGTAGTCGAAGCCCAGGCTGAAATGCCTGAGCTCTTCGCTCTCTAGATCAAAGTTATCAGGGTCGGCCGCACGCGCGAGGTTGCTCGGCGACTCATAGAAGATGCCAGCCGTTGCCGACAATTTCAGCCGGGGTGAAATCGCATAATTGAAGCCGAATCGCGGCGACACGAGGTCCTCGTCGCCAAAGCCATTGCGATCGTAGCGAATGCCCGCGCGCAGATTGGCATCCCCCCAGTCGATCAATTGCTCACCGTAAACGGCGTAGTTGGTTTCGCTTGCGCTGTAGATCGAGTCGATCGCAGCTGGCTGCAACACAATGTAGTTCGCGCCAGCGGGGCGCGGATCGTCAGACTCGTAGATATAGCGTATCCAGTCCTCCCGAAGCTCGGTCGAGTACTCGAGATCGTTGCTCGTGAGTTGCAGCCCGGCACGGAATATCCCGAGACGGTTCCCGAACGACACATCGCTGCGCCAGCCGAATTCCGACTGCTTTTCCTGCACGGTCAGGAGTTTCTCGCGGACCGGAACCTGGTCGGCTGGCGTATCCGGAGGCGCCAGGTCCGGGAAGGCCTCGCCCTCGGACGACACTCGGTCGCTCTCTCGGTAGTAGATACGGTTTGTCCATTCACCGTCGTCGCCAAACCTCCGCCGCCAGGTGCCACCGAAAAGCGCGAGGTCCTGATCTTCGTTCTGCAACGTGACGTCCTCGATGCCCTCGTCCTCCTCGGCGGCGAGGATATGGGTAATATCCCGCGTGTACTCCTCCGGCGCGTATATGGCGAGAAACTCGAACTCGTCGTCATCACCGTGACGTGTATGCGTCTTCACGATCACGTCCGTGGAAACCGGTGCACCCAAAGACTCTTCGCCAATAGTTTCGAAAAACTGGCCAAAGTCGAAGCGCCGCGCCTGCAGGAACATCGACGTGTTGTCGTGGAAGCCGCTCGGTCCCTCGTAAAGCAATTCGGCGCCGGCGAGATCGAGACGCAGGCTGCCGACAGGCGACGGGGCGCCGTCCACGACCTCGAATTGCAGGAGCGACGCTTTCTGGCCGCCGAACTCCGCGCTCCAGCCGCCAGGCGAGAACTCTGCCCCGGCAACGGCATTGGGCGCAAAGATGGAGTAGCGGCCGCCATTGAGGATTTCTTCCTCCTCGCCCAGCGTCTGCTCGAAGTGCACGACTTGCTGGAACGGAAAACCATCGACATAGATGAGGTTGCTTTTGGGGCCATGGCCCCGCACGGAGAATGCCGCAAACTCGCCGTTGGAGACGACCCCTGGCAGGCCGCTCAGCGCACGCATGACATCGCTGCCGCTGCCAGGCGCGTTACGCAGCTCGTCGCGGCTCAGGAACGTGTTCGAGACGGCGCCGAAGGGGTCCGCCTCGCGTGCACGAGCAACAACGACGATCTCGTCTATCGAGTCGGACACCGGCTGCAGTTCGAAGCGAAGACTGCCCGTCCGTTGTTCCAGTACCCGGACGGCGGGCTCGACGGCCGTGACATATCCCGCCGCTTCTGCACGCAGTTCGAAGAAACCGTCTTCCAGGCTGTCGAGCAGCGCTCTCCCGTCCTCTGTCGTTGCCGAGCGCACGTCGCCGTCACGCGATTCGGCCGTAATCGTCACGCCATCGACGGGCCGGCGCGTCACGGCATCGACGACCTCTACTGATATCGCGCCCACGTCGGCAACAGCGGGGCTCGCCGCAAGTAGCAGCAAGAGGGCCTTTTGCATTCCGAAAACAGCTTGATGGAAACTGCGTAACACGGCGAGACCTCGTGAGAAGTGGCGTATTCGAGGTCAATCTTATCGCGCCCTGGTTCGCGCCAGGGCAGCCCGTTGAATCAGCGGTACGAATACTTCACGAACGGTCGGCCGTGGCACGAGTGGAACCAGTGGTACCGCATCTCGAGCACGAGGAACTGAGCATACTCAGAAAGCCTGCGTGAATCATCTGGTTACTTTTGGGTGGTCTAACTCGTTGAATCCACTGGTAACCGGACCATGGAAATCAGCCGGTTACAAAGGTGACCAACTCAGCGACTCCGATTGCGAAGCGGATGTTCTGCCAACGAACTACACCCGCTTCTCAGGGAGTTACGTCTCACTCAGGTCTGGCTGAGCATGATAGTGAGAGTACTCGAATTCCAAGCGATTCCGGGGGTCGGAGAGAAAAGATTTGCGGCCTGGAAATGTGGTACTAGACACTGTTAGCGTCGACACTGATATGACGGCGCGGTGATGTCAGGGGCGCCACCATGCATAAAAGTACTTATGCAATCGGTTACTCGTGCACAGGCCGAAAATGCAACGGGTCTCTCAGGTTCTGCAGTGTCCTGTAGTAATACATCGCGGTTGGTCGCTTGCCCCTGAAGCGAAGGCTTCGCAAGAACTCGACTTCCTCGGCTGAGGCATCACCGCTGAGCGTGGAATCCTCGAGGAATTCGGTAAATCCTCGCTCGTCCCCGTCGACGCTGTCGACGTCCTTTTCGACGAAGGCGAATCTTTTCTGTTCCCCGGGCACGAGTCTTTCGTTAAGCACTATTTCCATGTCAAAAGTAAGGAGGTCGATATCCCAGCGCGCCAGCAGCGGGTTGAGAAAAGAAATGCAGTCGGCCCTCGAAATGTTGAAGATATCTTTGTCGAGGAACTCCAGAATTATGACTCGCATTTGCGCATAGCTCTTGTCGCTGAGGTCTGCGACGTCATGGAGCCAGGCCTCGTTATCCAGCTCGGCGCGTGCGACCCGGCTGATAACGTCGAGCAGCGTTTGCGTAACCAGCCGCTCGAGTTCGCCGAAAGGCTGCCTCTCGAAGATCTCCCGAATTTGCTGCTGACGGGCCGGGACGCATTTCTGCAGTATCAGTTCCCGGGTCTCTTTCAACAGTGCTCCTTGCGGCTCCTCGTAATTACGTCTGAACTCGTCCATCCGCTGCGCTCGGGCCAGCGTTGCCAGCTCGCCGTTTGATAGCCGCAGGAATCTGCCCATCTTCTCGTAAATATCCGTCCGATTCGGTGCTGGCGGTAACTTCTTCCGGGTCAGCAGCTGGGATATATAGGATTCCGTCACCTCGGCGGCGGCGGCCAGATCCTTTTGCTCGAGCCCCAGCTCCTGCAGTCGCGCCTTGATGACAGTGCAAACATCCATTTGCCGTTCCCCGTAATTTACTATCTAAGTAAAGACAAAGAATAATTGCAGATATTACTTGACTATTCAAGTTAATTAACTGAGTATGGTTAATGGATCAACAGGGCTTCATAAAACTAAACCAAACTGATTATTTGAAGTGCCCGGTTGGCCGATCACAAGGACGGAGAACGACATGTACGCACGTCAAGTATCGATAGAACTCAAGCCAGACAGCCGCAAGGATTTCACCCACCAGATGGAGGCAGAAATTCTGCCCTTGCTTCGCAAGCAGAAGGGATTCCAGGATGCAATTGCCTTCGTTAACCCGGCAGGCAAGGACGCATTTGCCGTGAGCCTGTGGGACAGCAAGGAAAGCGCGGACAAATACAACCGCATAGCTTTCGCCGAAGTCACCAAGCTTCTGTCAAAGCTGATTGAAGGAACACCGCGGGTGAAGTCCTACGAAGTTGCCAACTCCACCTTCCATAAAATAGCCGCGAAGCAAAAAGCGGCCTAGTGACGCAAGGCTTCTACTTTCGCAGGCGAAGATTGTTTCGCCTGCGCTTTTGCTGCTGCCTCGCCTGTCGTTATCTCCCGGGAATTCCCGCCGGAAACAAATAGCGAAACAGCCGATCGCCTGGCCCTCGAGCGCGGCGAGAACGAAGGCATGCCGGTCCGGGTCGGATAAACCCGTGTCTGCAGGCCAAACAAAGAGAGGGTAGTACTCGCATGCCAAAGACAACCGATAATGGCCACAGGGGCGGACCATCGAGCCGTGGCCCCGGTCCGGGCAGCGAACTCGAGCAGCTGATCGGGCAGGGGCAGGCGCAGCTGAAGCACATGATGCCGGGCGGCGGCTCGCGCAGCGTGATCATTGCTGCAATAGTGGCCGCGCTTCTTGTCGGAGCGTGGACCGCGTACTACACGGTTCCGAGCGATTCCGTGGCGGTCGTGCAACGATTCGGCAAGTACCTGAAAGAGGTGCAGCCCGGCCTGCATTTCAAGTTTCCCCTGGGGATTGATGTGGCGACCATCGTGCCGGTCAAGCGGCAATTGAAGCAGGAGTTCGGATTCACAACGCCGGGCGCTACGGACCCCTACCAAAGCCCGGTTGACGGCAAACGCGAAACGGAGATGGTGACCGGTGATCTGAACGCCGCACTCGTGGAGTGGGTCGTTCAATACCGCATTGCGGACCCCGTCAAGTTTCTGTTCGAAGTCCGGGAGCCGGGCGCGACCCTGCGCTACGTGTCCGAGTCAGTCATGCGGGAAGTCGTCGGCGACCGCACAGTAGACGAGGTGATTACGATCGGGCGCCAGGAAATCGAATCCGAAGCCGGCATCAGCATCGACCAGGTGCAGCTCAAGAACATCAATCCTCCGGGCCCGGTTCAGGAGTCCTTCAACGAGGTCAACCAGGCCCAGCAGGAAAAAGAAAAACTGATCAATGAGGCGCGCCGCGACTACAACAAGGTGATCCCCCTGGCCGAGGGCGAGAAGGATCAACGAATCCGCGAGGCCGACGGCTACCGGCTCAAACGCATCAACGAGGCTGAAGGCGATGTCGCCCGATTCAGCGCATTGCTGACCGAATACACGAAGGCTCCGGAAGTCACGCGCCGCCGCATCTACGTCGAAACCCTGCAGGCGGTCTTGCCGGACATCCGCTCGAAGATCATCGTCGATGATCAGACACGGAACATACTGCCGCTACTGAATCTCGATGCACAAAACGGTGACACGCCATGAACAAGCTGGTCGCTCTGCTGGCGGTACTGGGTGCTGCGGCCTTTGTCCTGGTCAGTTCGATCTATACGGTCAGCGAAGTCGAGCAGATGATCATCACCCAGTTCGGCAAACCGGTGGGCGAGCCGGTGACGACCGCGGGCCTGAAAGTCAAAGTTCCCTTTATTCAACAGGTCAATTCCATCGACAAGCGGGTGCTGGAGTGGGACGGCAGTCCTTCGGACATGCCGACCAAGGACAAGCTCTACATATCTGTCGATTTGTTCGCCCGCTGGCGGATTACTGATCCGCTGCAGTACTTTCTCAGACTTCGCGACGAACGCAGTGCGCAGTCGCGACTCGACGATATTCTCGGCAGCGAAACCCGGAACGCGGTCGCCAAGCACGAGCTGATCGAAATCATCCGCACTACCCGGGATCGAGTGCCATTACGTGATGCGCTGCTGACGGATGCGGAACGCGAGCTCAATATGGGGTCGCTGGTGCCGATCCAGAAAGGGCGGAAGCTGGTCGAACAGGAGATTTTTGCCGCAGCCGCCGACAAGGTCCGGGTATTCGGTATCGAGTTGCTCGATATCCGCTTCAAACGCATCAACTACAACGAGAGCGTTCGGCCGAAAATCTACGATCGCATGATCAGCGAACGGCGACAAATCGCCGAGCGCTTCCTGTCGGAAGGCAATGGCGAGGCAGCCAGAATTCGCGGTAACCGCGTTCGTGATCTGAACAAGATTCAATCCGAGGCGTACCGGGAGGTCGAAGAGATTCGCGGTCTGGCGGACGCGAAAGCCACCGAAATTTATGCCCGGGCATACAACCAGAACGCCGAGTCCGTTGCATTCTACGAATTCACACGGACGATGGAGTCCTACAAGTTCATCATCGCCGAAAACACGACGCTGGTTCTATCGACGGAAAGCGAGCTGTTCAAATTCCTGAAAGGCATGGATCCGAACGGGGGAGCAACCCCATGAACACAATTCATCCACGTCTGGATCGTATCGCCCAGGCCCTGATGACCCTAATGGTTGTCGCTGGTTCTGGAGGTCAGCGAGGGCACAAGGTATCGCGGACACCACTCCGGCCAATGCGAGTGCGAATACTTATGGGAAAGGATGGCTGTGCGACGGAGGCTACCGACAACTCGGCGAGACTCGCGGGGCAATCAATGTGTCGGCAAATGGCTATCTGACAGGTAATACCAGCCGCTCGGACACTGACTGGGACTGCAATAAACCTTACGGCAAACGACAGAACGCTTGTGTCCTCGGGAGGCCACAATGAATCAAAAAGACAGACAGACGATGGAAGCACACGGCATTACCCGTGGCACCAAGGACGTGTATTTCTACAAGGAATACAAGTATGACCGCCTGGATGATGCGGTCCGCTTTGCCAGGATTGATACCAGACGGGCTCGAAAGGCTGGCGGCGATTCGTAATGCGATTGCGCCCCGAAAGGCGCGCACGCAGCGCTGTTTTCCACGTCCAAATAGCAGGGATTTCGCGCGTATCCGCGGCGCATCGTCATGAACAGTGACGCAGGTCGATGCAAGGACACACGGGTCTGCGACGAACACTAGCCGGCAACAGACCCGGATTCGATTCCTTGCAGCCCGAAGCTCGGCGACTTGCACTGGATGCCTCTCGGCGTGCATTCGGTGCGCATCGATATGGGCAGCCGCGACCTGCTCCTTGAACAAGCGCTTGGATTGAACTGCGCCCGGTATGCAGACATCGTAATGACGCTGACATCGGATTGAACCGCGGCAGGAGTGGAGTACTTTCTGTGACAATCCATCAGCAAGGCGACGCGCCTGCGATTCGCCTTCCCAAGGAGTTGCTCGATCGGCTCACAAAGCCGCTTGGGCGATTCCTGGCCGTCGAAGCTGCCGGTGGTGCTGTCCTTCTTACATTCACCGTAGCCGCCCTCGTTTTGTCCAACTCGCCTCTGGCGAATCCCTTCTCGAACCTGTGGGAAACTTCAATCGGCCTCCAGGTCGGGCCCTGGGAGTTCGCCCGTGCGTTGAGAGACTGGATCAACGATGGGCTGATGACGCTGTTTTTCTTCCTTGTTTCATTGGAACTCAAGCGCGAGTTGGTACTTGGCGAGCTACGCAGTCCTCGCATGGCAGCGCTGTCGATAGCGGCCGCACTGGGAGGAATGCTGGTGCCCGCCGTGCTCTATCTGATGATGCAAGCGGGTCAACCCGGCCAACACGGCTGGGGCACCGTAATGGCAACCGATACCGCGTTTGTCATCGGCTGCCTCGCGTTGCTGGGGACACGGATTCCACGACAGCTGCGGATCTTTATGCTGTCGCTGGCCATAGTTGACGACATAGGTGCCATTCTCGTCGTTGCTTTCGGCTATAGCAGTCAAATCGAATGGGGCCTGCTCGCGCTCGGTGGGATCGGCATCGTCCTGGTGCGCGCAATGGCGCTAATCGGCTTTCGCGGTTTTCCGATTTTCTTCTTCATGGGCGCCCTTATTTGGCTCGCCGTCGATGGATCGGGGGTTCACGCCACGATTACCGGCGTCGTACTTGGGTTGATGACTCCGGCGCGCAGGTGGGTGAGCGACGACCGATTGCATGCCATCCTCGATCAGGTCATCGCAGTTCCCGACAGCCACGAAGGCGGTGGCGGCACAAAAGACCGCCAGACGCTTCAAGTCGCCGAGCGCGCAGCACGTGAAACGTTGTCCCCGGTCGAGCGATTGGAAATGCTGCTGCACCCATG
Organism: Gammaproteobacteria bacterium; assembly: GCA_037382365.1. Lineage (GTDB taxonomy): Bacteria > Pseudomonadota > Gammaproteobacteria > Steroidobacterales > Woeseiaceae > Lentisalinibacter. The sequence goes on from JARRPZ010000114.1 coordinate 9,768, forward strand.
GGTCGCCTTCGTCGTCATGCCCTTGTTCGCCTTCGCGAATGCCGGGGTAACACTGTCGCTCGAGAGTCTCGACGGCGCTGTAACACTCGCCATTCTTCTCGCCTTCGTCATCGGGAAGCCCGTCGGCATCCTTGCGTTCAGCTGGTTGGCGGTGTGGTCAAGGATTGCAGTACGTCCCCCGGAGCTGGGGTGGCTGACACTGGCTGGGGGCGGCCTGCTCGCCGGGATCGGCTTTACGATGGCGCTTTTCATCGCCAATCTTTCCTTCAGCGAGAATCTCGTCGACAGCGCCAAGCTTGGTATCTTCCTGGCATCCGTCGTTTCCGCGCTGGCGGGAATAGCGCTATTGGCCTTGGCCCCCTCAGGCAGGACGAGAGCCGTTCCGGCACCATAGTTTTCCCCTGTTGAAACAAGGGCAGAAGCAAGCAGTTGTGCTGCACGGCCAGCCAGCCTTCCGGCAGCCGGCCAGGTGCCTATATCGTTACGGCCATCGATCGCGCCCCGGAACAAGTCGCCGGGTCGGCTAAAAGGCCTCACCCACGCCGAAGTAGAACTCGGTGCCTTCCTTACCGGTCGCCAGATCGGCGGACAGTGAGATCCGATGTTTCTGTGACAGTACGAATCTCATACCGATGCCAGTCGCTGGCAGAAAGTTGTCGCCGAAGTCGCTGAAGTCGTTCGCCACCTCGCCGAAGCCCGCGAAGCCCGTGAGGATCCAGCGATCGCCGACGTGCCAGCGGTACTCGCCCTGCATGGCGTACATCATGCGGTCGCGATAACGGCCGGCCGGGTAGCCGCGCAGGTCCTTACTGCCGCCGAACGTGCTCAGGAGGAAGAACGGCGCATCGCCGCTCGTCGACCGTACGTAGGCTCGCAAGGCGATCACGTCCTCCTCGCGCACGGGCAGGTAGCGATTGACGCCGAGTTCGAAGGTCTCGGCGTCGAAGTCGCTGCCAACGCTCTCACGGAACAGCATCGTGCGTCCGTTGACGTACCAGCCATTTCGGGGAAACTGCTCGTGATCGCGAGAATCCCACCTGATCGGCACAGTTATCGCAGCAATGTCCAGATCCAGCGTCGGGTCGAAAAACGGCAGCGGACCGTCGAACATGATTCTCGGCCGCGTCTTGACGTTGCCGCCGAGAAACCCGAGGCCTGCGAAGAGCCTGCGCCACACTCGATAGCTCGCCGAGCCGAAGTACATCGGCGCCTCCTGCAGGACGTCGAGCGACAGACCGCCCTCGTTGCCGCCGCTGCCGATCCCGTAGAAACGATAGCGGATGTCCATGTAGGCTGCGCCCGCGAGGAGTCGGACCCGGTCTTCGGCCAGGTTAAATTTGCCGCCGGCACCGTAGGCGATACTGCCGTTATCGGCGATGAAACCGAAGCCGCTGAGAAGCGAGGGTGGCGCACCGCCTTCGACCTGCTCGCCGAGGAAGTAGCCGCCGCCGAGGGCGAGCGTCCAGCCCAGCTGCGGCGAATAGCCGGGTATCGGCGCCAGGATCAGATCCTCGGGCCACCATCCCAGGATATCGTGAGCCGGATTGCCGGCGAAATCGACGTCGCCCAACTCAAATCCGCCATCCGCCGTCATCTCTGCGACGCCGCCCACGGAAAGATCGAATTCTGCGTCGTCCGGTCCGCCCTGGGCCAGCGAGCACACGGGCAGGCAGAGCAGAAGCCCGGTCAGAATCCGGAATCGCTTCATCAAGAGTCCGTTGGGCGCTGCTACCTGATGTCCCCGAGACGGCGACGCCCTACCAGGACACCTGGAAGCCGATACTGGCAATCAGACTTTCGGGCAGTGTCTGACCATCTATCTCGGTCGTGTCGAGTGCCGAGGCGATATCGATATTGACGTATTTGAGCAGTGTGGCGCCAAGACTCGCGTACGTCTTCTCGGTGCCGACGAGATTCCGGCGATAACCGAGGCGTAATCCGGGAAGCCATGCGCTCCGCGTGCTGTAGCCGACGCTCGCCGTCAGCCACTGAAACTCGTCACCGACCGGATCTTTCGCGGCATTGCCGTCTCCGGCCAGGTGAAAGGACCAGCGCCGATCCTGCAGAAACCACGAGGCCTCGAGCTTGAGCTGCCGCTCCATCGTATAGATCGTGTCCGCTTCGAGTAGCTGCATCAGTTCCTGGTTCGACAGCGTGGGAATGTTCAGATCCGGAAAACTGAAGTTCGGCTCGTTGATGCTCCGGAGCTGCACACCGAGCTGGTAGTTGTCGGCGACCCACAAGATGCCGAGGTCGAGGCCCAGACGCGTGTCCTGTTCGAAGTCGGCATTGCGGATCTCGTCGAACAGCTCTTCAGAATTGGTGATGTCGCCGAAGCGAACGCCGTAGCGAGAGAGCCGCATCTGATAGAGATGGGCTTCGAGACCCGCGTACAGGGTCGCGCCGCTGCCGGACCACAGTTCGCGCCCGTAGCCGACCGACAGCGCGGTAAGCTGCGATGACTTCGCCAGGAGAAGGCTGTCGTTCTGGAGTGAGAAGCTCACGTTGCCGAGCGCATCGACGACGAGGCGTACCTGGTCGCCGATCCGCAGCGTATTCGGCCGTTCCGCTATCTCGGTACGGAACCAGTCCTCGATGGCCGTGTTGGCCTGCTCCCGCGAGAAATCGATCTCCTCGGCCAGCCCGAACGCTCGCGCCGTACCCGACCAGTGCACCTGCAGTGTCCATGCACCGCCGAGGCGTTCGTTCTTGAACACGAACGGTGCGTCGGCGGCCACCCAGGCCTTGCCGTAGCCCTCTGTCGCGATCAACGCGAGCGCGGCCGCCTGCGTGGCGACCTGGTTGACCACACTGTCCACCGCATCATCGATATCCGGACCGAGAATGTCCCAGATGTCGCCGAGATCGATACCGTCGTCGGGCTTTCCGCCGGGGTTTTGGCCGGGTCCCCCGATATCTTCGCCGGGGTCGCTCGTGGAAAATGCCTGCGACAAGCGGTCGTAGTAATCCCAGATCTCCTGGACGTTGCCGTACTCGATGCCGCCGGCTGCGGATACGACCGTGCCCGACCTGGCCGCATCACCCTCGCGCGCGAGGTCGGCCGCGGCGGCGGCGGGGTTGGTCGATGCCGACTGCGCCCGCATACCGTGGGTGACGTCGCCGAAGGTGAGGTTGGCGCCTGGCGGCTGAAACAGCTGCTGCGCCTCGACATTGCTGACGAGGATCAGCGCTGCAAGAAACGCCATCGGCAGCGCTGCCAAAGCTCGGATCGACGACACGATCGCGGGTGCTCCGTACACTTTCAGCGCCGCAACTTACACAGCGTCGATAATGGCAATTTGCCTGGAGTGCCGGACGGAAATCGGAGCCTCATCCGCAGCTTGGGAAGTTGATGTTCTACCATTGAACGACACGCGAAAATCAGGGAATCACGTCTCACCTGGGCCTGTCTGAGCGCAAAAAGTGAGCGCACCCGATTCTATTCCAATTCAAGGCGCATGGAGAAGAAATCGGGCTGCTTCTCGGCTGAACCACGGTCACGCAACACGGCCATCGACCCGGAGGAATTTGGCGTCGTCACAGCCGCCGGCCGACTCGAGGTCGTCGATGTCTCCGGGGACCGGGCAGGAATCAAGACGCGGAGGCCTGACGCCTGGCAGTCCTGCCGCTCTTCGACGGAGCTGGACCACCTGTATTCCCTCGCTTCCTCCTCCTTGGGGAGGGGTTCTGTCTCCGAGCGGTGGTAATGGGCTCGGCTTTGATTCGTGGGTCCGGCTCGTAACCAGCTACTGTCTTCTTGCTGATATTCGTCTGCAGCAGCTTTTCGATGTCCGCCAGCAATCTGTGTTCGTCGACACAGACGAGCGAAACAGCATGACCCGTTTGTCCGGCGCGGGCGGTGCGGCCTATGCGGTGCACGTAATCTTCCGGTACGTGTGGCAGTTCGAAGTTGACGACATGCGGCAGTCGCTCGATGTCGAGGCCCCGAGCTGCGACGTCGGTTGCCACCAGGACCCTGACATCGCCGGTCTTGAATTTGTCCAGGGCCCGCACGCGTGCTGCCTGGGATTTATTGCCGTGAATCGCGGCCGACTTGAGGCCATCAGACTCGAGCTGGGCGGCGAGCCTGTTGGCTCCGTGTTTGGTACGCGTGAATACCAGCACCTTTTGCCAGTCTTGCGCACCAATGGTGTGCGACAGCAGTTCCCGCTTGCGCCGGCGATCGACGTGGTACACGACCTGGTCAATACCCTCGGCCGGTTTCCCGTGTGCGGCAACGCTTATCTCCGTCGGGGAATTCAGGAGGTCTGCCGCCAGGAGGCGAATTTCTTTCGAGAAGGTGGCGGAGAACAACAGGTTCTGACGACCACCGGGCAAGACTCTCAGGATCTTGCGAATATCGCGAATGAAGCCCATATCGAGCATCCGATCGGCTTCATCGAGGACGAGGCACTGGACAGCGGAAAGATCGACAGTCCCCTGCCGCAAGTGATCCAGAAGTCGTCCGGGCGTTGCGACAACGACGTCGACACCCTGACGCAACCGCGCAATCTGCGTGTTGACGCTGACACCGCCATAAATGACGGCGGCGCGGAATGGCAGGTACTTCCCGTAACAGCGCACGCTGTCGGCGACCTGGGCTGCCAGTTCCCGGGTGGGTGTGAGTACCAGAGCACGAATCCGCCGCCGATCGACGGTACCCTGCTGGAGACGCTGCAGCATGGGCAGTGTGAATGCTGCCGTCTTGCCGGTGCCCGTCTGGGCGCCTGCGAGGATGTCGCGACCGGCGAGAATCAGGGGTATTGCCTGCTGCTGGATCGGGGTCGCCGTCTGGTATCCCTGTTCGTCGACCGCACGAAGCAGTTCGGCCGTAAGGCCAAGTTGATTGAATAACACTGGGGTATTTGCTCCGAAACCGCCTGATACGATAGCGGCGCGATACCACTAAGGTTTCGATCCAGGTCTGGAATCTCGATTGGCTACGCCTGTCGCAGGATTGCGCCGCGTAGTGAGTGGCGCAGATCGATGTGCGCCAGGATGCGGCGGACTATACCAGACTATTGACCGACAGAGAGTTATTTCGTCGCCTGGCTACTGGCGCCGGGCTTTCTTGCTCTGTGACGACATCACCAGGTGAACGCGCCCGTTCTTGCCGTATCGTCGCCAGGTGAACGCGCCCGTTCTTGCCGTATCGTCGATCATTCAGCCGTGAGACGATTTCTTCCACGGCCTGGGTGACAATCCGGATGTCTCCCCGCTGGTAGCCGCGAATCGTGTTATCGCCTTGCCGTATGGTGTAACAGTGCCAGCCCGTCCCGACCGTGTCTGCCGGCGGATCCGAAGGCTCCACCGACACGATTTCATAGTTGTCATCCGTCACGCCGATTCAGCCGTCTTCCGGGACTACGAGAAGAATATTCAATACGTGGAGTTCGGTGCTCATCGTTCCTCCTGGTGAATCCGGATCCGAAAATGGAGGATAGGGGCCAGGCAGCCCTTAAGCTCGATAAGCGGCAGCAGAGCGATCCAGTCTACTCCTGATGGCCTCGGAATTGCACGTCCATTGCCGACTATTGGCGGATACCCGCGAGGATTTCGGCGTGCATGGCCAGGCCGCTGCGTCAAGAATGGGCGAACGGCAACCGAGTTGCCGTGCGGGTCCCGTCGCTGTTGAACCGGGTCCACGCCGTTGTCCGGATCGATACGATAGTTGGTGTCATTACCACCGGCTTCCTGTACCGTGTCCATACAGCCAAGCCGACGTCGGGCTGGCCGCAGCACCCCTGTTCGGATCAAGACTCCAGAGGCTGTTCGTGTCTCAGCGCGCAATCGACGGGTGGACGAGTCCCTGTCCCTGAACGGTCGAATAACGGACGGCATGGCGCTGCGAGTCAGCGAAGCAAGGGCAAGATTATGAAGAGTCGGCGAGATCGGGCGCACGACAAATCCTGCAGCATGCGGCCGGATCGCCGCATTCGGCGAAATGACTGATCCGCTGCTGTTGGCCGTCACCAAGGTGACGACTCTCCAGGACCAGCAGCATCTCACCAATGCCAGCGGATTCTTCTATTCCTGCGGCGAGCAGCTGTTTCTCGTTACCAGCCGCCATGTTCTCAGGGACGATACGAGCTCGCACTATCCCGACAGGATACTGATCGAACTCCATACGGATGCGAACAACCTGGCGCAATCGGTCGATTTCTCCATACCTCTTTATCGAGACGGCACGAGCATCTGGCGGCAGGGTGCGGACGAGGGAGGGTCTGTGGACGTTGCGGCCATAGAGGTGGACCGCAATGCACTACCGGCTGGTGTGACTTATCGGTCTTTCGACCTGAATCATATGATCGGGATGCGCGGTGTCGAAATTGGCACGGCATTATTGATCGTCGGCTTCCCGCTGGGGTTCCACGATACACTGCATCACTTGCCGGTGGCTCGACATGGAATCGCAGCATCCTGTTTCGATCTTCGATTCCAGGGTCAGGGTTATTTCCTGACCGATGCCCGCACCCACAGGGGCATGAGCGGCGCACCCGTGGTCGTCCGTTCGAGCAGTGACACAGGGCCGGAAAGCGACTTCAAATGGATGCTGGCAGGTATCCACTCCGCGCGCCTGGATGTGGGGACACGAGACCTGCAGCTCGATGAGACGCTCGGTCTGAATTGTGCCTGGTTTGCGGATATCCTGCCGACGCTGACGGCGACCATGCGCCCGCCTCGCACCGTTTGATGCCGGCGCCCGTACCAGATCTCATTCGGTGTTGTGAATTGGCGAGAGCAGATCCGAGCTGATAGGGAATCCCCACCGGGTGAGCCGGCTTTGCGCAGACGCGAATAACCCCCTGTACGCCGGCCTGCGAGGAAGGTAGCCTGACGCAGATCGGGACCCTCTCTACGATGCGAATGTGGCCCGAAGAGTGGAGCCATGAACGGCAGAGTAGCAAGCAACACCAGTGCAACGGCTTTCGGCATTGCGCTCGTTACCGCTTCGGCGCTTCTGATCGCAGCTTGCGCTTTTCAGAGACCTGTGCCGGATCCGGCGCGTATCGAGCAGCAAATCGCCGCGTCGAAAGCCGAAGAGCTCGACCTCGTTCGCTCGACGATCGGGGAGCCCGAGCGCGCGCGTCGATTCATCGATCTGCTCGCCGAGCGAGAAAGGATCGTCCGAGCTCTGGCCGGGCAGATTCTGGCGCATAAGCAGCAGATGGCGCGGCTGAATGCGGACTACGGGGCGGAACGCAGCGATTTCGAGGCGCAGCTCGCCGACTACAACCGCCAGCGTGCGACCGGCCAGAAAGCACTGGTCGACCTGATTACCGAGATGAAGCAGACGACCACAGCCGATGAGTGGGCCGAGATCTCGGCTTTCCAGCTGGAGCGGTTGGATCTGCGCAAACTGATGTATCGCGGGCTGGCGAAAGGGAGCTGAGATGATCCTGGCACTCTTGGCATGGTATTTCCTGAGCGGCGCCGGCGCGGGCGGTGGCATGATTCTGACCTCATCCGATGTCGACGGTCTCGGAGAACAGGCGGCGATGGTGATCGAAGACGAAGCACGGGCCCGGACTGTGGCGGCGACGCTCGAGCGGCTGAAGGAGGACGTGGAGGAGTTCGAAGCGGTATTCGCGGAGTCGGGACGGGAACTGAACGGGCTGTACGAAGATCACGTGAACAACCGTGAGGAAGCGCTGGCGGTGCTCGGCGATTTGAACTCGGCGTGGGATGTCTCACAGAAACGTGCCCTCGACGCCCGGTTCGCGCTGCGCGAGATGATGACCGAAGAGGAATGGTCGGCGATCTTCGTGAAAGGTTGGTAATCTGCCGGTCGTATCCCGCTGATGACTCGTCGGGAGGGACTCCGACGGCGATCCGATTCAAGCCATGACGCTCGACCGCGTATACAAGGAGCCCGCTATGAATGCCAGTTCTCGCAAAACTTTGAAATACAGCGTGCTGTTAGCGACGACCGGGGCGATGTTCCTGGCCGGGTGCGACGGCAGTACGTCGCGGACACACGGCGTCGAGGCTGCCGAGTCCCACGGTGCCGACGAGGCGCACGCAGAAGTCCACTGGGGGTACGAGGACGAGAATGGTCCGGCGCGGTGGGGCGCGATGCAGTCCGATTGGCGACAGTGTGCCGAGGGGCGCCGGCAGTCACCCATCGACCTCGCGTCCCCGGTCGAGAAGAAATTGCCCGATATTGCCGTGCACCGGCTGAGCGAACACGCGGTCGAAGTGTTGACCCAGAAAGAAGTGCTGGAAGAACTCGACAACGGGCATACGGTGCAGGTCAATGTGAAGCTACCCAGGGCCCTGCGGATTGACAAAAAATCGTACTCGCTGCAGCAGTTTCACTTCCACTCGCCGAGCGAGCACACAGTGAATGGCGAGCACCTGCCGATGGAGATTCACTTCGTCCACGAGGCCGCCGACGGTTCGCTCGCGGTGCTGGGCGTGCTGGTACGCTCCGGTGCCTATAATCCCGCGATCGGGTCGCTCTGGTCGTCGCTGCCGGAGGGCGAGGGAGATTCGAACCGCACGCAGCTGCCCGAGTCCTTTGCGCAGTCACTGCTTACGGAAGCGGAGGATGGCTTCTACCATTACTCGGGCTCACTGACCACGCCGCCCTGTACCGAAGGCGTGAAGTGGATGATCAAGAAAGTCCCCACCGAGTTATCGGCAGGCCAGATCGAGCGCTTCCGGGCGATTTACGATCACAACAACCGGCCGACGAATCCGTTGAATGACCGGGAACTGTACGTCGACTCGACCCCGAGCTTTCGGCTTTTCGACTAGACGGGCGACTAGGACCCTCTGTAATCACGGTCCCGACCGGCTCGCCCGGCGACGAGCCGGTCCATCGCAGCCGCTACGGCACTTACAAATCCTGGCGCGCGGGACGCGGGAGCGAGAACCCGTGATAGTCGGGCAAGTCGTCCGGAATCGGTGACTTGCTCCTGACCCGCGGATTCCTGATCGGATCGGTCCCCACACTGTGGCAAACTAGGCTGCGGTAACCGCAGTGGTCGCTATTTCGATGTCGGGGGCGCCGGATCACCGATGAACAGGATCAGTTGCAGCCGGACCAGACTGTGGTGCGTCGGTATCATCATGCTCTCGGCTTCTCTGCTCCAGGCCGAGAACGTCCTCGAGTCCGTGCGGCGAACGGATCTCAACGACTATGCGCTGGGCGTCGGGTTGTCGCTCGGCGAGAATCCGTTCGCGGGTGCCGATTCGTCCGGCTTCGCGTATCCCTACCTGACGACCCTGGAACACCCGGCTTTCACCCGCAACTGGTTCGTGATCCGGGACGGCAACTTCGGCGTCCGTTACGTGACGGACAACGAGTGGGAATTCGGATTCCTCGCCCGGGTACAGACCCTGGGGCTGGGCAGCACCGACAACGAAGAGGTGATCGGCCTCGTCGATCGTGGCTGGACGCTGGAGACCGGTCCGACGATCGGTTACCGGAGATTCCCGGTCCACGTCGGGTTGAGCGCCTACGGCGGCTTGATCGGCCGGCGCGACGGCTACTCGGCGGAGCTTCAGTTTTCGCTGCCTCGGCAATATGAATGGGGCTATGTCGTCCCGTCGGTGGAACTGAAGTATCTCAGCGATACGTATGCGGATTATTATTTCGGCGTAAATGACAACGAGACCATACCCGGGCGGCCGACCTACCAACCGGGCGCGGTGCTGAACCCCTACGTCGCGCTGCGCGTCGGTTACCGGCTCGGTGAGCACTGGATGCTGAACGGCAAGCTGGGGCTCGAGTTCCTCGATTCGGCGGTCACCGAGAGCCCGATCGTCGACAAGGACAAGGTGCTGTCCGCCTCCGTCGGCGTGGCCTACAACGTCGACGTCTTCCGTCCTCGCCGCTACGATCCGGCGCGCGGTGCGCCGAGGTCGGTCGAGCTGAGGATCGGTGCTTTCAACAGCACGGTCGACAGCACCGTGCAGCGCTTCAGCAGCGAGGGACGTCCCGGTGACAAAGTGGACGTCGAGTCCGTCCTCGGCGTGCCGGATCGGGATACCGTGCTGCAGGCGGACCTCGTCATGCGCTTCGCTTTCTATCATCGCCTGGAGATCGGCTATTTCGGCTTCGACCGCCGCTCCCGGGCGGTGCTGGAGGAGGACCTGACGGTGGGGGAAGAGGTATTCCCCGCCGGTACGTCGGTGGAGACGACCAGCGACAGCGAGACGCTGCAGTTCGTCTACGGCTACTCCCTCATGCGTGACGGCCAGAAAGAACTCGGCCTGTCCGCCGGCGTGCACTACAGTCGTTCGGAGATCGTGCTCTTTGCTGACGAGACCAATCAGAGGGTCGAGCTCGAGACGGAGGTGCCGCTGCCGACGATCGGTGCGTTCGGCAGCGTCGGGCTGGCCAATCACTGGTCCGTGCAGGCGGAGGCTCGCGTCTTCGCGCTCGAGTTCGACCGGTACGAGGGCACGATGGGTTACTTCGCCGTGCGCCTCGAACGGGATTTCGGCGAGCACTTCACCGCCGGAGTCGGCTTCAATTTCTACACGATCCGGCTCGAGGGCCTCGATTCGTCCCTGCGTGGCGTCTACGACGCGACGCGACGCGGACCGCTGGCGTATCTGGGCATGCAGTTCTGACGACCGCTGCCTGCTGCCCGGTCGAGGCCTGTCGGCCTGCGTCTCTTTCTAATCGTGGCGCGCGCAGTCGATCCAGTCACAGGCTCACGTCCCACTGGATACGTAGTCGGAAATCGTCTTGGCTTCCGAGGCCGGGCTGGCGGACCTCCAGTCGGCTGACGTCCAGGCTCAGCTTATTGTCGTGGCCGGTGATGAACAGATTGGTCACGAGACTCAGTTCCGTCTGTGTGCGGTCCACCGGTGTATTCCGCCATTCGACCCTGGCGTAACGGCCGGCCAGTTCCAGCCCGCGCCGTCGGGAGGCGATGCGGACGGGCCAGAGTTTGCCGAACTGGAGGTAGCCGCCTTCCAGCTTCGAACGTCGCCCGGATTCGTGGTCTTCGATGCGTTTCTCGTGATATTCCTGCTGCACCGACATCCCGCGATACTGCCAGGCAAATCCCTGTTGCCACTGATCCAGCGTGTAGCGTTCGTCACCCCCGGATTCGAAACCGTCCAGCTGGCCGCCACCGGACGATGAGAAGCGGGTGTAGGGCCCGCGAACCGTCGCCGCGGCGAGGGACAGCGAAGCCGCCGGCACGTCGCGAAGCGCGACGTCACTCTGGGAGAATCCGAGCGAGCGGCCGAGGAAATTCCACTGCCAGCGCAATACGGCCATCGGCTCGTCGCCGCGAGGCCCGGGGCTGCGACCGTCGCCCTCGAACAGACCACCCATCAGTTCCGTATCGGCGCGGGTCGAAGCGGCAAGACGTTTCGTGAGGGTGATACCGCGCTGGCGGTCCAGCGTGAAGGCATATGTCGCGATGGAGCGTTCGACGAACTGCTGCTTCCCCGACGAGTCCACCCGCTCGCGGTTATACAGTACCTTGTACTGGCCTGCGCGCATGCGGAAGCTGTCGCTGAAGCGCACGTCGAGCCGCAGGTCCAGCAGGGGGCGGTCGCCCGACAGCTCGTGTTCGAAATAAAAGCCCACACGCGGATCGAACAGGTGTCCTTCCATCTTGATGCGCGCGCGCCGCAGGTCGAAGTCGGCGCCCTCTTCGGCTTCCATCGCCCCGAGCGCGCCGTTCGCTGCGCCGACGCAGATCAGGAGCGCCGCCAGGGCGAACGGCCAGTGCGAAGTCGTGGAGTCGGCGGCGTGGCTCATACGGATTCGTTCGGCGCCGTCACGCCACGATGGCGAAGGCATCGACGATGGGAATTGTCGTACCCGCGATCAGTGCGTCGGCCGGAACGGATTCGCCGGCAGCGTCTCTTCGAATTCGGCGATCAGCTGCTCGGCTGCCCGGAGCCACTCGCAGGCGTCGCAGGTGCAGTTCGCCGGGTCGTGGGTCGCGTCCCTGCTCATGTCCCCGATCAGCTGTACGCCATAACGCAATGACGCGTTGACCGTGTAAGCGGCTTTCTCGGCAAAACCGGAGTCCTCGTTCAGGAGAGTCAGCCAGTGGCACTCACGATTGATTTCGCAGGCGCCGCAGTCCTCGTCGTCTGCCCCGAATTGTGCGCCCGGGCATCCGCGTTCCTCGATCAGGGCGAGGACCCGGCTCCTCGGAAAATCGAGCGCCGCGAGCAGCTGCTGTCGCATGGCAATCTCCCTGAGTACGGCCGTGCCTG
>JARRPZ010000115.1:0-12582 GCA_037382365.1 Gammaproteobacteria bacterium
CCCGGCCGCGTAGTAGCTGCTGTCGCCGGCCGCGCTCACCTTGAGGTTGCCGCCCAGATCGTCGCCGGGCATCCGCGTCGTGACGATGACCGCGCCCGCCGCGGCGTTACGCCCGTACACGGCGCCCTGGGGGCCCTTCAGGATTTCGATCTGCTGCAGGTTGGAGAATTCCCGGTTGAACGCCGCCGGGTTCGTCATCAGCACGCCGTCGATGATGAATGCCACGCTGTTTTCCGCGTCGCGAGCGCCATTCAGGCCGCGGATGTTGATCTGGGTGTCACCGACCTCGGCCGCATCCACGAGGCTGACGCCGGGGGTGAGCTTGATGAAGTCCTCCGCGCGCTCGACGCCGGCCCGCTCCAGCTGGCCTTCGGTCAGCACGGTCACGGTGGCCGGCACGTCCTGCAGCGTCTCCTCGCGCTGACGGGCGGTGACGATGATCTCCTCGATGCCCTGCGCTTCCTGCGCCACGGCGGGGACGGTGATACCGGCGTTCAGCGCGAGCACGCTCGCGACGCCGCACAGCAGGCTTCTGGCACGCATATCGATCTCTCTCCTGGTCAGCTGCATTGATCCGGTCTGGCGCGTCCGCGACCGTGTAGGTTTCGCCACACATGGCCGATACCGACTCTTGACGGGATCGGGCTATCGTATACAAAAGCTTTCGGAATAGTCCAGAAAAATTGCGCTTCAACCAATGACTTGTGGGGCGTTGTATACAATCTTTCAGTCGTAGACCTAATTGATAGTGAACCGTGTACTTGTTGTTCAGGAGCAACAGCAAGCCGGATCTCGCCCCGTCGACGCGACAGACGGCTCGCCACGCGCCGGGCGGATTACCGTACAATAGCGCGCTTCGGATCTTCGCCAGCCGCAGAGCGTTCCCAGCCTCATGTCCGATAACAGGCCCGCCGGACAGGACTTCATCCGGCAGATCATCGCCGAGGATATTGCCGCCGGTAAGCATGATGGCCACGTGGTCACCCGCTTCCCGCCGGAACCGAATGGTTATCTGCACATCGGCCACGCCACCTCGATCTGCCTGAACTTCGGCGTCGCCGAAGAGAACGACGGCATTACCTATCTGCGCTTCGACGACACGAATCCGGGCAAGGAAAGCATCGAATTCGTCCGCGCCATCGAGGCCGACATCCGCTGGCTCGGATTCGACTGGGGCGACCGCCTGACGCATGCGTCCGACTATTTCGACAGGCTGTACGACTGCGCCGTCGATCTCATTCGCCAGGGCAAGGCCTATGTGGACGACCTCGGCGCCGACGAGATCCGCGAATACCGGGGCACGCTGACCGAGCCGGGGCGGGAGAGCCCCTGGCGCGGCCGCAGCGTCGAGGAGAATCTGGATCTCTTCGAGCGTATGCGGGCCGGCGAATTCGCCGATGGCGAGAAAGTGCTCCGGGCGAAGATCGACATGGCCGCACCCAACATCCACATGCGCGATCCCACGCTGTACCGCATCCGGCACATCGCGCACCAGCGGACCGGCGACAAGTGGTGTATCTATCCGATGTACGACTTCGCCCATGGACTGTCGGACGCTTTCGAGGGCATCACTCATTCGCTGTGCACGCTGGAATTCGAGGATCACCGTCCGCTGTACGATTGGCTGCTGGATCAACTCGACCTGCCCCATCGGCCGCGTCAGTACGAGTTCTCGCGCACGAATCTCGCCTACACCGTCACCAGTAAGCGACGTCTCGCAGAACTCGTGCAGCGCGGGACCGTCGCCGGCTGGGACGACCCCCGCATGCCGACTCTCGCGGGCATGCGCCGGCGTGGTTATCCGCCCGTCGCGATACGGGAATTCTCGCGTCGTGTCGGCATCACGAAGAAGACGAAGCTCATCGAAATGGGCTTCCTCGAAGCGACCGTGCGCGAGGTTCTGGATCCGTCGGCGCCGCGGGTCATGGGCGTACTCGATCCGCTGAAGGTCACGATCACCAACTACCCGGAAGGCCGGGTGGAGCAGATGGTCGCGCAGAATCACCCCAACGACCCGACCATGGGCGAACGCGAACTGCCTTTCTCGGCGACGCTGTACATCGATCGCGACGACTTCATGGAGGACCCACCGAGGAAGTTCTTCCGCCTGCGTCCGGGCGGCGAGGTGCGGCTGCGTTACGCCTACATCATCCGCTGCGACGAGGTCCTGAAGGATGCCGACGGTAACGTCGTCGAGTTGCTGTGCAGCTACGACCCCGAAACCCGCAGCGGCGCGGCGGGCGCGCAGCGAAAGGTGAAGGGCACGATCCACTGGGTGTCGGCGGACCATGCCATGGCCGCCGAAGTGCGCCTGTACGACCGACTCTTCACGGCGGCGGCGCCGGGCAGTCGTCACGACTGGCACGAAGACCTCAATCCGGAGTCGCTCCGGACGGCGTCTGCGCGGGTCGAGCCCGGCATCGCCGGTCTCGTGCCGGGCGAGGCCGTGCAATTCGAGCGGCTCGGCTACTTCACGCCGGATCCGGACTCCCGGGAGGAATCGCCCGTATTCAACCGCATCGTCACGCTGCGGGATTCCTGGGCGAAGATCGAGAAGCAGGCGATGGAGCAGGCAGGCGGCGACTGAGATCGGCTGACGCGACCGTACGCGGGTTTCCGTGACACCGGCTGGCTCCGATAGTGAGGTGCCTGGGGCGGGGAAGTGTCCTGGCTCCGGGCAGTCGCCTTTTCTCGCCGCGATTCGGAAACGGACGGTTTCACCTCCGGGCCTGATCGAGCGTCTCTGTCACCAATTGTGATGGGAGTCTTGGAGTCGTCGTTCCGTCTCCGGGAGAATCGTCTTTCTTGGCCGATCCCTGTAAAAAGAGCACCGGAATGACCGACAATCCTGATCTCCCTGTTACCGATGAAGACGACATGGACGATACGATAGAGCGGCAGATGGACACGTCCGGGGTCACCGGCGTCATGCAAGCGCTGCGAGAGGACGGGATTTCTGCAGATGACGCCGAATCCGGCGACGATTTTGGAGAGACAACGGTCGTCCTGCCATCGCATATTCGTCCATAAGCGGACGAGCACGCTATCCGTTTGGAACCCCGTCGGGTTCCAGCCAGTTCCATGCTGACCCATGACCGCGAACCCGACGATCGCGAGTCCCCTGCGAACGGTTTGCTCGCCCGAAATCACAGATCACCCCGGCGCGACATCACCCGAGGAGAACGGGATAACGTATCCCGCCTGGAAAAACCTTTGTAACGTGATGGCCATCCGAAGCGGTCTGGATGGCAGCATCGGAAATTCCGGGCCTTCTGAGAAATTCTCCTGGCGGGATATGGAACAGGTCGCCGGGTAATCCAGCAGCGCGTTTCCGCGGAAACATTCTCGAGAATCTACTTTAGGTTTCGCTCGCAAAGTGATTCCCTGTCTTTGGCTTGAAATCCCGCCGGCACGACCGTGAGGGCAAAACACACCGGCGCCCGCGGTGAGACGTCCACTCTCCGTGCCGCTGCATTATCGTCCCGGAAGGTGGTCCCACGTGCCGCGTTCATTTCTCGGCAATGCACCGAATTACTCGTCGGAGCGCAAGTGAAACCAGGCCGACTGGGTCGTCTGCCGAGGCAAATGTCAAGTTGGATATGGACGACTGTTCTGCAATCGTCTCAATTCTGCGGTAGGCTCTGGTACGACTTTGATCGGCGATTCCGCCGGTGCAGGCAATGAGAATTTCGCTCATCCGCACAAAACAATTGAGTCATTTGACGCAGGACCACCGAGTTGGCGATGGGAGAGGTAAGCATGAAGCAATGTATTCCGTTCAAGAAAGGGCTGCTGCATTTCACGGCTTTGTTGCTGCTGTTCAGCGGCGCTGCATCGGCGCAGGACAAGCCGAACATCCTGGTGATATGGGGTGACGACGTCGGCATGATGAACATCAGCGCCTATCACAAGGGCCTGATGGGCGGCAGCACGCCGAACATCGATCGCATCGCCAACGAGGGTGCAATTTTCACGGACGCCTACGCCCCCGCTCGGCTACACGTCCGGCCAGTTCGGCAAGAACCACCTCGGTGACCGGGACGAGCACTTGCCGACCAACCACGGTTTCGACGAGTTCTTCGGCAACCTGTATCACCTGAATGCCGAGGAAGAACCCGAAAGTGAGTTCTACCCCGACGATCCGGAGTTCCGGAAGCGCTTCGGCCCGCGTGGCGTACTGCACAGTTATGCCGACGGCCGCATTGAGGACACCGGGCCGCTGACCAGCGAGCGGATGAAGACGGTCGACGACGAGTTCCTGGCCGCATCGCTCGACTTCATGGAGCGGGCCGTGGCGGACGACAAGCCGTTCTTCATCTGGCACAACTCGACGCGCATGCACGTGTGGACGCACCTGCCCGAGGAATACGAGGGCAAATCCGGCTACGGCATGTACGCCGACGGCATGATGCAGCTCGACGACGACGTCGGCGAACTCCTGGCCAAGCTCGAGGAGCTGGGCGTTGCCGACAACACGATCGTCGTCTTCAGCACGGATAATGGCGCCGAGAAGTTCACCTGGCCGGACGGAGGCACGACGCCGTTCCGTGGTGAAAAAGGCACGACCTGGGAAGGCGGTTTCCGCGTGCCGCAGATGGTGCGCTGGCCCGGCACTGTCGAGCCCGGCACCATCATCAACGACATCTTCTCTCATGAAGACTGGATGCCGACCTTGCTGGCCGCAGCGGGTGCACCGGACGTCAAGGAGAAGCTGAAGAAAGGTGGTTACCGAGCCAACGGGAAAAGCTTCAAGGTGCACCTGGACGGTTACGACCAGACGGCGCTCCTGAAGGGCGAGGGCGAAAGCGCACGTGACGAAATCTTCTACTTCGATGCCGCGGGGAATCTGAACGCGCTGCGTTACAACGACTGGAAGATTCACTGGACCATCATGGAGGGATCGATAAACGAGGCGTATCGCAAGACGCCGAGCTGGCCGTTGATCATCAATCTCAGGATGGACCCGTATGAAGTGAGCCCGGATTCATCGATGTATATCCGGCAATTCTATGCAGACCAGATGTGGACATTCGTGCCGGCACAGGCTGCCGTCCAGAAGTTCCTCGATACGTTCGAGGAATTCCCGCCGACCCGTGGCGGTTCGTTGAGCATCGACGCGGTACTGAAGGAATTACAAGCGCCACCGCGGCAGTAGTGCCCCAAAACCGCAACAGAGTGCGCGCCCGGCACGATCGCCGGGCGCGTTCCTTTGCGGTCAGACCTGCAAGGATAGAGAGGAGCGGCGTATGAAGGCGAACGTCAGGGGAATCATCGTTGCAGTAGCCGCGACCGTGGCATGGTCGCTGCCTGTGCATGCCCAGCAGCAACCGAAGCTGGTGCTGCAGATTACCGTCGATCAGTTTCGCGGTGATTATCTGCACCGCTTCGATCACCTGCTCGGCGAGGACGGCTTCCGGAGACTGATCGAGGACGGTCTGTGGTACGCCGATGCCCATCACCGGCATGCGAACACCGAAACCATCGTCGGGCACACGACGCTCGCGACCGGTACGGACCCCGCGGTGCATGGAATGGTCGCCAACGTCTGGTTCGATCGCGCGACCAACGCGGACGTCTACAACGTTCAGGATGCCGACTACCCGCTCATCGGCGCCGCCGGCGTCGACGCCGAAACCGAGATCGACCCGACCCAGCGGGCAGCGACGACCCAGGGTCGTTCGCCGCGGGCGATCCGGACGACCACGATCTCCGACGAGATCGCAATGCATTTCGGGCCGAAGGCAAAGGTATTCGGCGTCTCGGTCAAGGATCGTGGCGCAATCTCGATGGCCGGCCATGCCGGAACGGCGTACTGGTTTTCCAAAGGCGACCAGCGGATGGTGACGTCCACTTACTACGTGGACGACTACCCCGCGTGGGTCGAGCGCTGGCAGGATAAAGGCCTGATCGACTCGTGGGCGAACGAGTCCTGGACACTGAGCCGCCCCCGCTCCGACTACCTTTTCGGCGACGCCGACGACCAGGAATGGGAGACGAGCCTCGGCCCGTACGGCCGCACTTTTCCTCACCCGTACGGCGCCGCCGACGGGGAACTCTACGGCACGCTGCTGACGCTCAGCCCGGCCGGCGACGAGATCGTGGCCGATTTCGCGAAGACCCTGATCGCCGAAGAAGACCTCGGCCAGGACGAGGTGCCGGACTACCTGTCGATCAGCTTCTCGGCGACCGATTACGTCGGCCACCTGTTCGGTCCGTCGAGCCTGGAGGCGGAGGACAACTTCGCCCGGCTCGATCGGACGCTCGCCGACCTGTTCGCATTCGTCGACGAGACCGTGGGCCTGGACCAGACGCTGATCGTCCTCGCCGCCGACCACGGCGGTGCGGACGCACCGGGCTTCGTGGCCCAGTACGGCGTCGACGGTGGCTATATCGACCTCGCAGCACTCGACACGCAGCCCGGCATCGGGCGCATCAAGAAACGCTTCGGTGTGGGCGAAGCGCTGATCTCCAAGTTCTCGTCGCCCTATCTTTATCTCAACCGGGACGTCATCCGGGCAGAGGGGCTCGTGCAGGGCGAGGTCGAGCGCGCCGTCGCCGCCGAACTCGTGCTGCTCCCGGGTATTGCGGATGCAGTTTCCGCCGAAGCGCTTCGTGAAGAGCCGCTGGCCACGAGCCCGGTGAGGGATGCCGTGCTCGCCAACTTCGACCCGACCCGCTCGGGCGATATCTACGTGGTGTTCGAGCCCAACTGGTTCATCGGGGACATGGACGGCCTGCAGGTCGCGGTCCACCATGGGTCGCCCTGGGCCTACGATACCCACGTGCCGATACTGATCCGCGGGCCGGGAATCGGGCATGGCCGTATCAGCCGGCGCGTCGAAACCGTCGACCTGGCGCCGACCATTGCGGCGTATCTCGGGACGAAATACCCGTCCGGTACCCGCGGTCGCCCGCTGGTCGAGGTATTCGGCGAAGGGGGCATCGCTGAAGCCGAAAAAAGCGACAGATGAGAAGGCGGTCGCGTGTCTCAATGCCTGCGGCCATGACCAGCTTGCGGCGACGAAGGAGTCAGTAGGATGGCACGGAAGGCGGACTGGTATTTCGACTATGTCTCTCCATACCCGTATCTGCAGTTGTCTCGTTTCCGGGAGTTGCCGGAGGATCTGGTCGTCAGGCCGCGGCCGGTACTGTTCGCCGCCTTGTTGAATCACTGGGGACATATGGGTCCGGCGGAAATCCCCGCGAAGCGGCGGCAAACGTACCTGTACACACGCTGGCTCGCGGACCAGCGTGGTTTGCCTTTCAACGGGCCGCCGCGCCACCCGTTCAATCCGCTTGCGCTCCTGCGGCTGACGATCGCTGCGGGTTCGACTCTGGAGGCCGTTCGCACCGTCTATCACCATGTCTTCGGGGAAGGCAATGATGGACAGGAAGAACACAGTGTCCGGGCGCTTGGAGATAAGCTCGGTATTTCGGACGTTGCCGAAGTGCTAACGCGCCAGTCCATCAAGGACGAACTCAGGGCGAACACGACCGAGGCGATCGCATGCGGCGTCTTCGGTGTGCCGACGTTCGTTTGTGCCGGAGAGATCTTCTGGGGTGATGATGCGACACCACTGTTTATGGATTTCCTTGCCGATCCCGAGATGTTCGACCGGGAACCATACGTCGGCATCGAGGATGTCGTGCCAGCTGCCCAGCGCAAAGCGGGTGTCGGGAGGTGATTCCCGCGCGACATTCGCCGTGTCCCGCACTTAAGCCTGCCTATTTCACGATGTCGTCGTGCCGCTCCCGGCCGAGACCGAACCTTTGGCTGCCGACTTCAGCTAGAGTAGCGAGGAAAAGGCCGAGGGGTTCTTACGGAACCGTTGCGGATACTGACGAGGTGGCTCGCATCATGCCTGACCAGCATCACGATGGACATCGAACAGTTTATATCTGATTGCATTGCTGCAAATGAAGAAGCGGAGGCCCAAGCTGCCGTCAATGCAGTGCTCGCCCGCGCTGTCTCCAGACCTGACGCCGTGCTGGCTGCGCTCGGCGATCCCGCGAAGGCTGAACTCAATGTGCTTCTAAGGTCGCCATCACTGACGATATTTGCTGCCACGTGGACACCTCGGATGAACCTCATGCCCCATAACCACAGGATGTGGGCGAACATAGGAATCTATACGGGCCGTGAGGACAACATTTACTGGAAGCGGACCTCGCAGGGAATCAAGGCATACGGCGCTGACGCCCTGTGTGTCAAAGACACGGCAATGCTGCCGGAAGACGTCGTGCATTCCGTTACCAATCCATTACAGCGATTTACGGGTGGCATCCATATTTACGGCGGGGACTTCTTCGATACGCAGCGCAGCCAGTGGAATCCCGAGACTCTGCAGGAGGAGCCATCGGACGGGGCAGTAATTCGGAGGATCTTCGAAAGGGAGAACGAAAGACTAGGCATAGACTGAGAGGCTGTGCCAATTCCGACATGTGTGTTCGCTGCTGGTCACGAGGCGGCCTTACCGATGCTTCCGAATCGTCCTGACGATCCGTCCCGAGTATCTATCCACGACGCGGCTGATTCGGTAGACGTTCTCATGTAGGGATTCCACCTCATAGTTCCGCTCCGCAAGCACACTGAACAAGGTATTGAGACCGTCGATCCCATAGCCGAAATTCCCGTCTGCATATGCCATGAGAATCTTATTCAGCCCTGGATCACGTGGGCTGATTTCGAATGATACGGTCTCGTCGTGCTTATCCAAGTAATGTTTGACCGCAGCCCCTACGATGCCGCTGATCAGCGTCGCGGCGAATCCCAAACCAGCGATGCCGAATTCGAGTGATCCGTGCCGGGCGTGCACGATCTCCGGCCTCGGCCCTTCCGCCTTCGAAATGTCCACATAGCGGTTGAAAGGACGCGCGTCTTCTCCAAAGAAACGATCAGCGCGCTCGAGATCTCCAGCCTCAAGCAGTTGCGCGAACTCGTTCACCTGGCTGAGGTCCGCCGAAATCCATCCGACCTCGTAAAGATTGGCTAGCTCGGATCCGAACCGGACCCGGATAGCACCATCCATTTTGGATGCATCGATCGCCATACTCCTCCTGATTCTCCTTTTCGTGGATCGCGGCCGCGGATCGGCAACGTATCCCGAGTCGCTCTGTGGATAGACAGCAGCTGAAGCGGTGCAGTCGTATGACTCCACGGTATTCTGCATCCAGTTGGAAGAGCAGATTACCAAGTGCAACCGAAGGTGACATCATCCGGCCACTGTCGGTGCAATCCAAGCAAGCGTAGACGCACCGTCCATACATGCCAGGAAACGCATGCCGTGCTCAATGGTGGCGTCTCAGCTTTTGCGTTATGTTGACAACCGGTTGTGACCTGGTTCACGGATGTGGTTTAAAGCAGTGCATCTGGCCGCTGTGGAACCCACAGAACGCCAGGAACGAGAGCGCGACTCGAATAAAGAAATGGGAGAGAGCGAAATGAAACGTATCAATCGTCTGACGGGCCTGGTAGCGGCGCTGGCTGTGGTTATAGTCGCGGTGCCGGCCGCGGCGGCCGACATCGACGACGTCGTGTTCTTCGGTGACAGTCTGTCTGATACCGGAAACGTCTGGTTCGCAACGGGGGGATTTCCCCCACCCCCGTACTTTCAGGGCAGCGAAGGTGCGCCGCCAGAATACACCGGTGGCCAGTGGTCCGACCCATTCGGGCCATCCTGGCCGACGCTCTTTGCGTCGAGGTTCGGCGTGACGGCAACGCCCTCGGTGGTGCCCGTACCATTCTCCAACAACTATGCCTGGGGAGGTGCACGGACCGGCGTAAATCCAGACGCAGCCGGTGTGCCCTGGCTGGACCAGCAGGTTGCGCTCTACGCCGCGAGCCTGGGCGGCAGTGAGCCGGGTCCCGGCACGCTCGTCTCGATCATGATCGGTGGTAATGATGTCGCCAACAATCTCGGCAATCAGGCGGCGCTTGAGGCCGGTATCGCGAGCATCATCAACCAGACGATTAATCTCTACGATCTGGGTATTCGCCAGTTCTTGATAGCCAACGTTCCTGATATCGGCGCAACGCCTCGCTTCCGGGAGGAAGATGAAGCCAGGCCCGGGACTGCCGCGTTCGCCACCGCCTGGACGCAGAGATGGAACGCCGCCCTGGAGATCGCCCTGGACCAGCTGGAGCTACCGGGGGCGGTGATCGATTTCTTTGATTTCTTCGATTTCTCCAAGGACCCGGAACTGCTGGCGGTGTTCGACAATACGACCGACGCCTGTCTCACTGCGACCTCGATCTGCGACGATCCGCCGTCGTACTTCTACTGGGATTCGTTCCATCCGTCATCCACCAGCCATGCGTTACTGGCTGAGGGCTTGTCTCGAAAGGTTGTCTCCACGCGCTTGCAACAGCTTCTTGCCGCCGTCACGGGTGTCGGTCCCGGCAAGAGCCTGGCCAGCAAGGTAACCCGGGCACATCGGAGTTACGCGCGTCGCGACACTCAAGCCACCTGTGGCGTGCTACGTGCCTTCTCGAATCAGGTAAGAGCACAGGCCGGGAAGCAGCTGACTGACGCCCAGGCGACCGAGTTGGGGTCGCATGCCAACACCATCAGGGAGGCTATCGGCTGCGACTGAATCGTTTTGTCGTTGCAACGGAGCTTCTGACACCTCGTACGTAGCGATCAACTGATCCTGAGCATGAGCGGATAACGATCAGAGCTCCAGCCCGAATCCAGTGGGCACGAGTAACGAGATAGGAGCAGGAATTGTCGCGCCTCGGACTGCAGATCGTGAATGCGTGTCTTGGACTTATCACGGTCATTCTCGGCGGCGCCTCTTTCATTCTGGGCGCAGATAGTCCCGTTTATCCTGACGACATGCTGTCTGTACCGTCACTGGACAGCAACCTGAGATTCTTCGGTGGTCTGAGCGCGGGTTTGGGGTTGACGTTAATCTGGCTCACGCCGTCGATCGAAAAGCACACGGTCCTGTTCAGGGCCATATGGCTCTGTGCGCTCGCAGGCGGGATCGGCAGGCTGCTTTCTGCAGCGCTGGTGGGATTGCCTGCCACACCATTGCTCGTCTTCACCATTATCGAGGTTCCGGGCGTGCCGTTGTTGATCTATTGGCAATATCGAGTAGCGGCTGTGGCGACACATCAACAGGCATAATCGAGGCGATGCGTGGAACTGCAATCCTTCTGATAGTCGTTATCTTCATGGCCTCTCCGGGTTGCGGGTCCTCCGACGACCGTGCAGATCCGAAGGATGACGGCATAGTCCGACTCGTCTTCAGCGAGGTCTTCAGCCCGGAATCTTGACCAGACTGCGGCCACTACGGCAACCGATGGGTTCGAGACGGAGTCGGTTCCGCATTAGTTGTCGCGGCGCCTCGGATGGGGGCGTAACATTACCTTCGGGAGCAGGCAGACGGAAAATCCGACAACAGTAAGGAGTGCTGCCGATGAGTATGATTCTTAATCCAGCAAGAGACTTTTTCGAGGCGTGCGAGACGGGCAAGGGATGGGAAGCCTGCAGTCCGTATTGTCATTCCGACGCGACGTTTTCCTCGCAAACTGACGCCCTGGCGGATATCTCCACTCTGGAAGGATATTGTGAGTGGATGAAAGATCTGTTTTCGCCGATTCCGGATGGTCATTACGAATTGAAATTCTTTGCGGCCGATGAAGCCGATGAATCGGTTGCGGCGGTCGCGGTATTCCACGGGACCCAGACCGGACCGGGCGGGCCCGTGCCTCCGACCGGCAAAAAAGTCGCGGCCGACTACACCTACCATATGATCTTCGAGGACGGACGGATCAGGCACATGACGAAGATCTGGAATGACGCCATCAGCATGCGCCAGCTCGGCTGGGCGTAGAGTAATCCCTGCGGGCGGCTGCTCCTGCCAGTTGATTCTATGTTTACCGACACGATCAGCTCACGTGCCGCGCGCTTCGCATCCCTCGTCGTCGTCGGTCTTCTCGGCTCCTCTGCCGTGGTGGGGGAGGGCGAGGGCTGTCAGGGCGTTGGCGATTACTCCTACGTCTGCGGCCCGATCAGCGCGGAAGACCTGGTCCGGATCCCTGATACTGACTGGATAGTCGCGAGCGGTTTCGGCGGCGACGCTTCCCTTTATCTCGTCGATTCGAAGAACAAGACGTGGAGTGATTTTTATCCGGGAGACGAGCCTCGTTGTGCGTCATGATCCCCGACGGTATGGAGGCGAACAGTGTCGCTTCGTTTCCGGACGGTTCGCTGGTGGCGACCGTGCCTCTCCACACCGGGTTCGCCATAAACGAAGCGCTGGCCGGACGGCCGACGGGCGCTGTCCACAGTTGGACGCCCGGTGCCGATGCGTTCGTGCAGATAGAGGGCACCGAGATGCCGTACGCCAATGGCATCGAAACGTCTCCGGATGGCAGGGAATTCTACGTCGCTTCATCGGGGCTCCGACAAGTGCTTGCGTTCTCCAATAGCAATCCGGCGCGGCTGCTGCGGCGCAGTTCGACATTCTCCATCATCCCCGACAATCTCCATCTGGGCAGGGGAGGGAAGCTGCTCACTGCAGGCATGGCCGTCGCCGACTCGGTCTGCGGCGATGTGGCGTTGTCACTGGAGTTCG
>JARRPZ010000116.1:0-11149 GCA_037382365.1 Gammaproteobacteria bacterium
CCGCGTCGTACGGCTGCCCCTCCGCCAGCTCCAGGTACGATCCGACCAGACCCGGTTCGAGAAAGTCCTGTTCGATCGTGACTTCACCGATCCGATAACGCGGACCGGAGGCGAAGTGCAGCGTGACCTCAGCCGCTCGCTCCTCGGGCCAGACGTCCACGCGCGCGGTCGTGAACTTCGCCTCGACGTAACCCCGTTCGGCTGCTGCGACGCGCAGGCGGTCCTTGTAGGCGTTGTAGCGACCCTGGTGCAGCGGTTCGCCTTCCCTGGGCCTGTTCTTCTGCACCGCGGCCAGAAATTCCGCGTCATCCTCGGCTGACCCGGTAATCCGGATATCCACCTTCCGGTATCGGGTGCGGGGACCGGGTTCGACGACGACACGCGCCCGCCAGCATTCGGCTTCGAACTCGAGATTCTTCGAGAACGTGGGCTCGTAGTAGCCGAGAGCGCGAAGCGCGGTCGTCAGGTCGGCATCCAGGGTCCGGAATCCCCGTCGGATGCGCCAGTCGGGCGCATCGCAGGACACTTCCTGCAGATTCGCATAGGCGCGAGCGTTGTCGAGCAGCTCGCCGTCGATCCCCTCGATCACCAGCTCCGCAAATGCGCTTCGCGGCACCAGCATGCCGCAGCTGCCGATGACCGTCGCGACCATCACCACGAGCCCTGCAGCGGAGCGACGGGCAACCGCCTGCCGGCGGCCCTCGCCGCCGCAGGCGCGGGTGGCAGGGTTGCTCAGCGCTACTCCGATGCCCATGGCCTGACGTAGGCCGGTGGCAGCGCTTTGTCCCGGTCGCCCTCGGGTCGGCGGTAACGGTCGCGGAGCAGTGTCTGGCGGCTCACCATGGGGATCGGCTCGCCGTCGATCAGGACCTGGTCGGGGAAGCTGGTCACCTCCAGCGGATCGCCGTCCCAGACCACGAGATCTGCGCGGAGACCCGGCCGGATCGAACCGACCTCGTCAGCGAGACCGAATATCTCGGCCGGTGCCCGGGTGATCGCGCGCAGGCCCACGTGCCACGGCAGACCGTGGGCGACGGCGTTGCCCGCGGCCTGGG
Source organism: Gammaproteobacteria bacterium (assembly GCA_037382365.1). Classification (GTDB taxonomy): domain Bacteria; phylum Pseudomonadota; class Gammaproteobacteria; order Steroidobacterales; family Woeseiaceae; genus Lentisalinibacter. The sequence continues at coordinate 1,056 of JARRPZ010000116.1, forward strand.
GGATGTTCCGGGGATTGTGACCGGCACCGGCAGAGAAGGCGATGGTGACGCCCGCCGCGTGCAGCCGCGCCGCGTTTTCGAGGGTCGCTTCCAGACGGTCGAAATCCGCCGGCAGATTCACGAGGGGATTGAGGATGACCGGAACTTCCGCCGACGCCAGTGCATCCGCCACCCGCCACGCTTCCGACCCGCCCGCGATGACCAGGCGTATGCCGAATTCGTCTGCCAGTCGCAATGCGGCCCCGATGTCGCTCGCCCGCTCCACGTTGGCGACGAGCGGTATCCGGCCCGCGAGTACCGGCTGCAGTGCCTGCAGATCCTCCGCACTGACGCTGTAGGCGCGCCGCTCTCCCCGTGTAAACGCTGCGAGGTTTTCCGAATAGTCCCGGGCATCGCCCAGCGCACTCCGCAGGCGCAGCAACGCTTCGGCGCGTGAGCCGTACGCGACCGAGCCACCCGCGCTGCCCAGTTGAACGAAGAGCGCCGCGCGGGCTCTCGTGAGGTAATCGTCGCCACCGCCCAGCGAGAAGACGGCACCGAGCCCGGAGATCACGCTGCTCCGCAGCCCGCTCTCGTCTGCCTGCGCCGAGGTCGGTGCGGCCATGGCACGGGTCACGCCCTCGATGCGGTTGACGTCGATCAGCGTGGAACGGGGATTGATCGCCGGCGCCACGTCGAATGCGGCCGTGTAGCGATCGCCGCGCTGGACGTGATCCACGGTCGAAGGCTCAAGGCTGATTTCCTCCAGACCGAGCACGCTGACCGGATCGAAGATCCCGGGCGTCACGATCTTGCCGTCGGCCGGGATTCTCCGGGCACCGGCGGGGATCGCCACATCGGCGCCGACGGCCTTGATGCGACCGTCTTCCACCAGCACGGTCGCCCGCGACAGCGTCCCGGCCGGACCCATGGTGTGCACGGTCGCCCCGGTGATGGCGATGGTCTCCGCGTTCCCGGGCGCTGGGATCAGCGCCCAGAGACAGGCCACGAGGGCGACGAGGCGGCCGCTCATCGCAGGCCTCCCGTGGATTCCGTGGTGCCGACCGTGAAATCCGTCACCGGCTGGCGGGAAGGGTCCGCGCGGTCGTAGACCAGGGCTCCGTCGATATACACCTCGTCGGCCAGGGTATACACGCTGAAGGGATCGCCGCTCCAGACCACGACGTCCGCCATCTTGCCGGCTTCCAGGGTGCCCGTCGCCCCGTCGATGCCCAGCGCGCGAGCGGCGTTGCGCGTCAGCCAGGTGATGGCGAGGGCCGGTTCCACCGCCATCCCGGCGCGGTTGGCGGCCGCCATCGCCTTCGCGGCTTCCTGATTCAGGCGTTGTATGCCCTCTTCGGAATCCGAGTGCACGATGGCGCAGGCGCCGGCCGCGTCGATGAGCGGCGCGTTCTCGCGCACGGTATCGAAGGCTTCCAGCTTGAACCCCCACCAGTCGGCCCAGACCGCCGCGCAGACGTCGCGCTCCGCCAGGAGGTCGGCGATCTTGTAAGCCTCCACCGCATGATGGAAGGCCGTGACGCGGTAACCGAATTCGTCCGCCACGTCGAGCATGACCGCCATCTCGTCCGCCCGGTAGCAGTGGTTGTGCACGAGGATCTCGCCCCGCAGCACCCCGGCGAGCGTCTCCATGGCGGGATCCTTGGTCGGCGTCTCACCGTCCGCCGTGCCCGCCTCGTGCTTCTGCATGTACTCGGCTGCCTCGATCCAGGCTTTGCGGTATCCCGCGACGTTGCCCATGCGCGTACTCGGCGCCTGGTTGCGCGACCCGTACACGCTCTTCGGATTCTCCCCGCACGCCATCTTCAGTCCCTGCGGTGCACCGGGGAATTTCATCGCCTGCACGGTGCGCGCAGGCACGTTCTTCAGGGTGACGGTCCGCCCGCCGATCAGATTCGCGGAGCCGGGCAGGATCTGCAGCGCCGTTACGCCGCCCGCCAGCGCGGTCACGAAGCCCGGATCCTGCGGCCAGACGGCGTGTTCCGCCCAGACCTCCGCGGTCACGGGCGCGGTCATTTCGTTGCCGTCGGAGTGAGCCTGCAGCCCCGGCGAAGGATAGACGCCCAGATGGGAGTGCACGTCGATGATTCCCGGCGTGACCCAGCGTCCCGATCCGTCCACGATCCGCGCTCCGCGTGGCGCATCCAGAGCCGGACCGACGGCCGCGATCCGGCCGTGCCTCATCAGGATATCCGCCTCCTCCAGGCGCTCGCCGGTACCCGTCAGGATCGTCGCCCCCCGGATCAGGACGGGATCGGACGGCAATGCCTCGTAGGTGGAGGCGTAGGCCTCCCGGCGCACCGACTCTTCGTCACCGCAGGCGGCAAGCGCGGCGATCATGGCGGAAATGGCGACCGCTCTGCCGACCCCTATTCCGGCGGTCGGGAACACGGCCCGGGATCTCCTTCTCATGGGACTCCTTTCGATGGCATGGCGAGCAGGAAATCGTATCACGACGCGCTCGTATCCCGGCGCCGGAGGGGAGATCAGGTATCCGTCGACTCCCCGTGCCGACCGGCACCCGACGCGAACCGCTGTGCGCCGGCCAGGCTCTCGCCGCTGCGCAGCGTGGCGAGGCCCAGTTCGAACTCCTGCCGCATCGCCGCCGCCTCGTCGAGACCCCACTGGCGATAGACGCTGGCGCGATCGTTCAGCAGGCAGGTCCTGGGCGCTGCCGCGATTTCCCGCGCGAGCAGGATCGCCTCGCCCAGTGCCTGTCCGGGCTCTGTCAAACGATTCGCGAGACCGAACGTGAGCGCCTCCTCACCGGAGACCGCCCGGCCGGTCAGGATCATGTCCAGCGCCCTGCTCTGTCCGATCAGCCGCGGCAGGCGCACGGTACCGCCGTCGATCAGTGGCACGCCGAAGCGCCGGCAGTAGACGCCGAAAACGGCCTCACGGCTCGCCACCCTCAGGTCGCACCAGAGCGCCAGTTCCAGGCCGCCGGCCACGGCATGACCTTCGACCGCCGCGATCACGGGCTTGGCGAGGCGCATCCGGGTCGGTCCCATCGGCCCGGGGCCGGTATCCTCGACCCGATTGCCCCGCCCGTCTGCGAGTGCCTTCAGATCGGCGCCAGCGCAGAACTGTCCCCCGGAACCCGACAGGACGGCCACCTGCGCTTCGTCGTCGGCCTCGAAGGCCTGGAACGCCTTCAGGAGGGCCGACGCCGTATCCCGGTCCACGGCGTTACGCACCGCGGGCCGATCGATCGTGACCAGGAAGACGTTGCCTTCCCGTCGCTGCCTGACACTGGCGGATGCTGTCATGATGGCCAGACCTCCATGGCGAGACGGATGCCGGTGACGACCAGGAAAATGCCGAACAGGCGGCTCAGCCATCGGCGGCTCAGGCGATGCGCCGCCGCTGCTCCGAGCGGCGCCATCAGGACCGTCGTGGGGATGATGAGCGCGACACCGAGCAGGTTCACGTAGCCGATGCTGGCCGCCGGACGACCGGGTTCGTCCCAGCCCGCGAGTATATAGCCGACCGTTGCAGGTACGGCGATGGCGAAACCGAGCAGCGCCGCCGTTCCCACGGCGCGATGTATCGGCTGATTGAAGAGACTGAGCGCCGTCACGCCGAACGTGCCGCCGCCGATGCCCATCAGCGTGGACAGGGCGCCGATAGAGAACGGGAGCGAGAGCGCCGGAACGCTCTGCGGTACCGACCGGCGAATCACGACGTCATCGAGGGGGAGCCACATCTTGATGCCGAACAGGACCGCCATCACGGCGAAGATGGCCGTCAGGGTGTCACTGTGCAGACGGTCGGCGATCAGGACGCCGGCACAGGCGCCCAGGAAGACCGCCGGTGCCCACTGCCGCGCTATCCCGGTGTCCACCGAACCACGCCGCCAGTGCGCGCGGCTGGATGCCAGCGAGGTGGGTATGATCGTCGCGAGCGAGGTTGCGACCGCAACGTGCATCCTGACCGCTTCCGCCGTGCCGGCAGCGGTCAGGGCCACCAGCAGCGCCGGCACGATGATGATCCCCCCGCCGATGCCGAGCAGGCCCGCCAGAAAGCCCGCGAGGATCCCGGCGGCCAGGATCGGCAGTGCGATTTGTATGAGCTCCGGGGCGTCCACGCCTGTCGCTTCGCCTGGGTTGCCGATTGACGCACAGCAGGATGCCGCACGGGCCGCCGCGAAGAAAGGGTACCCTGTGAGCCGCCGGCGGCGCCGTGCATCCGGAGCGGCCGTGTTCGTCGAACTTATGGGTTAATATGCCGCGTCGATGACGCGCTCGTGGCCCCGCATCGTGGCGCATGCAGAGGTCGTGACCATCAGACAATCCGGAGGAGAAAGCAGTGACGGCTGCGCAGAAGCAGGCACGTATCGTGCTCGTCGGCATGACGATCTTCCACCTCGGCTGTCTCGGCGTGATCTGGACGGGCGCCAGCCCCGTCGCCGTCGCCGTGGCCGCGGCTCTGTATCTGGTCCGGGGTTTCGGTGTGACGGCGGGCTACCATCGGCTGCTGGCCCATCGATCATTCACGACCGGCCGCGCGACGCGGTTCGTCCTTGCTCTCGCGGGCAGCCTCGCGACTCAGGGCGGACCGCTGTGGTGGGTTGCCCACCATCGGAGCCATCACCGTTACACCGACACCGAGCGGGATATCCACTCACCCGGTACACAGGGTTTCTGGCAGTCGCATATCGGCTGGATGCTCTCACCGGAGAGTTTCCGTGAGAATGGCGCCAATGCGCGTGATCTGTACCGCGTGCCGGAGCTCAAGTTCCTGCAGCAGCACTACGCCTGGATCGTTCTCGGACAGGGAGTCGCACTGTACGGTCTCGGCGAGGGACTCGGCGCACTCGGTGTCGGGACGTCAGGCTGGCAGATGCTGGTATGGGCCTACTTCATCGCCACCGTCGCTCTGTGGCACTCCACCTTCATGGTCAACTCGGTCTGTCACCTCTGGGGACGCAAGCCGTTCGACGCGGGCGACACCAGCACCAACAACTGGCTGGTGGCCATCCTGGCGCTCGGCGAGGGCTGGCACAACAACCACCACAAGTTCGCCTACTCAGCACGTCACGGACTGGAGTGGTGGCAGTTCGATCTCACCTGGGTATTGCTGAAGGCGATGGAGAAGGTCGGTCTGGTGTCCGAGCTGAAGCTGCCGCGCGCCCGGATGCTGGAGCGCGCGCGGAGCGGCGCAGCCGCGTGACCCACAGGCCCGGCTAGCGCCGGACGACTTCGTCGATGACCAGCTGCGCCGTCTCGCCGCTGTCCATGCGATAGATCGTCTCGCCGACCAGATCCCCTTCGCTCTCGGTGATGGAGCCGCCGAGAGCCACCCGCGCCACGAGCTGCAGTTCGGGCTCGGTCGAGAGCTGGCGCCCGGCCATCATCGCGTTCGCGTCGCTGAGCGTGATCGATAACGGCAGTTCTCCGGCGCGGCGGCGCACCGCCGCGATGGGCGGTCCGCCCACGCCCGGCGTCCGCGCGAAGATGAACAGCACGGCGTCCGCCGGGGCACTCTCCGCCAGTTCGGGGCTCAGCGTCACCTCCAGTGGTACGGTACCGTCGGCTGCGGCAGCCGCGCCTCCCCTGCCGCCCGCGGCAGCCGCCTCCGGTGCCGGCATGGACACCACGGCCTCCTCCGACGGTGATTCCGTACCCGTCGCGCCAGCCGGCGGCGCCGGCTGCTCCACGCCGGCGGCAACCCGCAGATCGCGGATATTGCGCTCCAGCAAGCCCCGGATGTCCTCCGGCGGTGCCGTCTCGAGGATCTTCTCCCAGCGATCGGCCGCGAGAAGCCGCTCGCCCCGATTGGCCGCGGCCAGACCGGCATACCAGAGGGCGCGGCTGTTATCGGGGGCCAGTCTCAGGGCATTCTCGAACAGCAGGCCGGCCCTGCCGCTGATGGTGGCGCTGTTAGCCAAGACCATCATCTCGCCGAGATCCAGCATCAGCGCAGCGTCGCCGTCTCCGCCCAGTTCGTACGCCCGGTCGAACGCGTCGGCAGCCTCCGCGTACCGTTCCTGCGAGCGGTAAGAGCGTCCGAGGAACTTCCAGCCTTCGAGATCGTCGGGATTCGCCTCCAGACGGGCGGCCAGCTGGGCGACGGCATCCCCGGCACTCGCATCGTGGGGATTATCGTTGGCGGCCACCAGTACGCTGTCGAAATCATAGTCGCTCAGATAGACGTAGGTCGCCACGGAACCCGCGAGGAAAGTCACCGCGACCACCGCGGCAAACAGCCCCGATCCGCCCCGCCGCAGAACGGCATACAACGGGGCCGCCGCAGCCAGCGCCATGAGGCCGGCTATCACCCAGAATGTCGTCGTCATAGATATCCTGCGACCCGGAAAACGGCCGCGCTCCTGTCAGATCTCATCGTCCAGCGGCATGGCCGTGCGCCGGCTGATTACCCGGAACAGCACGAAGCCGCCCACGAGCAGCAACAGCACCGGCGCACCCCAGAGCAGCGCCGTACGCTCGTTGATGCGGGGACGGTACAGCGCGAAGTCGCCGTAACGGTCGGTGAGGAAAACGTAAATCTCGTCGTCCGTCTTGCCTTCGGCAATCATCTCACGGATCTCGCGTCTGAGGTCCGCCGCCAGAACGGCGTTCGAGTCCTTGATCGACTGGTTCTGACACGTGAGGCAGCGCACCTCGTCGATGATCTCTTCGTAACGTGCCTGGGTCGCGGGGTCCTCGAAGGCCGGACCCTGATCGATCGCGTGGGACGGCACGGCCACCAGCAGCGCCATCACCGCCAAACCTGTCCTCAGCAATCTCACGATCCCGCTTTCCTCGCCTCGGCGATCCGGGGCTCGAATTCCTCGCGCCAGACGCGGGGCGTCAGCGGACTGACGTGCTTGAAGATGACCCGCCCTTCCTTGTCCAGCAGGAACGTCTCGGGCGCGCCGTAGACACCCCAGTCGATGCCGACGCGCCCCTCGCCGTCGAACGCACTGGCCGTGTACGGGTCACCGAGATCCCGCAACCAGCGCAACGCCGCATCGCGATCGTCACGCCAGTTCAGGCCGTAGATCGGGATAGTGCCGGAGCGCGCGAGCGACATCAGGAAGTTGTGTTCCTGACGACAGGCGACGCACCAGCTCGCCCACACGTTCACCAGGGCCACCTCGCCACGGATGTCCGTGTCCGAGACGCTGTCGTCCGGGTCGGTGAGATTCGGCAACGTGAACGTCGGAGAGTCTCGGCCGATGAGCGGCGACGGCAATTCGCCCGGATCCTTGCCGAGCCCGGTGTTGCCGGCACCCGGTAGCGCCGGTCGGTCATCGCGACGATCCCGCCGAGCGCCATCACGCCGCAGCCGAACCAGATCCAGCGGATCATCGGCTTGTACTGCACGCGGATGCTCCAGGCGCCGTCACCCAGCGAATCGCCCATCGCGACGAACAGGTCTCGATTCCATGCGGGGTGGATGTCCGCTTCGGTCATCGGGCTCTGACGCACCCGGTAGACGCGCTTCTGCGGCGTCAGGATGGTGACGAAGTCCCCGCCCTTGCGTACTTCGAACTCCGCCTCGAGCGCGTCGAAATTCGGGCCCTGTACTTCGCGCAGCCCACGCATGGTGAAATCGTAGCCGGCGACGGTGATGGTCTCGCCCGGCCGGGCGCTCATGTCCGCTTCTTCGCCGTAGGACATCACCGCCGTCACGCCGATGATGAACAGACCGACGCCGAGGTGAGCGATCTGCATGCCGAGCATGCTGCGGGTCTGCCGCGGGCCCGATCGCTTGCCGAGCAGGCGCTGGATCGGCTCCCAGACGGCGGTCAGGATCACCGAGAATGCAGCCAGCATGCCGAAGAAGATCAGCGGCGAGATACGGCCGTAGATCAACCACGGCACCAACCCCGCCAGCGCGAGGGCGATGATCATCGGCACCCGGACCTGGCGCAACAGGGTCTTCTTGTCGCTACTGCGCCAGGCCGTGTTCATGCCGATGCCGATAAGCAGCGCCAGCGGCAGCATCGGGATCACGAAGGCGAGGTCGAAGAACGGCGGGCCTACCGAGATCTTGCCCAGACCGAGTCCGTCCAGGAACAGCGGATACAGCGTCCCCAGCAACACGAGTGCCGCGGTGATGACCAGCAGGACATTATTCAGCAACAGGAACGTCTCGCGGGACAGCGGGCGGAAACCCGCCGCGGAGTCCATCGTCGGCGCCCGCCACGCATACAGCGCCAGGGCGGTCCCGACGACGATGCCGAGGAACGCGAGGATGAAGGCCCCGCGAGCCGGATCGCTCGCGAAAGCGTGGACCGAAACCAGGACGCCCGAGCGCACGAGGAATGTGCCCAGCAGGCTGAGCGAGAATGCCGCGATTGCGAGCAGGAGCGTCCAGCTCTTGAACAGACCGCGCTTCTCCGTGACGGCCAGAGAATGGATCAGGGCCGTCCCGACCAGCCAGGGCATGAATGAGGCGTTCTCCACCGGATCCCAGAACCACCAGCCGCCCCAGCCCAGCTCGTAGTAAGCCCACCAGCTGCCGAGAGCGATGCCGATCGTCAGGAATACCCAGGCGGCAGTGGTCCATGGCCGGGTCCATCTCGCCCAGTCCCGGTCCAGGCGACCCTCCAGCATGGCGGCGACCGCAAAGGCGAAGGCCACGGCGAATCCGACGTAGCCGATGTAGAGCATGGGAGGATGGATGACCAGCGCGGGATCCTGCAGCAGCGGATTCAGGTCCGCGCCGTCCGGAGCCGCGGGCACCAGACGCTCGAACGGGTTCGAGGTGAAAAGCGTGAACGTATAGAAACCGACGCTCACCAGGCCGAGCACACCCAGCACCCGGGCCACGAAGCGTTCTGCCATGTGGCGAGTCGTGTACGCGACTCCGACCGTCCAGCCCGCCAGCGCCAGCGTCCAGAGCAGCAGTGAACCCTCGTGGGCACCCCAGACGGCCGCGATCCGATAACCGAACGGCAGCATCGAATTCGAGTTATTCGCGACGTACTTGACCGAGAAATCGTTTTCTATGAACGACCAGGTCAGGCAGAGGAAGGCGACGGCCATGAAGCCGAACTGGGCGAGTGCCGCCGGTCGTGCGACTGCGGTCCATTGCGTCCTGCCCTGCTGGGCGCCGACGAGCGGGAATATCCCCTGCACCAGCGCGAGGGCGAGCGCGAGGATCAATGCGAACTGGCCGATCTCCGGGATCATGGCGTCGTCCGCTCGGGGAAGTGTCCGCTGCGCTTCAGCGAGTCGGCCACTTCCGGAGGCATGTAGTTCTCGTCATGCTTCGCGAGCACCTTGTCGGCCCGGAATACGCCGTCGTCGCCGAGGCGCCCGTGGGCGATGACGCCCTGGCCCTCGCGGAAGAGATCCGGCAGCACCCCGTGGTAGACGACGCCGAGGGAGTTCTGATAGTCCGTCAGGGTGAACTGGACATCCATGCTGCCCGGTTGCCGGTTGACGCTGCCCTCCTTCACCATCCCGCCGACCCGATAGGTTCGCTTGTCCGGCACATTGCCCGCCACGACCTCGTCCAGCTCGATATAGAACATCATGTTCTCCCGGAACGCGGTCAGACTCAGGGCCGTCGCGATAGCGAGACCCGTGACGGCAAGTCCGACGGCCAGCATACGCTGTCGGCGAGGGGTCATGATTCGTCCTCCATGGCTCTCAGCCTGCGGGCCACGTCCTGCTTCGCCGAGGCGAGGCGGCGACGTGCCGCGGTCACATTAAAAACGAGGATGATCGCGGTGAGGGCGAATGAACTCCATACGTAACCGCCGTAACCACCCATGGACAAAAAATCACTCATCGCTGTAACTCCCCGGCAGGGATATTGTCCCCGACAGCACTCTCGCCAAGAAGTTCACGCCTCACCCAGCGAGAGTGGCGTTCGCGCTCGAGAACCTCGCCGCGGGTACGTGTCAACAGCACCGCCGCGAAGAACAACGTGAAGCCGATGATCATGATCAGCAGCGGCGTGAGCATGTTACCGGAGATCGACGGCTGGTCGAATTTCGCCAGCGTCGCGCCCTGGTGCAGGGAACTCCACCACTCGACGGAATAATGGATGATCGGCACGTTGATCACGCCCACGATCGCCAGCACCGCGCTCGCCCGGTCCGCCCGGCTCGTGTCGTCGATCGATGCTCGCAGCGC
>JARRPZ010000117.1:0-8209 GCA_037382365.1 Gammaproteobacteria bacterium
CTGGCCGCTTGAGTCGTTAAACCACCGCCACCGAGGCGAAAGCAAACCGGGTCATATTCTCGACGCCGACCGCCACAACGCGGACGTTGTCCTCGATGCGGATGCCGCCGAACGGCTTCAGTTCCTCGACTCGCAGCCAGTTCACGAGGCGCCCGGCGGTACTGCCGTGCAGCTCCTCGAGCCGCATGTCGATGAAATAGAGGCCCGGTTCGATCGTCAGCACCTGGTCTGCCGCCAGTGTTCGCGTCAACCGCAGATGAGGGTGTTCCGGCGGGGGCGCGACGTCGTCGCCCACGGCATCCGCCATGAATCCGCCGACGTCGTGCACCTGCAGGCCGAGCAGATGACCGAGACCGTGGGGCAGAAAGGCCCGCGTCACCCCGGCTTCCACCAGCGCCTCGGCGCTGCCGGCGCTGGCGATCTCCTGTGCCAGCAGCAACCCGGCCAGACGGCGATGCGTGGCCAGGTGCAGCTCCGGAAACTCCACGCCGGCCCGGACGTCCGCGACGATGTCCTGCTGCAGCTCATGCATGGCGGTGATCAGCCCGGCGAATCCGCGGTCCGCTGACGCATAGCTCCGGGTGATGTCCGCGGCGTAGCCTGCATGGCTCGCCCCGGCGTCGATCAGGAAGGAACGGATCTCGGGTGGCGGTTCGCGGTCGCGACGCTGATAGTGCAGGACGGCGGCGTGCTCGTTCAGGGCCACGATGTTGTGATAGGGGAGCTCGGCGTCCAATTGACCCGCGGCCTCGCAGTAGGCCAGATGTATCTCGAATTCCGACGCCCCGGATTCGAACGCGGCATGAGCCGCCAGGTGGCCGCCGGCAGCACGGTATGTGGCAGCCCGCAGGCATGCAAGCTCGTAGCCCGTCTTAACGGACCTGGCGTAATGCAACCGGCGCAGCACCTCCGGCGGGTTGATCCGTTCGATGCCGAGTGTCTGGGCCGGTTCGATCACCTCGCCCAGGAACACGTAGCGGGACAGGTCGTCCGGCAGCAGGCTGCGCGCACCGGCCGGCGTATCGAACGGCAGGATATCGAAGTGGCGGGGCCAGTAGCCGGCGGGTTCCGCCGGTGCCATGTGCCAGTAGTCCACCGGCTGACAATAGGCGAGCTGCGGCCGCATGCCGGGCTGGTACACCAGGTAGGAACCGGGAGCATCGGTCAGCGGCAGCCAGGCATTGAAATCGGGATTCACCACGTACGGATAGGTCTGATCGTCGAGGAAGGCATAGCGCGGCTCACCGGCGGCGATGACGATGCCGTCCGCGCCGGCGCGCTCGAGCGCTGCGTCGTGACGACGCGCCATCTCGGCGACATGATCCGCATACAACCTGGTGATGTCTTCCTCTTCCCGTGTCATATGTCCTCCGCGGCCGTGATCCGAACAGACTCGACCAGTATAGCGGAGGGTCCTGCGGGGACGTCGCCCGGCAGTCGCCTTAACAGGGCTGGCGAAGTCGGGCATCATAATCAGCCGAATGAACCTCCGGAGTCCCCTATGCCTTTGCTCCCCCGGCGCGGTCTTCTCGCCGCGTTGCCCGTTCTCCTCACCATGACGCTGCCGGCCCTCGGTTACGACCGCATCACGGGAGAGACTTTCGCCTCCCGCTCCGAGGTCATCGCGCCCCATGCAATGGCGGCAACGAGCCAGCCACTGGCGACGCAGATCGCGCTGGATATCCTGAAAGCGGGTGGCAGCGCGGTCGACGCCGCGATAGCGGCGAATGCTGCCCTCGGCCTGATGGAGCCGGTCGGCTGCGGTATCGGCGGCGATCTGTTCGCGATCGTCTGGGACGCTGACAAGAAGGAACTCGCTGGCTTGAACGCGAGCGGCCGTTCGCCGGCCTCCCTGACCCTGGAGTATTTCCGGGAGCAGGGCATGGAGAAGATCCCGGCGCTCGGCCCGCTGCCGGTGAGTGTGCCCGGGACGGTCGACGGCTGGTTCGAGCTCCATGGCCGATACGGCCGGCTGCCGATGAAGGAGATACTCGCTCCGGCGATCCGCTACGCCCGGGAGGGCTTCCCGGTCTCGGAACTGATCGCCTATTACTGGCAGCGCAATGCGGAGTACCTGAAGGAGTATCCGGGTTTCGCCGAGACCTTCATGCCGAATGGCCGCGCTCCGCGCAAGGGGGAGATGTTCGCGAACCCCCGGCTGGCCGATACGCTGGAGAAGATCGCCACAGAGGGTCGGGACGTCTTCTACCGCGGCGAGATGGCCAGGACGATTGCGGACTACATGCAGGAGAATGGGGGTTTCCTGACTTACGAGGACATGGCGAACCACCGCTCCGAGTGGGTCGAGCCGGTGTCGACCACCTACCGCGGCTGGGAGGTCTTCGAACTGCCGCCGAACGGTCAGGGGATCGCCGCGTTGCAGATGCTCAACATTCTGGAAGGATTCGATATCGCGGCGATGGGATTCGGCTCGGCGGACTATCTTCATGTGCTCGCCGAGGCCAAGAAGCTCGCGTTCGAGGATCGCGCCCGCTATTACGCCGACATGGATTTTGCAGACGTACCGGTGGGGCGCCTCGTCTCGAAGGACTATGCGGCGCAACGGCGCGAGCTCATCGACATGACCCGGGCGTCGAGGACCCTGCCCGCCGGCGACATGCAGCTGGAGAACGGCGACACGATCTACCTGACCGTTGCCGACGGGGACGGGAACATGGTCTCGCTCATCCAGAGCAATTACCGGGGTATGGGCTCCGGTATGACGCCAGGCGATCTCGGATTCGTGCTGCAGGACCGGGGCGAGCTATTCTCGCTCGAGACGGATCACCCCAACGTGTTCGAACCCGGCAAGCGCCCGTTTCATACCATCATCCCGGCCTTCGTGATGCGCGATGGCAAGCCCCTGATGAGTTTCGGCGTGATGGGTGGTGCCATGCAGCCCCAGGGGCACACGCAGATCATCGTCAATCTGGTGGATTTCGGTATGAATCTTCAGGAGGCGGGTGACGCGCCCAGGCTGCGTCACAGCGGTTCCTCCCAGCCCACCGGCGAGACGATGACCGACGGCGGCACCGTTTATCTGGAGCACGGTTTCGATGAGGGTGTGCAACGGGAACTCCTGCGCCGCGGCCACCGTCTCGGTGGCACCGATGGGGGATTCGGCGGCTACCAGGCCATCATGAAGGATCATGGAGAGGGCGTGTACTACGGTGCCTCCGAGTCGCGCAAGGACGGTCAGGCGGCCGGGTACTGAGCCGCAGAGAGCGAGTCGCATGAGCGAGGAAATCTGGCTGACCGGCATCACGACGACCGGGACGCCGCACATCGGTAATTATGTGGGGGCGATCCGGCCGGGCGTCGCCGCCAGCCGTGAGGCCGGGAAGCGGAATTTCTATTTCCTCGCGGATCTGCACGCGCTGGTCAAGAACCAGAACCCGGACGAGATCCAGCGCTCGACCCTGGAGATCGCTGCATCCTGGCTGGCCCTCGGGCTGGATACGCACAACGCCGTATTCTATCGGCAGTCGGATATCCCGGAGATCACCGAACTCACCTGGGTCCTGTCGAGCATGACGGCGAAGGGTCTCATGAATCGCGCCCACGCCTACAAGGCGGCCGTGGCAGCCAACGAGGAGGCCGGGAACAAGGATCCGGACAAGGGCATCACGATGGCCCTGTTCTGCTATCCGGTACTGATGGCCGCCGACATCCTGCTGTTCAGCGCGGACAAGGTGCCGGTGGGTCGCGATCAGAAGCAACACGTCGAGATGGCCCGGGACATCGCCGGGCGTTTCAATCACCACTACGGTGAACTGTTCACCCTGCCGGAGCCGGTCATCGACGACAATACGGCAGTCCTGTCCGGTCTGGACGGCCGGAAGATGTCGAAGAGCTACGGCAACACGATCCCCTTGTTCCTGCCGGAGAAGAAGCTCCGCAAGCTCGTCATGAAGATCAGGACCAATTCACTGGAGCCCGGCGAGGCCAAGGACACGGCGGGATCGACACTTTTCGAGATCTACCGGGCCTTCGCCACCGCGGAGGAGACCGCGGACATCGCACGACGCTACGCAGAGGGCATCGCGTGGGGCGAGATGAAGCAGGTGCTGTTCGAATACATCAACGATCACCTGGCAGGAGCCAGGGCCGAGTACGAGCGGTTGATCGCCGATCCGGGGCACGTCGAATCCGTATTGCAGGCCGGTGCCGATCGGGCTCGCGCCATCAGCGCTCCTTTCATGCATCAGGTACGCGACGCCATCGGTATCCGTCCACTCGGCTGATCCGCAAGGTCCCCCGCGGATCCTCCCGCTCCTGCCTCGCGCCTCTCAGGCGCGCCGTCGTTGCCGCTCCTCGTCGAGTAGTGCGCGCAGGTAGCGGCCCGTGTGCGAGCCCTCGATCTCCGCGACTTCCTCGGGTGTCCCCGCAGCAACGATCGTGCCGCCGCCGTCGCCACCCTCGGGGCCCAGATCGAGCAACCAGTCGGCGGTCTTGATCACGTCGAGATTGTGCTCGATGACCACGATGGTGTTTCCACGGTCCCGCAATCGGTGCAGGACCGCGAGCAACTGGGCGATGTCGTGGAAGTGGAGGCCGGTGGTGGGCTCGTCCAGGATGTAGAGAGTGGACCCGGTATCTCTCTTCGAGAGTTCACGCGCGAGCTTGATGCGCTGCGCCTCACCGCCGGACAGCGTCGTCGCATTCTGGCCGAGTCTCAAGTAGGACAGACCGACGTCCATCAGGGTCTGCAGCTTGCGCGCGATCACCGGCACATTGCGGAAGAAGCCGAGCGCGTCCTCCACGGTCATCTCCAGCACTTCGTGTATGTTGCGCCCCTTGTAGCGGATATCGAGAGTCTCGCGGTTGTAGCGGCGCGCTTCGCAGATATCGCACGGGACGTAGATGTCCGGCAGGAAGTGCATCTCTACCTTGATCACCCCGTCGCCCTGGCAGGCCTCGCAGCGGCCCCCTTTCACGTTGAAGCTGAAGCGGCCCGCCTGATAACCGCGGGAGCGTGCCTCCTGGGTGCCGGCGAACAGTTCCCGGATCGGCGTGAACAGGCCGGTATAGGTCGCCGGGTTGGAGCGGGGCGTGCGGCCGATGGGGCTCTGGGAGATCTCGATGACGCGATCGAAGTGTTCCAGTCCGTCGATGCCGCCACAGGGTTCCGGATCCGTCGCGGCTCGATTCAGTACCGCCGCCGCCGTCTCGTACAGGGTGCCGTTGATCAGTGTGGACTTGCCGGACCCGGAGACGCCCGTGACACAGGTCATCAGGCCGACAGGCAGAACGGCATCCACGTGCCTGAGGTTGTTTCCGGTCGCGTCCCGGATCGTCAGCAGCCGCTCGCCGTCCGGTGCCGCGCGGCTCGCCGGCACTTCGATACGCCGATGCCCCGACAGGTACTGACCGGTCAGCGATGCCGGATCCGCCCGGATGACCTCCGGCGGACCCTCTGCCACCACGCGACCGCCGTGTACGCCCGCCCCGGGACCGAGATCCACCACGTGATCGGCCGCCAGTATCGCCTCCTGATCGTGCTCGACCATGATCACCGTGTTACCGATGTCGCGCAGATGGGTCAGCGTCGCCAGCAGCCGGGCATTGTCGCGCTGATGCAGACCGATGGACGGTTCGTCCAGGATGTACAGGACCCCGACCAGTCCCGAGCCGATCTGGCTCGCGAGGCGGATCCGTTGCGCCTCGCCACCGGACAGCGTGTCGGCGCTCCGATCCAGCGTCAGGTAGGAGAGACCCACGTCGTCCAGGAATCCGAGTCGATCCGCGATCTCCCGGACGATGCGCTCGGCAACCTCGCCACGCCAGCCGGGCAGCTCCATCTCCGCGAAGAACCCGCGTGCCGCAGCGATCGCCATGGCCGTGATGTCTGCGATTCCGCGGTCCGCGACGTAGACGTTGCGTGCCGCCCGATTCAGCCGGGAGCCTTTGCACGCCGGGCATCT
Source organism: Gammaproteobacteria bacterium (assembly GCA_037382365.1). Lineage (GTDB taxonomy): Bacteria > Pseudomonadota > Gammaproteobacteria > Steroidobacterales > Woeseiaceae > Lentisalinibacter. Next base: position 5,925 of record JARRPZ010000117.1, read on the forward strand.
CTGGGTGCTGAGATATTTCGCGAGTTCCTCCCGGACCGTCGCCGACTCGGTCTCCCGGTATCGTCGCTCGAGGTTCGGCAGCACGCCCTCGAAGGGATGGCGCTGGCTCACCGAGGCGCCACGGCTGCTGGTGTAGCTGAACTCGATGGCTTCCTCGCCGCTGCCGTTCAGGATCACCTCCCGCACGTGCTCGGGGAGTTCGCCGAAGGGCGTCTCCACGTCGAAGTCGTAGTGCCCGGCCAGATTGCCGATCATCTGAAAATAGTAAGTCGTGCGTCGGTCCCAGCCCCGGATGGCACCGCCGGCGAGGCTCAGCTCCGGATTGACGACCACCCGGGACGGATCGAAGAACTGCTTCAAACCGAGTCCGTCGCATTCCGGGCAGGCCCCGTGCGGGTTATTGAACGAGAACAGACGGGGCTCCAGTTCGCTCAGGCTGTATCCACACTCCCTGCAAGCGTACCGGTCGGAGAAGACCAGCTCCGGGCCGTCCCCGTCGAGGGCGATCACCCGCGCCACGCCGTCTGCCAGGCGGAGTGCCGTCTCGAAGGACTCGGCCAGGCGCAGGGCGAGATCGTCACGCACCCGGAAACGGTCCACGACGGCCTCGATCGTATGGCGTCGCCTGGCGTCGAGCGGCGGGGCCTCGGCGATCTCGACGATCTCGCCGTCGACGCGGGCACGGACGAAGCCCTGGGCCTGCAGATCCCTGAGCACGGCGGCGTGCTCGCCCTTGCGGTTCGAGACGACCGGCGCCAGCAGTGCAAGGCGACTCCCGGCAGACAGAGCGAGGACGTGGTCCACCATCTGACTCACCGTCTGTGCCTCCAGGTCCAGGCCGTGGTCCGGGCAGCGCGGCGTGCCGGCGCGCGCGTACAGGAGCCGCAGGTAGTCGTAGATCTCCGTCACCGTGCCGACCGTCGAGCGCGGATTGTGGGAAGTCGATTTCTGCTCGATCGAGATCGCCGGCGAGAGTCCCTCGATGTGGTCCAGGTCCGGCTTCTCCATCATCGACAGGAACTGTCGCGCGTAGGCGGAAAGCGACTCGACATAGCGCCGCTGACCCTCGGCGTAGAGGGTGTCGAAGGCGAGGGAAGACTTGCCGGAACCACTCAGCCCGGTGAGCACGATCAGCCGGTTGCGCGGCAACGAGAGATCGATGTTCTGCAGGTTGTGCGTCCTGGCGCCGCGGATTTCGATGCTTTCCATCAGGGGCAGGGGGTCAACGGAGTCAACCTGCTAATATACGCCGCCGATCAACCCGCGCGCAAAACGATGGCCGGATGTCCCGTGCCGGCCTCGCAGGACGGACCATGACAGAACAGGAACCGACCGCGGAAGCCCCGCCCCGCAGCCGCCTCGCTCTCGTCCCCGGTGAAGGTCGGGTCATCGGGATGGTGAGCGGCATGGCCATGTTGCGCATGCTCGGGCTGTTCCTTCTGCTGCCCGTGCTCGCCCTCTGGGCATCGAGTCTGGAGGGCGCGACACCCACCCTCGTCGGCCTCGCGGTCGGTGGCTACGGCATCACCCAGGCCGTTCTGCAGGTGCCTTTCGGCAGGCTGTCGGACCGCATCGGCCGAGTGCCCGTGATCGTCCTCGGATTGTCCGTATTCGCCGCCGGCAGTTTCGTCGCAGCCATGAGTCATCATATCCTCGGCGTCATCGCCGGCCGTCTCCTGCAGGGTGCCGGTGCCGTATCGGCCACACTCACGGCGCTGCTCGCCGACCACACGCGGGAGGAGATACGCACCCGGGCCACCGCCATCCTCGGCATCTCCATCGGCAGCTCTTTCCTGATCGCGCTGGTCCTCGGCCCCCTCGTCGCGGGGATCACCGGAGTCAGGGGGCTTTTCTGGCTCGCCGGCATCATGGCGCTGACGGCGCTCGCCCTGGCGACGGCGCTGCCCCGCGGCAAGCCGGCAAGCCATGCAGCGGGCGCCGGACCGCGCATGGGCCGACTCACGCCGGGAGTCGTGGCGATCGATGCCTCCATCTTCCTGCTGCACATGATGCTGACGGCCAGCTTCGTGGCCGCGCCGTTCCTGTTGCGTGATGCGCTGGATGTGCCGATGGAGAGCCAGTGGAAGACCTATTTCGCCGCGCTCGCCCTCTCCCTCGTTGCCACGGTACCGCTGGTTCTCCTCGGCGAGAAGGGGCGTGGCAGCGGCATCTTCGTGCTCGCCGTAGGGTTGCTGGCGCTCGGTCAGGGTCTGTTGTGGCACGCCGTGGACGGTTGGCTGCTGGCCCTCACCGGTCTGGCCGTCTTCTTCGCCGGTTTCAATTAC
>JARRPZ010000118.1:0-10616 GCA_037382365.1 Gammaproteobacteria bacterium
ATCTCACGCCGCGACAGGATCGAGGCCTCCGTCGCCAGTACCGCGCCGCCGCCCGACACGACCTGGACCCGGCACTGCCCGCAGGTGCCCTTGCCGCCGCAGGCCGACGCGATGAAGAGTCCGGAATCCGCCAGGCCGCCGAGAAGCTTCACGCCTACCGGCAGTTCGAGGTGCCGCTCATCGTTCACCAGCACGTCGACCTCCCCGGTCGCCACCAGCCGGCGGCGGGCCAACAGAATCACGGTGACGAGCACCAGGATGATGGCCGTGAACAGAACGACGCCGAGCGATATCTGCAGTGTTGCGCTGGTCCCGGTCATCAGAGCTGTATCCCGGAAAAGCCCATGAAGCCGAGCGACATCAGGCCGGTGATGATGAACGTGATGCCGAGGCCCTGCAGGCCCTCCGGCACGTCACTGTATTTCAGCTTCTCCCGCACGCCGGCCAGTGCGACGATTGCCAGGGCCCAGCCGACACCGCTTCCGAAACCGTAGACCATGGATTCGGAGAAGTCGTAGTCGCGCTCCACCATGAACAGGGTGCCGCCGAGGATGGCGCAGTTCACCGTGATCAGCGGCAGGAAGATGCCCAGCGCGTTGTACAGGGCCGGCACGTATCGATCGAGCGTCATCTCCAGGATCTGCACCAGTGCGGCGATCACGCCGATGTAACTCACCAGCCCGAGGAAGGACAGATCGACGTTCGGCAGACCCGCCCAGGCCAGGGCGCCTTCCTCCAGGAAGACCTTGTAGATGAGGTTGTTCACCGGCACCGTGATCGTCTGCACCGCGACCACGGCGAGACCGAGACCGAATGCCGTCTCGATCTTCTTCGACACGGCGAGGAAAGTGCACATGCCCAGGAAGAAGGCGAGCGCGAGATTCTCGACGAATACCGCCTTCACGAAGAGGTTCAGATGCGCTTCCATCACATCACCTCCGTGCGGTGCACTTCATGGATCTGGTACTCGGCTTCCTCCACCTGCTCCTTCTTCCATGTGCGGATGACCCAGATCAGCATACCGATGATGAAGAAGGCGCTGGGCGGCAGCAGCATCATGCCGTTGCGCTCGTACCAACCTCCCTCGCTGATCAGCGGCAGGATCTGCACCCCGAGCAGCGTCCCTGCCCCGAACAGTTCGCGCACCGTCGCGACCAGGATCAGGACCAGGCTGTAGCCGAGGCCGTTACCGAGCCCGTCCAGGAAACTCATGCCGACCCCGTTCTTCATCGCGAAGGCTTCGGCGCGCCCCAGCACGATGCAGTTGGTGATGATCAGCCCGACGAAGACGGACAACTGGCGGCTCGCCTCGAAGGCGAAGGCCTGCAGCGTCTCGTCGACGATGATCACCAGCGAAGCGATGATGGTCATCTGCACGATGATGCGGATGTTCGAAGGGATCCGATTGCGGATGGCGCTGACACCCATGTTGGCGAACGCCGCGACACTGGTGAGTGCGAGGCACATCAGGAGGGTCGGAAACAGCGAGGTGGTGACCGCGAGCGCCGAGCAGATGCCCAGTATCTGCAGCGTGATCGGGTTGTTGTCGACGAGCGGGTCGAGGACGACCTTCTTCGCTTCTCCGTTCATGTTGCTTGCTCCACGCTCCGCTTCCAGACCTTCTCGAGATACGGCCGGTAGGCGTCGTCACTCATCCAGTAATGCAGCAGGTTGGTGACGCCACGCGACGTGAGGGTGGAACCGGATATCCCATCCACCTGGAATATCGCGGCGCCGCCTCGCGCCGTGGCACCCGTCCAGCCGCCGGCGGCACCGACGGTGCCCTTGGCCACGCGGATACGGATGTCGCCTTCCTCGTCGTAGATACGCTTGCCGGGCCAGTTGGCCAGCCACTGCGGGTTGTCGACCTCGCCGCCGAGACCCGGTGTCTCCGCCTGCTTGTAGAACTTCAGCGCCTGCACCGTGCTGCCGTCCGGGCCGAGGGCGATGAAGCCGTACATGGTGGACCACAGCCCCATGCCGTAGACCGGCAGGATGACCTTCTCGACCGCGCCGTCATCGTCGCGCAGTACATACACCTCTGCGTATCGGGCCCGACGACCGATGCCCGCGATGTCCTCCTCCGGCGGTATGGCGACGCTGAGCTCGGGATCGTCTGCCGCCTCGATCATGTCGAACCCGGACGGATCGATCTCGTCGGTATACTCGCCCGTCGAGAGGTCCACGATATGGGTCTCGATCTGCTCGAAGGTCTGCTCCACGTCGATCCCGGGTTCCAGCAGCCCCGCAACCAGCAGGACGTTCTTCTTCCGGTTCAGCGTCTCGTTCTGCTCCTGCAGCGGCCTCAGTATCACCGCGGCCGCCGAGACGAGCACCGAGCAGACCAGGGACAGGCTCACCGCGACGACGAGCACGTTCCGGATGCTCTCCCGATTGAATCCCTTGCGGGCGCCTCGGCCCGCGGTTTCCGCCTTGTGCTCCTCAGACACTGCGTTTCAGCCTCCGTCTGATGTTGGCCTGTACCACGAAGTAGTCGATGACAGGCGCGAAGATGTTCCCGAACAGGATCGCCAGCATGATGCCTTCCGGATAGGCCGGGTTCACCACCCGGATCAATGCGGTCATCACGCCGACGAGTATGGCGTAGATCCAGCGCCCCGGATCGGTCTGCGCGGCGCTCACCGGATCCGTGGCCATGAAGACCGCGCCGAACATGAATCCGCCGGTCACCAGGTGCCAGTGCCATGGCATGGCGAGCATGGGGTTGGAGCCCGGATCCATGAGGTTGAACAGCATCACCGGCACGACCAGTCCGATGATGCAGCCGACGATGATCCGCCAGGACGCGATGCCGGTGTAGATCAGGATGGCGGCGCCGATGAGGCAGGCAAGCGCCGACGTCTCGCCGATGGACCCCTGGATGGAACCGACGAAGGCCTGCCCCCAGGTGATCCCCGCCTCGGCGATGCCGGCCATGCCGTCGATGGCGGCGAGACCGAGCGGCGTGGCGCCGGTAAAGCCGTCGGCGGCCGTCCAGACGGCGTCTCCCGACATCTGCACCGGGTAGGCGAAATAGAGGAATGCGCGGCCGGTCAGCGCCGGGTTCAGGAAGTTCTTGCCGGTGCCGCCGAATATCTCCTTGCCGATCACCACCCCGAAACTGATGCCGAGCGCGGCCTGCCAGAGCGGCGTGGTCGGCGCGAGGATGAGCGCATACAGCAACGAGGTCACCAGGAACCCCTCGTTGATCTCGTGGTTGCGGACGCCGGCGAATATCACCTCCCAGAGACCGCCCGCCGCCAGCGTCACGACGTAGAGCGGCAGGAAGAAGGCCATGCCGTACATGAAGTTGTCGTAGAAACTCGCGGGGTCGTAGCCGGCGCCGACCAGGCCGAGCAGTGCCCCGCGCCAGCCCTCCAGCCCCTGCACGCCCATCTCCGCCATGGCGGTATTGGCCTGCAGGCCGATGTTCCACATGCCCACCAGCGCGCAGGGCGTCACGGCGAATACCACCATGATCATCACGCGCTTCAGGTCCAGGGCATCGCGGACATGCGGCGCGCTGCGGGTCACGTCCGCCGGGGTGTACATCAGCGTGTCCACCATCTCGTACAGGGCGTAGTACTTCTCGTAACGCCCGCCCTTCGCGAACAGGGGGTGCAGCCGGTCCAGGAATCGCCGCAATGGTTTCATCAGCCGTTCTTCTCGATGTCGGTCAGGTTCTCGCGCAGCACCGGGCCGTAGTCGTACTTGCCGGAACAGACGAAGGACAGCAGTGCCACGTCCTCTTCGTCGAGTTCCAGACAGCCCAGCTTGCGCGCCGTCTCCGTGTCATGCACCAGCAATGCCTTCAGCAGGGGTGCGGGCAGGATGTCGAGGGGCATCACCTTCTCGAAATTGCCGATCGGCACCATCGCTCGGGGGCTGCCGTTCTGGGAAGTCGTGAGATGGAATCCCGACTTGCGCAGCGCCGGTCCCGCATAGGCCCGGACGCCGGAGAACTTCTTCGAGCCCGGCAGGGCCCAGCCCAGAAACTCCCGCTCCCGTCCCTCCGGCAGCGCGGTGAGCTGGTTGTGGTAGCGGCCCATCCAGGCAGCCCAGTCGCTCGCCCGCCGGCCGCTCAGCACGGAGCCGGAAATGACGCGGGTGTCAGTGTCACCCTGCAGCTCACCGGCGATGAGATCCTCGGTGCTGGCGCCGATGCGCGTGCGCAGCAGCCGCGGGCGGCGGACCATCGGGCCGGCGATCGAGATGATGCGATCCACGGGCAGCCTGCCGGTCGCGAACAGCCGTGCCACGTCGATGACGTCCTGGCAGCCGATGGTCCAGACCGTCTTCTCCTCGCCCACCGGGTCGAGGAAATGGATATGAGTGCCCGGCAGACCGGCCGGATGCGGACCGGAGAACTCGGCATGCACGAACGGCGGCTCGTCGGGCACGGCGATGCGCGAATCGGGACCGGTGCAAACGAACACGGAACCCTCGCTCAGCGTCGAGATCAGCCGCAGGCCCGCGGCGAAATCCGCCGGCGCATCGGCGACGATCACCTCGGCATCGGGCGCCAGCGGGTGCGTATCGACGGCCGTGACGAAAATGGAATGGGGTCTCGTGCCCGGCACCGGCACCTTGCTGAACGGGCGTGTGCGGAACGCACACCACAGACCCGCCGCCAGCAGCTTCTTCTCGATGGCTTCGCCGTCCAGATCGGCATGCTGCGCCTCCGGAACCCGGCCGAAGTCCACCGCGTCCTCGCCGTCGAGATCGATGACGACCGACTGGAGCACGCGCCGATGGCCGCGATTCACCGCACGAACGATGCCGTTGCCCGGCGAGGTGTAGGTGACGCCGGGCGTCTGCTTGTCGGAGAACAGCGGGTCGCCGACACGCACCCGGTCTCCCGGCTGGACGGCCATCTTCGGCTTCAGGCCGAGGTAATCCTGCCCGAGCAGGGCGACCGTCCCGACGGGCCGGGCCTCCTCGATGACCTGCTCCGGCTTGCCGGCCAGCGGGATATCGAGGCCCTTGCGGATCTTGAATCGTAGCGGTTCACTCACCGGATCGTTATTGCCATAGTGTGTAGAGGACGCAGGCGGCCGCCCACAGGCAGCCTATCGTATGACTGGCCAGCGTGAATTCTATAGCGCCGAGGACGCCATCGGGATCCTGCGCGGAGCGGCGCACTGCGCCGGCGGCGCGGAAAGACAGCACCAGCAGCACGAAAGGCACCGCCGGCGCCAGCAGGGGCAGGTAGCCGTGCAGCGTCAGCCACAGCATCGACGATGCCGCCAGCAGGTGCAGCCCCACGTAGATCGCGGCGGTAGCGGTACGGCCGAAACGCACCGGCCACGTCGCCTTGCCGACGTCGCTGTCCGCGGCCATGTCCGGCACTTCGTTGATCAGCACGATGGCGGCGACCCAGGCGCTCACCGGCAGCGCGAAGACGAGCAGGGGCAGATCCAGCGTGCCACTCTGCAGCCAGGCGGCGCCGCTCACCGGGAGGATCCCGAAGGCGATGCCGATGGCGATTTCGCCGAGCCCCAGCGAGGAGAGCCGCAGGGGGCCAAGAGAATAGACGATGCCGAGAGCGACGCCGGCCAGTCCGAACCAGAGCACACCGATACCGCGCAGCCAGATGAGGACCAGCCCGACCACGACCGCCGCCGCGAGCAGCTGGATGCCCCATCGCGCCATCTCGGCGGTGGTCATGACCTGGTTCTGGATGAAACGCGACCCGCCGGTGTAGGGGTAGATCCGCTTCTCGTTCCGCCGGTCGCTGCCGCCCGTCTCGTCGCCCACGTCGTTCAGGACGTTGCCGGCACCGTGGACGAGCATGGTGGCAACCAGCGCCAGCACGGCGACAGCGATGTCCACCGTGCCCACCTGCGCAGCACCCCACGCCGTGCCGACGATCACGGGCAACACCGAAGCAGGGAAAAACTTAGGCCGCGTCGCGTGGAACAGGCGCTTGACGCGGCTGTCGCCGAAATCGGCGGCACGAGGCTCCATGACAGCCGACTTGTCCGCACTCATCGCTGCGCCCTCGTGCCCGAATCCATCCTTTCCATGCTCATCAACCGGGTCCTCCGCAAAAATCCCACCTGCGCTCGTGTCCCCCCCGCGACGCGGCGCCCAGTGTAATGGATTTTTGCGCTCGGACCGGCTCCGGTTCCGGCTTTGTCCGAAACCGCCGGCCCGGAAGGCCGTGGATAGCCCATGATTCGCCCCTTTCGCCGCCTAACTTAATGGAGCGCGGGCAGATGAGAATAGGCGTTATTACTTACGGTTAGCCTGCGCGCGGGTCGTTATCCTCGGGACTCGGCGCGGCCATGCGCCACGGTGATCCAGGTCCGCGCCAGGGGGTTCCATCCATGTGTCTCGCAGTTCCGATGCAGGTCAAGACGGTCGACGAGTTCAGCTGCCGATGCGAGGCCAAGGGCGTGGAGCGCGAGGTCAGCCTGTTCATGCTGCAGAACGAGACCATCGAGCCGGGCGATTTCGTGCTCGTACACGTCGGCTACGCCATCCAGAAGGTCTCGGAGGAGGAAGCCGCCTCCAGCTGGGAGCTGTTCGACGAGATCCTCGCGGCGGCCGATGCATGAGCTCTCCGTCTGCCAGGCGCTCGTCGGGCAGGTCGAGGCCATCGCCCGTCGCGAGTCCGCCGCGCGCGTAACCACCATACGTCTCGCCATCGGTCCCCTGTCCGGCGTCGAGGCGGAACTGCTGCGCCGCGCGTGGCCGCTGGCGGCCGGCGCGACCATCGCCGAGGACGCCGAGCTGATCATCGAGGAGGCGGACATCCGGGTGGCCTGCTCCGTGTGCGGCGCCGAGAGCGACGCGAAAGCCAACCGGCTGCTGTGCGGCGAGTGCGGAGACTGGCGGACGCGGCTCGTCAGCGGCGACGAGATGCTGTTGACCCGGCTCGAACTCGAACGCGCGACCGACGTCGAACGAAGAGAAGGCGGCGCGACCACGACCATGGAGGACGGCGGACATGTGTGACACCTGCGGCTGCAACATCACGGCGGGCAACCGGCATCTGATCCGGCCCGGCGGGAAACTCGAACGCACCGCCAGCGGCGCGGAGTCCGTGACGGTACTGCGCAGCCTGCTCTCCGAGAACGACCATCAGGCCGCCCACAACCGCGAGCATTTCGACGGCCACGGCGTTCTCGCGGTGAACCTGATGTCGTCGCCGGGCGCCGGCAAGACGGCACTCCTGGAAGCGACCATCGTGGCCCTCGCCGGCGAGTTCCGCATCGGCGTCATCGAGGGCGACCTCGAGACGGAGAACGACGCCGAGCGCATCCGGCGCCACGGCGTCCCGGCCATACAGATCGCCACGGGCACGGCCTGCCACCTGGACGCCCATATGGTCCACGAAGCGGTACACGGCCTGGCGCTGGACGATCTCGACATCGTGTTCATCGAGAACGTCGGTAACCTGGTCTGCCCCGCCAGCTTCGACCTCGGCCAGCACCGCAACGTGACGCTGCTGTCCGTCCCCGAGGGAGACGACAAGCCGGCCAAGTACCCGGTGATGTTCCGGGCGGCGGACCACATACTCTTCACGAAGTGCGACCTCCTGCCGGTGCTCGACGACTTCGATCCGGAACGGGCCCGGCGCTGTATCCGGGATCTGGCGACGCCGGCCCGGGTGCAGGCGGTCTCCGTGAAGAGCGAAGAGGGTCTCGATGCGTGGCTGGACTGGCTGCGCACCGAGCATGCGGCGCAGGCCGGGCGGGTCGCCCGCGGCGAATCGGCGCGCCCGGCGGTGCAGCCGGAAGGCGCCCATCTGCACGCCGGGGACGATGCCCGCGGTGGCTAGCGAGGGGGAGAAGATGGCACACGACGCGCGCTACTGGCTCGACCGGCTGAGGGACCTGCCCCTGCCGGACCGGGTCCGGATCATGAACGTCTGCGGCGGCCACGAGCGCTCGATCACGAACGCCGGGCTGCGCACCGCCATCCCGTCGCAGATAGAGCTCATCCCCGGACCGGGCTGCCCGGTATGCATCTGCCCCGAGGAAGACGTCTACGAGGCCATGCAGCTCGCGCTGAACGAGGACGTCATCCTGGTCGCCTTCGGCGACATGCTGCGCGTGCCGGTCAATGTGCCGAAACGCGAGCCGCGCTCGCTGGAGCAGGCGAAGGCGGCCGGCGCGGACATCCGGCCCGTCGCGAGCCCGACGGAAGTCATGCTCGCGGAAGGCGCACCGGACAATCTGTTCGTCCTGCTGTCCGGCCGGCTCACCTGGCCGGCCGTCGCGATGCTGCTCGAGTCCGGCCAGCCGGGTTTCGACGCCCTGATCGCCCCGGGCCACGTCTCGACCGTCATGGGACCGGAGGAATGGGCTTTCGTACCCGAGAAGCACGGGATGCCGGCGGCCGTGGCGGGTTTCCGCGCGGACACCCTGCTCGCGGCGATGTACTCGGTGCTCCGGCAGCTGATCGAGGGCAAGCGCTTTCTCGACAACTGCTACCCGGAAGTCGTGCGGCCGGGCGGCAACCCGATGGCGAGACGATGCCTGGCCGAGGTGATGGACGTGCGGGATGCCAACTGGCGAGGCATCGGGGTGATCCCGCGTTCGGGTTACGGCCTGCGCCCCGATTACGCGCGCTACGACGCCCGCAACGAATTCCCGTCCTATGCCGATGCCTCCCGCAAGCGCGTCGGCGAGATGCCGCCGGGCTGCGACTGCGCGCGGGTAGTCCTCGGCAGGATCTACCCGAACGAGTGCCGTCTGTACGGCGTCGCCTGCACGCCGCGCAAACCCATCGGCCCCTGCATGGTTTCCGATGAGGGTGCCTGCCGCATCTGGTGGTCCGCGGGTATGCGCGAGAATGTCTGGGAAGGCCGCAAGAAAGCCGGGTCCGCCGCCGGCTGAGCGCCCGGCGGATGCCGGTGCGCGAGCGACCCGGCGGATCTGCCTCACGGGCCACGTTCAGGGCGTGGGCTTCCGTCCGTTCGTCTTCCGGCTTGCTCGCGAACACGGCATCACGGGCTGGGTGAGAAACCGGCTGGGTGAGGTCGAGATCCGCGCCCAGGGAGACGCCGCAGCGGTCGCCCGCTTCCGCGACGGCCTCGTCACCGCGGCACCGCCGCTCTCGCGACCGACGCTCTCGGCCGACGAACCGGCCGAAGGCGACGTCTACGAGGATTTCCGGATCCTCGACAGCGCCGCCTCCGAGTCGCCACGGATATTCGTGCCGCCGGATTATTTCATGTGCGAGGACTGCCGGGCGGAACTGACGGACCCGACGGACCGGCGCCACCGCTACCCTTTTATCAACTGCACCCAGTGCGGCCCGCGTTACACCCTGATCGAGGCGCTGCCCTACGACCGGCCGAATACCAGCATGGCGGCCTTCCCGTTATGCCCGGAATGCCAGCGCGAGTATCTGGATCCGAGCGACCGGCGCTTCCACGCCGAACCGGTGGCCTGCCCGGCCTGCGGACCGTCCGTCAGCCTGCGCGCCGGTGGCGGGACCGTGGGCGCGCGCGAGGCGGCGCTGGCCGGCGCGGTCGGGCGCCTGCGGGCCGGCGATATCCTGGCCGTGAAAGGCATCGGCGGTTACCACCTGATGTGCTCGGCGACAGACGCGGCCGCCGTGGCGCGACTGCGTGCCCGCAAGCCCCGCCCGGACAAGCCGCTGGCGGTGATGTTCCCGCTGAGCGGCGACGACGGGCTGGATGCCCTCCGGCGCGCCGTGCGACTGCGCGCCGGGGAAGCCGACTGCCTCCTCAGCCCGATGCGGCCTATCGTGCTCGCCGCGCTGCGCGACGACTGCCCGCTGGCACACAACCTGGCGCCGGGCCTCGGTGAACTCGGCGTCTTCCTGCCCTACAGCCCGCTGCATCAGTTGTTGACGGCCGACTTCGGTGCCCCGCTGGTCGCGACCTCGGGCAACATCAGCGGCGAGCCGGTGCTCACCGACGCCGACGATGCCGAGCGCCGCCTGGCACACATCGCCGATGCGTTCCTGCACCACGACCGACCCATCGTCCGTCCCGCCGACGACCCGGTATTCCGAACCATCGGCGGTCGGGTGCGACCCATCCGTATCGGCCGGGGCTGCGCGCCGAAGGAACTCACCCTGCCCTGGCGACTCGCCGAGCCCGTGCTCGCCGTCGGGGGCCACATGAAGAACACGCTGGCCCTGGCCTGGGAAGATCGGGTCGTCGTCTCGCCTCACATCGGCGACATGGGCACGCCACGCAGCATGCAGGTCTTCGAACAGATCGCCGGCGATCTGCAGTCCCTCTACGGCATGCAGGCGCGCCGCATCATCGCCGACGCACACCCGGGATACGATACCCATCGCTGGGCGCGACGCTCCGCCCTGCCGATGGAGACGGTCTGGCATCACCACGCCCATGCGTCGGCCGTGGCCGCCGAATCCGCCCGTGAGGGTCGCTGGCTCGTATTCGCCTGGGACGGCGTGGGCCTCGGTGAAGACGGCAGTCTGTGGGGCGGGGAGGCACTGGTGGGGCGACCGGGCGCCTGGCGACGGATCGCCAGCATGCGCCGCATCGCCCTCCCGGGCGGCGACCGGGCGGGACGGGAACCGTGGCGCAGCGCGGCGGCCATGCACTGGGAATGCGGTCTTGCTTACGAGGACGGCCCGGACGACATCGAACTCGCGAGACGGGCCTG
>JARRPZ010000119.1:0-14257 GCA_037382365.1 Gammaproteobacteria bacterium
CCCGAGTCGCTTCAGCGCCCGACGACGAAACTGACCGTGGTCGTGGCGCTGCCACCGATGTTCAGCGTTGCCACCCGTTGCGCACCCTCGATCTGGTAGTCGCCGGCGTTACCGGTGACCTGCTTGTAGCTGTCCAGCATCATGCGCACGCCGGTGGCACCCACCGGATGGCCCAGCCCGATCAGGCCGCCACTCGCATTCATCGGGATGCGTCCGCCCAGAGCGATGTCGCCGTTCTCCACCGCTTTCCAGCTCTCCCCCGGCGCCGTGACGCCGAAATGATCGATGGCCATGTACTCGGTGCTGGTGAAGCAGTCGTGGGTCTCGATGCCGTCGAGCTCCGCCACTCCCTCGATACCCGCGCGGGCGAATGCGTCGGTGATCGCGCCGCGCACATGGGGGAAGACGTACGGCGACCCCTTGCTCTCGGCGATCTTCTGCTCGTAAGTGATGGGTGCGGTGCGGTGACCCCAACCCTGTATCCAGGGCAGGTCATCGAGACTCACGCCGTGACGCCGTGCGTACTCCGCGGCTTTCTCCGGGCCGGCCAGGAACACGATGGCGGCGCCGTCCGTGATCTGGCCGCAGTCCTGCTTGCGTATGCGACCCTCGATAACCGGATTCGCCTCGTCGTCCTCCGCGAAACTCGCCTCGGTGAATTCCCAGCGCCGCGTCTGGGCGTTCGGGTTCCGCCTCGCGTTGTCGAAATTGTTCTTCGCGATCCCGGCCAGATGCTGGTGTTTCAGGCCGTAACGCCGGTCGTACTCGTCGGCCAGCTCGCTGAACAGGTGCGGCCAGGGGAATTCCACGTCCGTGCACTCGTGACCGCTCCACATCGCCGGCCCGCCGATGAGATCCGCCGCGGTCTGGCCCGGCACGTTGCGCATCTGCTCGATGCCGATGACCGCTGCCAGGTCGTAGCGGCCTGCCTCGATGTCGGCCGCCGCCGACAGCACCGCGATACTCCCGGAGGCGCACGCCGCCTCGTGGCGTGAGGCCGGTCTGCCGGAAAAAGACGGATGCAGCGCCGCGAAGAAACCGCCCAGATGACCCTGCTTGCAGAAGAGTTCGGCGGCGAAGTTACCGACGTGGGCCACCTCGATCTCCTCGGGCTCGATGCCCGCCGCATCGACACCGGTGCGAACGGTGTGGGCGAAGGCATCGAACAGTTCGTCGCCGTTGCGGGCCCAGTTGGCGGCGAAATCCGTCTGATAACCGCCGAGCACATAGACTCGTCTGCTCATCGCTGTCCCTTCGCCCCGCTTCGGGACCGTTCGAGTACGCGCCACATCTGGTCGATACGGTCGGCGCCCCAGTACATCTCACCGTCCAGGAAGAAGGTCGGCGCACCGAACACGCCACGCGCCATTGCCTCGTCCGTGACTTCCTTCAGTCGCTGCTTAACGGCGTCGCCGGCGGTCGCCTGCAGGATCTGTTCGCCATCCAGCTCGAGGTCCGCCACGAGCTCTGCCACGACGCTCGGATCCGAGCAGTCGCGACCGTGGCCGTAGCTCGCGTCGAACACCGCCCGTATCCATGCGACCGCATCTTCCTCGTCCACGTCCTTCAGGTACCAGTAGGCTCGCGCGGCCAGGATGCTGTTGAAGGGGAAGGGCTTCGGCCAGTGGTACGGCAGGCCCCACTCGGCCGCAGAGCGTTCGACGTCGTGCCAGACATACCGGCCTTTCAGCGAATCGGCCTTTGGTGGCGCGTGGCCCCGCGCCTTGAATATCGCTCCGAGCGCGATCGGTCGCCAGTCGATGGCGATGTCGAACGCTTCCGCGAGGGCACGGAGTCGATGCTGCCCGATGTAACTGTATGAAGACGAGAAATCGAAATAGAAGTCGATCGCTTTGTTCATGGCGCGGACTCGTTGCGGCGAAAGGCTTTCATAAATAGACTGTGATGACTATATAGCGGGCCCCGGACAGACGCAATCGACCGGAGCACCGCCGTCCCGCTGCAGCCGGAGCGACACCGATGACCGAGGTATACATCTACGACGCCGTACGCACGCCCCGGGGCAAGGGCCGGGAGGGCGGCGGCCTCAACGGTCTGACCCCCCTCGACCTGCAGAAGACACTGCTCGATGCGCTCCTCGAGCGTACCGGCTTCGATCCGGCCAGTGTCGAAGACCTGATCCTGGGCTGTGTGACCCAGGTCGGCGAACAGGGCGGCAATATCGCGAAGGTCGCCGCTTTGCATGCCGGGCTCCCGTCGTCCGTTCCGGGTATCACCGTGAACCGCTACTGCGCCTCGGGTCTCGACGCCTGCAATTTCGCCGCGATGAAGATCGCCACCGGCATGAACGGACTGGTTCTCGCCGGCGGCGTGGAGAGCATGTCGCGGGTGCCCATGCTCTCAGACAAGGCCGCCTTCTACTCGGATCCGGCGGTCGCCCGCAAGACACGCTTCGTGCCGATGGGCCTCGCGGCCGATCTCATCGGCAGCCTCGACGGTATCTCCCGGGACGACTGCGACGCCTACGCCGTGTCGAGTCAGCAGCGCGCGGCGCGCGCACAGAGCGAGGGGCGCTTCGACCGATCGCTGGTCGGCATCAGGGATCCGGCCGGCGGGGTGACCGTGGACCGGGACGAATGTGTGCGACCGGGAGTCACGACAGACAAACTGGCGACCTTCGAACCCCTGTTCACCGAATTCGGCGAGCAGGGCTACGAAGCGGCGTTCCGGGCGGCGTTCCCGGATCTCGGGGAGATGCGCTATCTGCATCATGCGGGCAATTCGCCCGCCATCGTGGACGGCGCCTCGCTGGTCGCGCTCGGCAACGGCGCAGCCGGCGCTGCAGCCGGATTGCAGCCGCGCGCCCGCATCCGGGCCATGGCCAACGTTTCGTCGAACGAACTGCTTGCGCTCACCGGCGGCATCGACGTCGTCGCGGCCGTCCTCGCCAACGGCCGCATGAGTCACCACGACGTCGATCTCGTGGAATTCAACGAAGCGTTCGCCGCGGTATCGGTGAAATTCGTCCGCGAAATGCCCTGGGAGCCGGAACGGATCAATCCCAACGGCGGTGCCATCGCGCTCGGGCACGCCATGGGCGCTACGGGCGCCAGCCTGGTCGGCACGGTACTGGACGAACTGGAGCGTCAGGACCTGAGCATCGGCCTGGTCGCGATATCCGGTGCCGCCGGCATCGGCACGGGCCTGATCCTGGAGCGGGTCGCCTGAGGCGCTAACGTGCGACGCTACGCCTGCGTGGCCGAAAGGCGTCCCGGTCGAAACTCACGTCCTCGGCACGCAGACCCTCGCCGCATTCGCTGCAGACGGCGCGCGTGACCATCGGCTCGCCGCAGGGTTTGTGCATGAGCCGCAACGGCCGGCGGTCCCGATCGAGGATCCAGCGGTTCGCCCACTCGTGCATCGTGACCGCGACCAGGTAGAGATCCATCCCTTTCTGCGTCAGCCGATACTCGTAGCGCACGGGCCGTTTCTGGTAGGCCCGGCGCTCCATCACGCCATGCCGGACGAGCAGCTTCAGCCGGTCCGAGAGGATGTTCGTCGCGATGCCGATGCCGCGGGCGATATCGTCGTAGCGACTCAGTCCGAAGTAGGCGGCAGCGGTCACGAGCCCCGTCCAACGGTCACCGATGATGTCGAGGGTGTGGAAGAATCGCTCGTCCGCCGCATCCTCGGACTTGCCCCGCCCCTTGGAGCGGCGCTGGAAACGGGGCGGCACCGGCGCCGCTTTACTGTCCGCTTCGCCTGCGATGAACCGCACGTCGTAGAGATTGATCGGTTCGCCGCACTCGCGGCACACGAACACGGGCTTCATCGATTTGCCGCAGGGCGCGTGGATGAGTGCCGGCGGCAGTTCCTTGTCATCGCCCCATTCGGTATCCCAGCGCCAGATGGCGAGCAGGATCGGATAGAGGTCCAGGCCCTTGTCGGTCAGCCGGTACTCGTGGCGCGGCGGCGAGAGCTGATAGGGATTCTTGTAGAGGATTCCGTTATCGACGAGGCGTTTCAGCCGCGAGGCGAGCGTGCCGCGGGCGGCACCGCTACGCTGACGCAGATCCTCGAATCGGCGGAATCCGAGGAACACATCGCGGATGATCAGCATCGCCCAGCGGTCACCGATGACGGCCAGGGCCTGAGCGACCTGACTCGTGAGGATGAGATCCTGCTCGACGGGCTTCTTAGCTGACATCGCCCCCGCCGGTATTCGCCCTTCTCGGCGGCAGGGGAATCAATCCGCTGGTCCTCTCCATGTATTCCCTGTAACCCGGCTTGTCCCGGGCGAGTTTCTTGTCCAGCGTCCGCTGTCCGGTGACGTTCACGATCAGGTGAGTGTAGCCGATCGGACCGATTATGGTCATCAGGCCCCATGGATTGTCGCAAGCGACCAGGAACAGCCCCCACCACACGCACAGCTCGCCGAAATAATTCGGGTGGCGCGAGTATCGCCAGAGGCCGGTGTCGAGCACTTTGCCCTTGTTGGCGGGATCGGCACGGAAACGGGCGAGTTGCCGGTCCGCGACGGTCTCGAACACGAATCCGAGCAGCCAGACTGCGGTACCGAGTGCGGCAGGGACACCGAGTTCGGCCGGGACGCGGTAGATCTGGCCCACCTGCACCGGCAGCGACACCAGCCAGAGAACGACGCCCTGCAGCAGAAACACCTGGCGCAGGCTGAGCCAGATGAAGGCCCTGTCGTCAGCGACCCAGCTGCGCAGCTTCGTGTAACGGGGGTCCTCGCCATGGCCCCAGTTGCGCCGCACGAGATGCGCGGTGATGCGTACGGCCCAGAGCGCGACGAGGAGCAGGATGAGATTCTTGCGGGGTTGGGCGCCGTCCGTCATGGTCCATGTCACGACAGTCACGGCGAGCAGGATCATCGCGAATGCCATGTCGATGATGCTGACGTCGCGCAGCGGGATACTGACGAGCCACAACAGGAGGACGGCCCCCATGGTGACGCCCAGGTTGGCGGCGAGGACGATGCCGATGTCCTGCCAGACTGTCTCCATGACCATTCCCCCGGTCGCGGACGGATGCAAGTCGCGTTTATGGCATGTTAGTCTATTCGTGAAAGTCACTGAGTTCCAGTCGGTGACCGAGTCCTTTCCATGGTCCGAACTGACAGGGAGCGCCCATGGCTGACGCCAGCGCATGCGAGCGATTCGCCGAGATCCGATTCGGTCTCCGGCTGCCGGTCGTCGTCGCACCCATGTTCCTCGTTTCCGGGCCGGACATGGTGGTCGCGGCTGCCCGGTCGGGCGTCCTGGGTTCCTTCCCGGCCCCCAATGCGCGGACCATCGACGTCTTCGAGGAGTGGGTGGACTCGATCACCGATCGGTTGCAGCACTTTCGGCGCGAAGGGGTGTCGGGCGCGACGCCCCACTGGGCGATGAATCTCGTCGTCCACCGCACCTACGACCGTCTGGAGCAGGAACTCGCCATACTGGAGAAATATCGCCCGCCGATGGTCATCACGGCGCTCGGCAGTCCGAAGCACGTGGTGGACGCCGTGCACGGCTGGGGCGGACTCGTGATCGCGGACGTGAACAGCGTCGAATATGCGCGCAAGGCGGCTGCCGTCGGTGTCGACGGACTCGCCCTCGTCTCGGCCGGCGCCGGCGGCCACACCGGACAGATGGCGGGCTTCGCCTTCGTGCCGGCGGTGCGGGAGTTCTTCGACGGGATCGTGATCCTGGCGGGCGCGATCGGCGACGGACGCGCAGTGCGGGCGGCGGAGATCCTCGGCGCCGACCTGAGCTACATGGGTACGCGCTTCATCACGTGCCGGGAGAGCATCGCTTCCGACGACTACAAACGCATGGTCGTCGAATCCGTCTTCCCGGACCTCGTGCTGACCGACTTCTTCACCGGTGCCCACGCCTATTACATGCGCCAGAGCATCGAGGCGGCCGGTCTGGACCCCGACAATCTGCGGCCCGGGTCCGGCATGAATCTGTCCGAAAAAAAGGCCTGGAAGGACGTCTGGTCGGCCGGCCAGGGCGTCGGTACGATCCACCAGGTAGAACCGCTGGCGGAGATCGTCGAGGGGATCGCACAGGAATACGAGGAAGCCCGGAAGCTCCCCTGAGGGCCGCTGGTCGCGGGTCAGCCGCCGGGCACTAAGTCCGCCACGAAGCGTCGGAAATGCTCGACCGCCGCCGGCGCATGCCGATCGAACGGCAGCTCGGCGAGTTCGGCCAGTACCCGACCGGCCGCGTCGGCCTCCGGGTCTCGCATGCGCCGCCCGTCGGTCTCCATCATCTGTGCCAGCGCCAGCTTGCCGCCGCCGGAGATCACGATCTCGCCGTTCAGCGGGCAGGCATCGCTCACCAGCCAGGCGGCGACCGGTGCCACGAGATCGGGCAGCATGCGCTCTCGCAACACCTGGGGCAGATGATCTTCCGTCATCCGTGTCGCCGCATAGGGCGCGATCGCATTCACGCGCAGGCCGTGAGCGGCGCCTTCGTGGGCCAGCGCACGGGTGAGACCGATCAGCGCCGCCTTGGACGCGGAGTAGGCCGGCAGGCCGTGCTCGCCGTAGAGGCCCGCCACCGAGGTGCTCAGCAGTATCGCCCCGCGCCCCTGATCGTAGAGATGACGGTACAGCGGATGCAGCACGTTCACCGTGCCGTACAGATTTACCTCGACGTTCCGGCGGAACTCCTCCGGCGACTGTTTGTGGAAGCTGCGGCCTTCGGAGACACCGGCGTTGGCGATGTGAGCGTCGAGCCGTCCCCACGTGTCGAGGGCGAGCGCGAGTAACCGCTCTCCCGCGCCGGCCTCCGTGATCTCGGAGTAATCGGCTGTCGCCTCGCCGCCGGCTGCCCGGATCTCGGCGACCACCCGGTCTGCCGAGGCCGTCTCCTCGCCCGCGTGACTGCGGTTATTGACGACGACCCTCGCCCCCTTCGCCGCCAGGTAACGGGCATAAGCCCTCCCGAGACCCTTGCCGGCCCCGGTGACGACGATTACCCGGTCCCGGAAGGACACGTCCTCACGCGGCATCGGAACGTCTCGGCCAGCGCGTCTGCACCCAGCGGAAGCGGCCGGTGACGAAGTCGAGATCCGCCAGGCAGGCGTTGCCTGCCGGATTCAGGCCGGTAACGTGGAAGTCGCTGTAAGCTGCGGCGAAATTGATCGGCATCCCGGTCAAATTACACGAAAGCGACGCACCGGCCTCGTGATAGGCGTCTTCGGCCCGTTCCAGGAATTCATCGTTCGTCGAATAGACATGGGAGGTGATCGCGCCGTGGCGGCGGACGTCCTCCGTCGCTCGGGCCAGGGCGTGATCCGGGTCGTCGACGGCGATGACGAAGGAGATCGGCCCGAAGTGTTCCTCGCCGTAAAGATCATCGGCCGCCGCATCCACCCGGCCAATGAGCGGTGTCGCCGTGCGCGCGTGCGGATAGTCGGGATGCTCGTAGGGTGCCGAGTCCCGCAGCAGCGTGCCTCGCTCGGTGACGGCGTCGCGGATCTGGTCGATCTGCTGCAGGATACGCGGGTCGACCAGCGCTCCGCACAGGTTGCCGGCCTGCTTCGGATCGGCGAGGAACTCCTCCACCGCGTCGACGATACCGGCGGCGACCTCGTGGAAGGACAGATGCCGGCCGTCCGCCTCGATACCGCCGCGGGGCACGAATATGTTCTGCACGCTGGTGCACATCTGCGCCGACGCCTGGCACAGGGAGTGCGCGACAGCCCGGCGCACGGCATCGAAATCGTCCACGGACTCGATCACGACGGAGTTGCAGCCGGCCGTCTCGGTGAAGACGAGACGGTCGGCACAGTTCTTTTCGATCCAGCCGCCGAAGCGCGGACCGCCGGTGAAATCGATGATCGCGCAGTCCGGATGCCGGATGAATTCCAGCGTATTCGGCGCCACCTCGGTGTCCGCCGCCATGATGACCAGGTTCGGATCGTGGCCCGTTTCCGCGAGCACCTCGCGCAGGGTGCGCACGAACAGGGCCACCGGCAGCGTGGTTCGCGGGTGCGGCTTGACGATGACGCCGTTGCCGGTCGCGAGATTCGCCATGATCGCCGGATAACCGTTCCACTGGGGGAACGTCGCACACGTGATCACCACGCCGACGCCGCGCGGCATGATCCGGTAGCGCTTTTCCAGACGGGTCTCCGGCCCGGCACCGAAGCGCCGTTCCCAACCGGCGAATGCCATGATGAAGCTCTGTCCGGCCGTGTGCACCGTAGCATGGGCATTGACGAACAGTGATTCCGCGCTGCCCAGCCGATCGAGCATCTCGAGACACACACCCGCCCGTTCGGGCACCGGGACCCGCCGCCAGTCGCGCTGAGCGGCGGTCACGGCGGCATAAGCCTCGTCGGCATCGAGCTTCGGGTAGGTGATGCCCAAAGCATCGCCGGTGAGCGGTGAGACTTCTTCGCCCACCTCGCCCACCGTGCCCGGCAGATCGAGTGCGAAGGGCCGGCCGAGCAATGACTCGTACGCGCGCAGTCCCCGACGGGATCTCCTTACCGTGGATCCTGCTGCTGGGCGACTCGGGGTAGGCCGTCCACGAATAGCGCTTCTCGCAGGCATCCAGGGCCTTTTCCAGCGTCTCGCGATGTTTCTCGAATAGATCGCTCATCGTACGCAGCGGCCGCCCGCTTCCGGCCCACCGGGGTATGGACCGACGATTCTAGGCAGCGCGGGTCCTGTTGTGCAAGGATGGTGGCGGGCTCTGCCGGCCGGCCCTCAGCCGTCGTCGGCACCGCTCAGGGTGATCTCCAGTATCGTGTCCAGGGCTTTGCGCACGTCCCTCAGTTCGGTCAGCAGGGCCTCCCGGCCTTCGGCCGCCTCCTTTCCGCCTTCCAGCAGTCCGCGATGCGCCGCCAGCTTCATCGCCGTATCGTAGAGCGACTTGGAGACCGACTCCTCCGAGAACACCCTGCCCTGAAGGCGCATCTGCCGGCCCAGCTTGAGGCAATCGCTGACGAATGCCGCACGGTCTTCGACCGCCTCCGTCCCCTTCTCCGTGAGTGCCCGTGCCACCACGCGGTAGGCATCGGCGAAAGATCGCAGTACGGCGTGCGACAACAGCAACCGGCTCTGACCCAGCAGCCGGCGCACCCCTGACGGCCCCTCTTCGAGCGCCTCGCGCCAGTTCGGGAACCGCTCTTCGAGGACCTCGTCGACCGCGGCCCGATAATCCTGTCGACGCGGGAAGTAGAAATCGAACAGGAACAGCTCCCGCAGTTCTTCCAGGTAGGTATACAGCGCCGACTCGCGCTCACCCTCTTTCGCATCGGCAGCCCGGAGCAACGCGACCTCGACGAGCGCATCCAGTACGAAGTGGTGGATGGCGGTGTTGCGATAGTAGGCAGCCTTCAGATGCTGGTCCGGGGTGATGCCGTACAGGCGCTCCGTGCCCTCGTCGAAGAAGCTGACGATGCCGGTGGAGTGCAGTTGCTCGAGCGTCGCCAGCAGCGTCTCGGGTTCGCGGAAATCCGGATCGCCGGCGATCTCCAGTCCTCGTCGACGGACGAGGGACAGGCCAACGCGGGTCAGGAACTGGATCTCCTTGAGACTGAGGGCCCGGTTGCCGGCAGCGAGCAGGATGAGCGTCACGATCGCGGTCCCCGTGATAGGCGTCGCGGCATTCATCCGGAACGCCACCTGCAGTGCCAGATTCTGCACGACCGCCTGCTTCTCCGTTTCGTCCAGACCGTCCTCCAGTTGCTCCTTCGGGATCAGATCGGTCAGCATCAGCTCCTCGCCGAAGCGCACGAATATTCGTCCGTGGGGTGCCGAGCGGCGCAGGAAGCGCATGATCCACGTGGCTCCCTCCGGCTTCTTGTCGTGGCCCTTCTGTTCCGTGGCGTAGTCCTCGACCTCCGTGATCTGATCGTAGGCCACGGTGACCGGCACGAAGGCGACCTCGAACAGCTGGGTGCGGAGTATCGATTCGACGACGTAGTTGAACAGGCCGTAGCGGGGCGGCAGGAGCTTGCCGGTCCGCGATCGCGTGCCCTCGAGTGCCCAGAGCAGCGAGAAACGCTTGTCGATCAGATAATCGATATAGCGTCGGAACGTGGCCTTATAGATCTCGTTGTCCTGGAACGAGCGGCGCAGGAAGATGATGCCGGCCCGGCGGCCCAGCGCACCCAGACCGGGCGTGTTCAGGTTTATCCCTCCGAATGTCAGCGGCAGCGGCAGGTTCGCTTCGAACAGGACGATCGACAATGCGATCGTGTCCAGCATGGACTTGTGACTGATCAGGAATACCACCGGCCGGCTGCCCAGCAACTCCGCCACGTGGCGCAGCTGTTCCTCGTCGACGTCGATCTCCGGGTCGTGGTTGCTGCGGGCGGCGGCCCGATACAGCGCCATGGCGATATCCAGCGTGAAAGGCGTCTGGCGGGCGGCCATCTCGTCCAGATAGTCGCCCGCCTTGTCGGTCACGGCCGCCACACTCTGGTCCCGCTGCTGCGCCAGATTGGCCAGCTGCTCGCGGAACTCACGATTGGCGAATACGTCTTCCGGAAGGAGTCTCGCCACCTTGTAGCGGGTCCCCCGCGCGAGGCGCTCGGCCCGCTCCAGCGTAATCAGCGCCTGGCGGTGGACGAAATCGGCGAACCCCCGGTCCTGTCCGCCGGCCTGATCCCGGTAGCGCTTGCGAAGGTCCGCGAGTGGCGCCCCCTGTCCGGCGATGAGACGCATCCGCTCCGGCTGGCTGCGCACGATGCGCCGCCGGCGAAAGAGGCTCGGCCGCTCGGTCCAGGCGAAGAACAGATCCTGCAGCAAGCCGCCCCCTTCGGCGCGCTCTGCGGGCAGCCACACGACGCGGACCGGCTGCAGCCAGGCGTCGTCGGCCAGTGTGTCCAGGCCCTCGAGCGGGTCACCATCCGCGGACAGGGTGAGGAGGCGGTAGTCGCTCCTCGCGCCTTGCGGTCGCTCCGACTCGATCCATTCACGCAGCAACTCGTGCTCGAAACGATCCGGCGCGTCCAGCAGGAAGACCACGCTGCCGTGCGCATCCGCCGGCCACGGCGAATCCGCGCCTGCGCCCGACTCCAGAGCCGTCTTTCGCAATGAATTCGTGGTCAAGACCCGCGCTCCCCCGAAACCCCGCCGGGACACCGTGACGCTCGTCGGCGCCTGTGCTGCCGATGTGCCCGCGCGTCAGTATCGCATGGATGCGCGCTCCCGCGAGGCGCCGGACCACCGGCAGGCAACGCCCGGCGGAAAATGCGCCTGAATGTGAGACGGATCTTCGGCTTTTGACATAAGCGGGAGCTTCACGCCCTGCATTTTTGCAGCGCGTGTTAGATTCGGGGTTTCTCGCGCGGGCCCCGTGTGCCCGCAGGGAAGAGGAGCAAGAACGAAAACCAGGGGGCAAACGCCCCGACGAGGGGGAGTGAAATGATTAGCGACTTTTTCCGCCGGCTCGTGCCGGCCGTGGCCGGCACCCTGTTCCTGGCCGCAGCGGTCCAGGCCGAAAAACCGCCACAGTATTTCGTGGACGAGGCAAAACTGCCTTTCGATGCGATCCCCGGCCTGCCGGCGGCCCAGTACTGGGGCGTGCACAAGGGCGCCGGCTATCGCGTCGAGGTGCCGGCGAACTGGAATGGCGATCTCGTTCTATGGGCGCATGGTTTCCGCGGCTCCGGACTGGAGCTCACCGTGGACAATCATCCGCTGCGGCCGCTGCTGCTGCAGCTCGGCTACGCCTGGGCCGCATCCAGCTACAGCCGTAACGACTACGACGTCGAGGCCGGCGCGAAGGACACCCATGCACTGACCCGGTACTTCAACGGTCTCGTCGGCAAACCGGACAAGGTCTATCTGACCGGCGCCTCGATGGGCGGCCATGTCACCGGCGTCGCCATCGAGCAGTGGCCGAATGCCTACGACGGCGCCATGCCGATCTGTGGTGTCATGGGCGACTACGAACTCTTCGACTATTTCCTGAGCTACAACCTCGTCGCCCAGGCACTCGCCGGTTTTCCTGCCGGGCAGGTCGATTTTCCGCCGGATCCCGTCGACTACCTGTTCAACCGGGTGCCGGCCGTCATCTCACAGCTGGGCCCCGCCTTCCCCTTCGCGCTCAATGCGCAGGGCCAGGCACTCTACGGGGTGACCGCCAATCTCACGGGCGGTGACCGACCGGTATTCCTGCAGGGGTTCCTGTTCTGGAATGCGATCCCGGGCCTGGAGGGGCTGGCACCGTTCCTGTTCGAACTCGGCGCGAGCGACGGGACGCTGCCGCGTCAGCCCGGCGTCGGCGTGGACAACGCGGACACCATTTATCAGATCGACAGCGACCCGATGCTCTCTCCGGAGGAGCTGTTCCTGAACGAGTTCGTGAAGCGGGTGACGGCGGATCCCCAGGCGCGGAAGAACCAGGGGATTACCAACGTGCCGCCGATCAACGGCGACATCACTATCCCGGTGCTGACGCTGCATACGCTGGGCGACCTGTTCGTGCCCTTCTCCATGCAGCAGTTCTATCGGCAGCGGGTAGAGGCCAATGGCAGGAGCGAGCTGCTCGTGCAGAGGGCGATCCGCGACTTGAATCACTGCGGATTCACCGGTGAGGAGCTGGCGACCGCATTCCTGGACCTCGTGAGCTGGGTGGAAACGGGAGCGAAGCCGGCCGGTGACGACGTACTCGATCCGGCAGTCGTCGCGGATCCCGACTACGGCTGCGCGTTCACGTCCGAAGACCGTTCGGTGCCCGCGGGCTTCCCGCCGATCGCGGCCTGCCCCGCTCCCTGACGGAGCGATCCGTCGGACAATCAGGCCCGCCGACAGTCACTGTCGGCGGGCCATCCCTCAGCGGCCGGCAGCCGGGCCGTTCAGGAAGCGCGAGGGTGGATCCAGCGTGGCAGGAAGGAATAGGGATCCGGCCGCTTCGTTTCGTCCCAGTCGACACCCTCCGCGGCCAGGCGCTCCTGCAGTTCACCGGAGCGGAATGCATCGAATGTCTCGCTGCAGCCGCCGATGAACTCACCCCCCACGAATACCTGAGGGATGGTGCTCATGCCGGTCCGCGCACCGAGTGCCGCGCGGATCTTGCCTCCACGATCGTCCTGCTGCCATTCGACCGAATCCAGATCGACACTGCGGTAAGGTCTGCCGCAGTGGGCGAAGAACTTGCGCAGCGACCAGCAGAACTCACACCATTCGAGCGCGAACATCAGGACCGGTTCGTCGGCGATGAAACGCTCGACCGAAGCGGCCGCCCCGGCTTCGATCTCCGGTTCTTCCATGGGTGGCGCCGGCGGAGGCGAAACCGCATCGAAGCGACAGGACGGCGTCGAGCGCGATATCGCCTCTTCCTCGTCATTCATCTCGACACCGACCTCGTCGAAGAGGGGCGTCGACATGTAGCGCTCGCCGGTATCCGGCAGCATACAGAGAATGACGCTGCCGGCCGGGGCGGTCTCCGCCAGTTTCAAGGCGCCGGCGAGCGTCGCGCCGCCGGACGTGCCCGCGAGGATGCCTTCCAGCCTCGCCAGATCGCGGGCACAGCGCAACGCATCATCGCCGGCAACGGGCACGATGTCGTCGATGAGCCCCGCATCGACCGCTGTCTCCGTCAGTCTCGGCACGAAGTCCGGCGACCAGCCCTGAACCAGATGGGGCCGGAAACGCGGGTGGCTTTCCGCCGGGGAGCCGTCGTCCCTGCGCCGCTGAGGTATACCGCTCGCGAGCATGGGGGCGTTGTCCGGCTCGCAGACCGCGATGCGGGTCTCCGGGCGTTCCGCGGCAAGGACTCGCGCCACACCGGCCAGCGTGCCGCCGGTACCACAGCCCGTCACCCAGTAATCCAGGCGCTCACCCTCGAAGTCCCGCAGGATCTCACGCGCCGTGGTCTCGCTGTGTGCCCGGGCATTAGCCTCGTTCTCGAATTGCCGGCAGAGGAACCAGCCGTGCTCCTCCGCCAACTCCGTCGCCTTCGCGAGCATGCCGGTGCCCTTCTCCGATGCGGGTGTCAGCACGACCTTCGCGCCGAGGAAACGCAGCAGACGTCGACGCTCGACACTGAAATTCTCGGCCATCGTGACGACCAGTGGATAGCCCTTGCGGGCGCAGACCATCGCCAGGCCGATGCCGGTGTTTCCGCTGGTCGCCTCCACCACCGTCTGGCCGGGCCGGAGTTCTCCCCGACGTTCCGCGTCCTCGATCACGGCCAGTGCCATGCGGTCCTTGACCGAGCCGAGCGGATTGAAGGCCTCCACCTTGACCCATATTTCCGCGCCTTCCGGTGCCATCCGGCCGAGTTTCACAACCGGTGTGTTGCCTATCGTCCCGAGAATA
>JARRPZ010000120.1:0-8092 GCA_037382365.1 Gammaproteobacteria bacterium
CTGGCCGAGGCGGCAGGAACCTACCCCCAGTGGAACTTCCACAAGTACCTGATCGGCCGTGACGGCAGACTCATCACCGCATTCAGCCCCCGCACGAAACCCTACGACCAGGACGTCGTCACGGCACTGGAATCGGCGCTCTCAGAACCGGCGGGGTGAGCCGCGCTCAGTACTGACCCATCCGGTTCTTCAGGGCGCGCAGCACGTCGCGCCACGCGATGATGCCGACCAGCCGCCCGCTCCTGTCGACCACCGGGTAGCGACGGTACGGAGAATCCAGGAACCGCTCGGCGAGGGACATGATGCTGTCCCCCGGGCGGACGGTCTCCACGTTCTTGTGCATGTACTCATCCACCCGGCCACCGGGTTCGCCGTGGTAGGCGCCGTGCAGGGCGACACGCATGAAGTCACCCTCGGTGAGGATACCCACCAGCCGGCCGCTGCGATCGGTGACCGGCGCGCCCGCGACATCATTGTCCACGAATACCGCGAGCGCGCGCAGGATCTCGGTATCCGGCCGCAGGGTCAGCACGTTGCGGGTCATGTAGTCCCGGACCTTCATCGTCTCCATCGCGTTCCCCCTCTTCAGCGGCCGGAGCCGAAGTCGTCAAGGAAGATGCTGTCGCGATCGACGCCCAGTTCGTCGAGCATCTGGATGACGGCTGCGGTCATCACGGGCGGTCCACAGAGATAGTACTCCAGCTCCTCGGGTGCCGGGTGATCCTTCAGGTACTGCTCGTAGGCGACCCGGTGCACGAATCCGACGGGCCCGTCCCAGTCGTCATCGGGCAGCGGGTCCGACAGCGCCACCTGCCAGTCGAAGTTCTCGTGCTCGGCTGCGAGGCGGTCGAAATCTTCCTGGTAACAGAGTTCGCGCAGACTGCGCGCACCGTACCAGAAACGGATACGGCGACCGCTCTCCCGGTTCACGAGCTGGTCGAAGATGATGGAGCGCATCGGCGCCATGCCGGCGCCGCCTCCGATCAGCACCATTTCGCGGTCGGTCTCGGTCGCATGGAATTCGCCGAACGGGCCGGACAGCGTCGCCTCGTCGCCCTCCTTCAATCGGAAGATCCAGGACGATGCCGCCCCCGGGGGCGTGCCTTCGGGGGCGGAAGGCGGCGGCACGGCGATGCGCACGACGAGCATCACGATGTCACTCTCGCCGGGGTGGTTCGCGAGGGAATAGGCGCGTGTGACCGTGGTGTCGTTGTGCGATTCGAGGTCCAGCAGTCCATAGCGCTGCCAGTCTGCCCGATAGGCCTCCGGGATATCGAAGTCGGCGAACTTCAGGTCGTAGGGCGGCACCTCGATCTGGACGTATCCGCCGGCCTCGAACTCGAGCGCCTCACCCGACGGCATTGCGAACACCATCTCCTTCAGGAACGTACCCACGTGACGTGCGGAACGCACCGTGCCGGTCCAGCGCTTCACGCCGAACAGCTGGTCCGGGATGCGCACGCGCATGTCGCCGCGCACGGTCACCTGGCAGGCCAGGCGGTATCCCTCGGCCGCATCGTGACGGTCGATGTGGTTCTGCTCGGTCGGCAGCAGCGCCCCGCCGCCGCCGGTCACCTGCAACCGGCACTGCCCGCAGGTACCGCGGCCACCGCAGCCCGAGGGCAGATAGAAGCCGTGGTTGCCGAGTACGGTCAGGAGCCGGCTGCCCGTGGACACTTCGAACGAACGCTGCTCGTTGATGACGATCTCGGCCGTCCCGCCCGGCGCGAGCCAGCGTCTCGCGATCAGCACGATGACCGCGAGCACCATCACCAGGATGGTGAAGGTGGCGACGCTGACGAAAACGCCACCCATCAGAAAGCCAGCCCCGACAGGCCCGCGAAGCCCAGGGAGAGCAGTCCGGTCACCAGGAAAGCCAGGCCGAGCCCCTGCAGGCCCTGCGGTATGTCGCTGTAGTGCAACCGCTCCCGGATCGCCGCGAACAGGACGATCGCGACCGCCCAGCCGACACCGGCGCCCGCCCCGTAGGCCGTGCTCTGGGCGAGTCCGTACTCCCGCTCCACCATGAACAGTGAGGCGCCGAGCACCGCGCAGTTGACCGTCAGCAGCGGCAGGAAGATACCGAGTGCCTGGTGCAGTGCCGGGAGGTAACGGTCGAGCAGCATCTCGAGGATCTGGATCAGTGCGGCGATGACGCCGATGAAACTGATCAGCCGGAGGTGAGTCAGGTCGGTCTCCGCCAACCCGAGCCAGGCGAGTGCGCCCGGGCGCAGCACGTACTCGAAGATCAGGTGGTTCAGCGGCACCGTGATCGTCTGTACGACGATGACGGCAACGCCGAGACCGACGGCGGTGCTCACCTTCTTGGAGACGGCGAGGAACGTGCACATGCCGAGCAGGAAGGCGAGCGCCAGGTTGTCGACGAAGACGGCGCTCAGGAAGATGCCGGTGAGCTCACCCATCACTCGCCCTCCTGGAATTTGCCGGGCTCCGCCGACATCACCGTGTGTTCACGCTGTGCGGGCTTCACGGTACGGAACCACCAGACGATGCCCGCGATCAGGAAGAACGCACTGGGCGGGAGCAGCATCAGCTCGTTCGGCAGGTACCAGCCGCCTTCCTCGATCACGGGCAGCAACGGCCGGCCCAGCAGTGTGCCGGCGCCCAGCAGTTCCCGCGCCGTGGCCACGGCGATCAGTACCAGGCTGTAGCCGATACCGTTCCCGATGCCGTCCAGCAGGCTCGGCCACGGGCCGTGACCCATGGCGAACGTCTCGGTGCGGCCGAGGATGATGCAGTTGGTGATGATCAGCCCGACGAACACGGAGAGCACGCGGGAGACGTCGGGCAGATACGCGCGCAGGAATTCGTCCACGACGATCACGCCGGAGGCGATGATCGTGACCTCGATGATGATGCGCACGGCGTGCGGCATCTGCCGGCGCAGCATACTGACGGCGACGTTGCTGAAAGCGAGTACCGAGATCACGGCCGCGCCCATGATGAGCGCCGGCAACAGCGTGCGCGTGACCGCCAGCGCCGAACAGATGCCGAGGATCTGCATCGTGATGGGATTATTGTCGACGATAGGGTCGACCAGTGTGTGGCGCTGGTCCGTTGCGGCGCTCATGACGCTTCCTCCTCGCGCAGCCGCTCGATGAGCGGGCCGTAACCGTCGTCGCCCAGCCAGTACTGCAGCAGGCCCGTGACGCCGCGGCCGGTCTTGGTGGCACCGCTCATGGCGTCTATCCGGTAGCGGCGGGCCGGGTCCTCCGCCTCCAGTGCCTCTCGCGAGACGCCGAGCGCGGGTTCCCCCTCCTCGTCGTACGCCTGTTTGCCGACCCACCGGGCCTGCCAGTCCGGCTTCTCGATGACGTCGCCGATGCCCGGCGTCTCCCCGTGTTCGTAGAAGCTCAGCCTCGCCACGGTCTCGAGGTCGCTCTCGAGTGCGAGATAGCCTTTCAGGGTCGACCACATGCCGCGGCCGTACACGGGCAGGACGATCCGTTCCAGCCGTCCGTCGTCCCGGTACAGGTAGACGGGCATGTACGGCGCCCGCCGACCGATGCGCGCCCTGTCCTCGGGTTTCGGTATCGGCACGGCCTCCGTCTCGGACTCGGCGGCGGCCAGATAATCGTAGTCACCCGGTTCTTCGGCGCCGGTGTAGCGGCCGGTCTCCAGGTCGACCAGATGCACCTCGAGCCGTTCGAAGCGATCGGCGACCGCCCGGTCCGACAACTGTTCGCCGGCGTCGATGAGACCGGCGGCGTCCAGCACCCGCCGGTCCCGGTCGATGGACGCGTAGCGCTCCTGGACCGGACGGAGCCAGGCGACAGCGGCCGACACCAGTACGGAACACGCGATCGCGACCAGCAGCGTGAATACCAGCGTGTGGGTGACACCGTTGCGCTTCACGGTCTCAGCCTCCGGCGGTGGCGGCGCATCTGCCAGGCGATGACGGCGTAGTCGATGGCCGGCGCCGCGAGACTCACCAGGAGCACCGCATAGATCGTGCCCTCCGGATGACTGGAATTCGCGACCCGGAACAGGATGGCCGCCGCCCCGATCAGGAAACCGTAGATCCAGCGGCCGACCCGCGTCACCGACGCACCCACCGGATCCGTGGCGATGAAGGCGATCAGGAAAGCGAAACTGCCGGTGACCAGGTGCCAGCGCCAGGGCAGGTCGAATGCCGGGTCGTCGGGACCCCAGGTGTTCAGTGCCAGCGTCATCGCCAGACTGCCGGCGAGTGCGGCGGCGACGATGCGCCAGGAGGCGAGGCCGCCGGCGAGCAACAGCAGCGCACCGAGCGCGCAGGCCACCGCGGACGTCGTACCGAAGGCGCCGAGGTCATCCCCGAGCGCGAGCGGCAACAGGCCGTGACCGGCGTCGCCGAGTGCACTGACGCCACCGGTGAGGGCGACGTCCAGCGCGGTCTGCACCCGGGCGCCGTCCACCGGAAAGGCGAGCGTCGGGCTCGGGGTGTCGGGATAGGCGAAGTAGAGGAATACGATGCCGAGCAGAGCGGGACTCACCAGGTAGCGGCCGGTGCCACCGAACAGGAGCTTGCCCGCGACGAAAGCGAAGCTCGCACCGATGGCCACGGTCACCAGCGGTGCACCGGCCGGCAGCATGAGAGCGAATAGCCAGGCGGTATGCAGGATGCCGCAGTCGACGGGCCTGGCCCGGAGTTTCGCGAACAGGAACTCCCAGACGAAACCGGTCACGAGGGCCGTGAGCAGCACGGGCAGGAAGAATGCGAGCCCGACCACGGCAGGCCCTGCAGCTTCCGGCACCATGCCGGCGAGGGCCATGCGCCAGGCACCGATGGCAGCATCCGGCTCGCTGCCTGCCGCCGCGAGGATCCGCACGCCCGCGAACCAGGTGCCCGCCGCCCAGGCCGGCAGCGTCGCGGCGATGAACAGGAGCAGCGCCGTCGGGACCGACAGGGTCTCGCGCACGAAGGGCGCGCGAGTGGTCACGCGGGACGCGACGACCGGCAACGGCAACCGCTCCCGCAGCGCGTATGTGAAGGCCGACGGAGACCGCGGAGCCGTCATCCGGCGCCCCTCTGCTCGCCGGCCGCGAATACCTCCCACGCCGCCGCATAGTCGTAGCGGGCGGGACAGACCGCACTCAGCAGTCCGAAGTCCTCGGCATCGAGTTCCAGCGCACCGAGTTCGATCGCCCGTTCCGCGTCACTCGCCACCAGGGCCCGCAGCAGCGGCACGACGGGCAGGTCGAAGGGAAAGACCCGCTCGTAGACCTCGAATGGGACGAGGCCGGCCGCCCGTCCGATCCTGCGGGTATCGAGCCGCCGAAGCCGCCTGGCCAGCAGGCGGGTGAATGGACTGATCACGGACAGGCCTTCTCCGGCCTCGTCCCGGCGCTCACTGCGGGCGATGGCCTCGACGAGCACGCTGACCTGACGATGATAGCGGCCGAGGAACGGCTGCTCCGGCGTCCACTCCCTACCCGAGAGCACGGACCCCGAGACCACGCGGGCGTCTGCCGCCAGGCCCCGCTCGGCGACCAACGGGTCGAGTTCCGCCCCGAGCCGTGTCTCTACCAGCCCCGGCCGCGCCACCGCCGGTCCCGCCACGGCGACTGCTCGCCGCATGTCGAGCACGCCGTCTGCGAACAGCCGGCCGATCGCGATCACGTCCTGATAACCGATATGCCAGACCGGGCGCTCCTCCGATGCGGGCGCGAGGTGATGAATATGCGTACCCGCGAGTCCGGCGGGATGCGGACCTTCGAAGCGGACATGGACCAGCCCTGCGGCCGACGGCAATTCGACGTCGAAGCGTCGCGACGTACAGACATACAGCGGCCCGTCATGCAGCCGCGCCAGTACGCTCAGCCCCGCGCGGAAATTCTCTGCCGCGGGAGCGATGATCACGGACGGTTCCGCCGCCAGTGGTTCGGTGTCGATGGCCGTCACGAAGACGGCGTGCGGCCGCGCGTCCGGGTCCGGGATGCGCCCGTACGGGCGAGACCGGAAGGCGCACCACAGCCCGTACCGGAGTAGCGTCCGGCGCAAGGCCTCCGGCTCGACGCTGCCGATGTCGCCGCGGGGCACTTCGACGGAGCGGGTCGTGGCAGAGTCCTCGAGATCGATCACCATGGCCAGCAGGGCGCGGCGGCGGCCGCGCCGGATCGCGCTGACCCGCCCGGTACCGGGAGAACAGAACCGGATGTCGTCGCGCTTGCGATCCGTGAAGAGCGGGTCGCCGAGGGCCACGGCGTCGCCTTCGTTCGCGATCAGCGACGGCCGTACGCCGGGAAAATCGGTGCCGAGCACCGCGACGCGACGCACTCTGGCGCCCCGTTCCAGCTCGTCGCCGGCGACACCGGCGATCGGCAGGTCGTAACCCCGCCGTATCCTTATGCTGCGGGACATCTCCTGCATGGCACCGATTCTAGGGGGCGCATGCGAACGGTCGATACGCAGCTTCCACAGCACCAGTCGAATGCGCACACCACACCGCCCGTTAGGTACATGCCAGAATTGTCTCGACGTCCCGGTGCTGGGACGATCTCGGTGACGGGTAGGAGGGCCCTCGGCACCTCCTACAGAGGTCGCGAAGGCGACAGACAATCCGGGATACCCGGGGGAGGCGTCGCATGAAGACGGTCTTCATCAACCCCGAGCGGTGTATCGGTTGTCGGCAGTGTGAATTCGCATGCGCGCTGGCGCATTCGCGGAGTCACGAAGCTGCCACGGCGGTCAGCGAAGACCCCCGGCCGCATACCCGCATCCACGTACTGCCCGGACCCGCATTCAACACCTCCTTCCCTTCCCGCTGCCGGCACTGTGATCCGGCGCCCTGCATCGGCGCCTGTCCCACCGGTGCCATGGCCCGCGACGAAGCGGAGGACCTGGTGCTGGTCGATCCGGAACGCTGCATTACCTGCGCCATGTGCGCGATGGTCTGCCCCTTCGATGCGGTGGACTTTCACGTCGCGGGTAACGGAGCGCCGCCGCGGCTGGTCGCGACCAAATGCGACGGCTGCATCGAGCGCGTCCGCGAGGGCATCCAGCCGGCATGCGTCGAAGCCTGCAAGGTCGGCGCGCTGGTGTATGGAGAATTGAACGAACTCATCGCGGCGGGGCGCGCCACTCAGGCGAGCGCGGTCTTCTCCGCCGCTGCCGCTACCGAGGACCTGCCGACGTCGGCCGCCGTGGCCGGCTGGCGCGACTGGGGCCGGGAAGCGGTGCAAGTGAACCGGGAGGTGAGCCATGGCCGCTCATGACAAGGTAACGCAGTTCAGCATCAACAACGACGCGCTCGCCATGATCGCGAGAGCCCGTGAGGAAGGGATCGAGACGGTCTGGGACCGACTCGCCGCCCAGGAACCCCAGTGCGGCTATTGCGCCATGGGCGTGAGCTGTCGCAACTGTTCCATGGGACCGTGCCGGGTGGACCCGTTCGGCGAAGGTCCGCAGAAGGGCGTCTGTGGCGCCGACGCCGACATCATCGTCGCCCGTAATCTCGGGCGCACGATCGCGGCCGGTGCATCGGCCCATTCGGACCACGGCCGCGACATACTCGAGGTGTTCGCGGAACTCGCGAAAGGGGAAACCTCCGGCTACGAACTCCGGGACGAGACCAAGCTGCGCACCCTGGCCGGGGAGTGGGGCATCGAGACCGACGGGCGTCCGCTCGAGGACGTGGCCCGCGATCTCGCCGATTCGATGATGGAGGAATACGGCACGGCGAAAGGCCATCTGAGCTTCTCGGATCGGGTCCCCGAGGTCCGGCGCGAACTGTGGAACAAGCTCGGCATCGCGCCGCGGGGCATCGACCGCGAGAACGTGGAGATGCTGCACCGGACCCATATGGGAGTCGACAACGACTACGTGAACACGCTGTTGCATGGTCTGCGTACGAGCCTGTCCGACGGCTGGGGCGGCTCGATGGTCGCTACCGAACTCTCGGACGTGATGTTCGGCACACCGCAGCCGGTTCCGTCGCGCATCAATCTGGGCACTCTCAGAGAAGAATGCGTGAACATCGCGCTGCACGGCCACAATCCCATGCTCTCCGACGTCATCATGCAGGCAGCGGGCGATCCGGATCTGATCGCGCTGGCCAAAGAGAAAGGCGCCGAAGGCATCAACCTGGTC
>JARRPZ010000121.1:0-8052 GCA_037382365.1 Gammaproteobacteria bacterium
CCCTCGGTGGCGGCGCCGTGCCGGAGCAGGGTGTCGACGTCCACGCGCCGCCAGGTGTCGCGGATCAGGTTGGCGGCGAGGGTGTCCGCAGCGCCGCCGACTTCCCCTCCATCGCCGGCGGATTCGGTGCACCACATCAGGCCCGCCAGGAAGCCATTGATCGCGCCCGCCGACGCGCCGGCGGCGGCCAGCAGCTGCGGGCGCAGATCCGTGCCGGTGCGGGCCGCCTCGCCGAGATCGCGCAGCAGGCGGAGCAGCGCCCAGTTCACGCCGGCCTCGTAGCTCCCGAGGCTGATGCCGCCCTTGATGACGAGGGAGAACGGCCGCTCGCTCTCGTCGCCGGGCTCGGCGGCGCGGAGTGCCGCCTCGAGGCGGTCGCGGAGTTGCGGGTCCATCGGGGCCGCCGCGAGCGGTACTGCGGCAACGGCTATCGTGGCGAGCAGCAGGGCGGTGACGAGTTTCGGGAAGGCGCGGGAGACGGAGCGTTCCGATTGTGTCCTGCGCGACGCCTGCGGACGATGGGATCGGCCCGTCACGTTATCGTCCGAGTTCGTCCAGCGTCATCAGTCCGCCGGTGATCTGGACGAAGGTGGCGACCTGGCGCCGGAAGAGTTCCGGATCGAGACGATCCAGGCCGGAGGACGTCCCCCAGTAGGCGCCCATGGTGCCCATGATCGCCACGGCAGGCAGGCCGCCTGCGCGCTCGGGATTGGCCATGCCGTACCAGCGCCCCTGGCTGCGGCCGTGGATGCCGGGGCGGGTGATATTGCGCACCGCCGCGGAGGGCAATGCATTGTCCGAGACCGCCCGTTTCGCGAGCTCCAACAGCGCCTCGCTGTCGGTCACCCAGATCATGCTCGGGTCGATGCGCCCGCTCGGCACCAGGGTGTTGCCGTGTTCCTCGTATTCGATCTGGCCCAGATGTTCCATGCCGACGACGGCCACGAGTGGCGAGGCGGCGTCGGGGCGGCGGGCGAAGTAGTCCTCGCTCGCGAAGGCGTGCTCCTGTCCCGGCATGTAGTGGCGGCAATCGAGGAATATCATCAGCGTGCGCGGGCGCCGCTCGACGGGCAGACGCGCGAAATACTCGACGACGCCCAGCAGTCCGAGCGCGCCGTTGTCCTGGGAGATGGACGGTCCGTCCGTGTGGGTGACGAGACGGATCATCTCGTCGTCGGGTGTCCCGTAATCACGCCCGGGCAGGAAACCGACCAGCTGGTAGGCCTCGCTCTCCGCGATCTCCGCGTCGAGTCGGATGGTCGCCTCGCCACCCCGCCGGGCGGCGGCGACGATCGCGCTGCCCGCGTCCCGGTCGACGATCAGGGTCGGCACGTCGTAGAGTGCCGGCACCGGGAAGGTGTAGAGTCCGGCCGCGAGTTCCTCGCCGGCATCCGCGATCAGGATGAGGCCGGCGGCATCCGCGGCCTTCGCCTTGCCGACCAGGCCGGGGAGCTGCATGAGCTGCGGGAAGATCTGCCAGCTGACGGAATCGATCGCGTCCGCCGGGCCACCGGCGGTCCCTTTGTCACCGCCGGCCCGAAAAGCAACGCCCGGCCCAACGCCGTCGGTATTCCCGGACCACGGGTAGTGACCGATCGGTGCCTGGTATTCGTAGTCGGTCTCGGCGAGCGCTGTGGCCACCGCCGGGTCGAAGGCGATGGGCATGACGGCGATCCTGCCGGAGAGGTTCGCGCCGTCTTCGTACAGTGCGAGCGGGGCGGTCACTCCGGCGGCGTTCGTCTTCCCGGAATTCGCGCCGTAGGCTGCGACCGGCACGACATCGCCGGCGACGGTCAGCGCCGTCGCCGTCGGCTCGAAATGCGCCGGCTGCCAGCGGCGGAAGCGCCAGCTGTTGCGCACGACGTCCACGACACCGGCATCGACGAGCCGCTCTTCCACGAAGGCGAGGAAGTGGCGCCAGCTCGCGTTGCCGGTCAGCGCCGGACCGAAGCGGTGCTTCTGCCAGTGCCAGTAGACGATCGTCTCATTGTCCGGCAACCACGCTTCGTTCAGCGCGCCATCCCTGCCGACGAGTGCGACATTGTCTTCCGCCGTAGCGTCGATCGCGCAGAAGGTCCCGGCGAACAACAGCGCCGCGGCCGCAATTGCGTGCGTGCGGATCACCGCGGCAATTCGTATCGGAATCCGATGCCGTAGGTCCGCGGCGGACCGTAGTACTCGCCGACCATGCCGACGAGGATCCGGCGTGACGTGACGTACTCCTCGTCGAGCAGATTCTCGCCGAACAGATACACGGACCAGCCGGAGGGATCCGCCAGGGCGATACGGAGATTCACGGTACCGTAGTCGTCCGAGAGCGAGGTGGCGCTGTTCTCGATGTCCCGGAAGGCCTCTTCGGTATAGGTCGCCCACCCCCGCACGTTCAGGCTGTGCCGGCCCACGAAGGTCTGCCACGTCGCCGCCCCGGTAACGGACAGCTCGGGCGTGCCCGGCAGTTCGTTGCCGACCCTCGCCTCGACTTCCGCCGGGTCGTCACTGTCCCAGCCGGTGATCTCGGAATCCAGCCAGGTACCGCGCAGGCTCAGCGTGAGTGCGGAGGCGACGAGCCAGTCGACCTCGACATCGACACCGGTGATCTCGGATTCCGCCGCATTCTGGATGATCGCCTCGACGATACCGGTGCCGAGATCCTGCAGCGACAGCACCTGCTTGTCCGTGTAGTCGTTGTAGAAGACGGATGCGTTCAGGAACAGGCGATCATCGAGCAGTTTGAGCTTCATCCCCGCCTCGTAGGCCCAGACCGTCTCCGCGCCGTAAGGCGTGAAGGAGGCCGGCTCCGTGATGCCGGAGCCGTCGAATCCACCGCTCTTGAATGCTCGCGCCACGCTGACGAAATAGAGCGCGTCGTCCGTCGGCTCCCAGCCGAGGCTCGCACGGCCGGACAGGTCGTCCTCGTCGTAGACCCGCTGGTCGAAGAGACCGTCCGGCACCACGTTCGGGAATGCGACCCCGACGGCCGAGAGTCCGAACGGGTCGATGTCGAACGAGCCGCCGTCGTAGCGCTTCTCCTCGTCCGTGTAGCGGAGACTGCCCGTGATCTCCCAGCTCGGTGCGAACCGCCATTCGACCTGGCCGAAGACGGCGTAGGACTCGTCGTCCTCCTGGTAACGCGTCCCGAGGGCGCCGAGGAGCAGGTCCCAGGCCGTGAGCACACGGGCGTAGTCGATGTCGTCATCGGTGTAGGAGGCGCCGACGAGCCAGCGGAAATCCGGATCGGCCTGGTAGTCCAGGCGGAACTCCTGATACAGGCTCTGCAGGTCCTCGTCGAAGCTCGCCTCGGCGACCCGGATCGGTACGAAGTCGCCGATGTTGTATTCCCGTTCCAGACTCTCGAAGCCGGTGATGGAGGTGAACAGAAAATCACCGAGCAGCCAGTTCAGTTCGAGGACGCCGCCGAGTTGCTCGCCGTCGTTGAATGGCTCGACGTTGTCGTAGTCCTGGTAGGCGTCGTCCGACGGAGGCTGGAAGACGCCCAGGATGTCGCCGTTGATGTTGGTCGAGCCGATGATCTCGGAATCGTCCTGCGCATAGTGGAGGCTCAGCAGCGCGTCGAAATTGTCGGCGAATTCGAAAGCGAGGGAACCGCGCAGCGCGAGCACGTCCTTGTCGCCGTAGTCGTCCTCCGGGTCGAGTGACGGGATGCCGGGGATGACGCCCGGCACGCGCGTAAACCCGGCCGTGGAGTCGATCGTGCCGGCCCGGTCCATGTAGCCGCCGCCGTCCTGGTAGAGCGCTGCAACCCGACCCTGGATCGTGTCCGTGAGTGCCCCACCGAAGGCGGCCTCGACGTTGATGGCATCGTAATTGCCGTAGGAGGCGTCGACGTAGCCCGACGTCTCGGGCGTCGGTCGCCGACTGACGAAGTTGATCGCGCCTGCCGTGCTGTTGCGTCCGTACAGACCCACTTGCGGGCCTTTCAGAACCTCGACCCGTTCGAGGTCGAACAGCGGGAAGGTGAGATAGGCGCTCATCGGCAGATACACGCCGTCGGCGTGTACGGCGACCGACGGGTTGTTGTTGACCCACGGGTTCGTCGTGCCGATACCGCGCAGCGTGATGGTCGGGTTGTTGCTGCCGTTGCCGCGGAAGATGTCCAGCGAGGGCACATTGCGGCTCAGGCTGTCGATACCCTGGATGCGCTGTTCGTTCAGTGCCTCGTCGTCCAGAACGGAGATCGCCATGCCGATGTCCGCAGCGCTCTGCTCCCGCTTCTGGGCAGTCACCACGATCTCCTCGATGACGGCTTGTGACCAGGCCGGGCCGCTGACGGCGCCCGCGAGTATCGTAATGATGCAGAGGAGGGCCGTGTCGCGATGCCGCGCCGGCCGGTTGCTTGTAGCCATCTCGATTACCCCCGTTTCCTCGCTGTCCAACAGATCGTGTAAGAGGAATATGTTGAATACGTTACAGCGTCGACTGCACGAGTGCCACGCGACGCGCTTCGCTGCGGCGTTCCCTCCCCTCACACACCATCAGAGTTCCCTCCCCTCACACACCATTAGAAACGTGGACCGCATCCCGCTGCGACGGAGCGCCGGTGCTACACTCGTTCACCGTCATACCTGTCGCCTGCGATTGCCTGTTGCCATGCATGGATGCGGACAACCGATACCGACGATCCGGAATATCAGTCTTGCGCTTTCCCTGACGGTAGTGTCGGTGATCCTGTCGCCGACGCTGCAGGCGCAGGAGAGGACGGACAGCGGGGACGAACGGAACATCGAGGAGATCGTCGTCACCGGTTCGCGTATCCCGCGCCGCGATTTCGTCTCGCCGAGCCCCATCGCGACCATCGAACGCGAAGCGCTCATGACGACCGGTCAGCCCACGCTGGAGGGGGCACTGAACCGGATGCCCCAGGTGACGCCGGACTTCGATCGCACGTCGAACAACCCGGGGGACGGCACGGCCCGGGTGAATCTGCGCAACTTCGGTTCGAACCGTACGCTCGTCATGTTGAACGGCCGTCGCCTGATGCCCTCCGGTGTCGGCAATTCGGTGGACGTGAACAACGTGCCGCAGATGCTGATCGAGCGGGTCGAGGTCATCACCGGCGGCGCGACCACGGTCTACGGTTCGGACGCCGCTGCCGGCGTGGTGAATTTCGTGACGCGCCGGGACTTCGACGGCCTGGAGCTCGATCTGTCCGGTTACCGGACGGCGGAGGGGGATTCCGATACCTGGGATATCAATGCGGCGTGGGGGACCGGCTTCGCCGACGATCGTGGTCATGTCACGCTGTTCGGCGGCTGGCTGGAGCGCGATGCGACGTTCGCCGGCGCGCGTGACTTCACGTCGGTACAGTACTTCGATCCGCTGGACGGTTCGCCGCTCGTCGAGCGCGGCAGCGCGCAGACGCCGGACGGGGTCATCCTGTTCCCGCCGGTGGATCTCGGCAGCGGGCCGGGGCCGATCCGGTTCACGCCCGAGGGCCTGCCCGTGCCCTTCGCGGATCCCGACGACCGCTACAACTTCGCGCCGTCGAACTACCTGCAGATCCCCATCGAGCGTCTGTCCGCCGGACTGTTGCTGGACTACGAACTCGGCGCGGCGCTGGAGGCCTACGCGGAGCTGACCTGGACGAACAATCGCTCGCGCCAGACGCTCGCGCCGGTGCCCGTCGCCGCCGGCTTCCTCACGAACTGGGACAGCCCGGTCCTGACGCCGGAAGCCCGGGCCGTGTTCCGGGATCAGTTCCTGCCGATCCCCCAGCCCGGGCTGCCGCCGAATACCGTCGCCTACGCCCTCGGGCGGCGCCTCGTCGAACTCGGTCCCCGCATCATCGAGAACGACTTCGACTACACCCGTCTCGTGGCCGGGCTGCGGGGCGACATCGCGGCCGGCTGGGAGTTCGACGTGTGGGCGATCCATACCCGTAACGAACAGCGCTACCGGTTCACGAACGATGCCTCGGCGTCGCGTCTGCAACAGGCACTGTTCGTAGACCCGGCCACCGGCGGCTGTTACGACCCGTCCGGCGGCTGCGTGCCCGCGGACGTCTTCGGCGCGGGCCGGCTGTCCGACGCCGCCGTGGCCTTCATCCGCCTCGATCCCTTCGAGAACGAATCCGTCCGGGACCAGACGGTGGTGAACGGTTTCGTGCGCGGTACGCCATTCCGCATGCCGGCGGGCGGTGTGGACGTCGTCCTCGGTGCGACCTGGCGCCGTGACGAGGGTCGGCTGTCGGTCGATCCCGGGCTGTACGAAGGCGACTCGCTCGGGTACTTCCCGCAGGCGGGCGTCGACGGTGCGGAATCCGTCAGCGAGCTGTATGCGGAAGCGCTGGTGCCGCTGGCGGCCGATCGCCCCGGCCTGGAGATCCTGAATCTGGAACTCGGCGCGCGCTATTCCGAATACGAAGAGGCGGGCAGCGCCACGACCTGGAAGGCGGGCGCCGAGTGGCAGCCGGTCGCGGACGTGCGTTTCCGGACGATGTTCCAGCGCAGCGTGCGCGCGCCCAACCTGTCCGAAGCCTTCCAGGAGCAGGGCCGGCTCCAGGGCGTCTACGTCTTCGAGCTGCCGTCGGAGGATCCCTGTTCGGCCTCCGCGCAGCCGGTCGCGAACGGTCGTCGGGACGCCTGCATCGCCACCGGCGTGCCGGCCGATCAGATCGGCGTGTTCGAGGCCACTCCCGGCTATCCCGTGGAGTTCCTGTTCGGCGGCAATCCGGCGCTGGAACCGGAAGTGGCGGACTCGCTGACGGTGGGCGTCGTCCTGTCGCCCCGGGCCTTCCCGGACTGGCAGGTCGCCGTCGACTATTTCGACATCGAGATCGAGGACACGATCGGCGAACTCGATGCGACGCTGGTCTGTTTCGACACCATGAATACCGGCAATCTCTTCTGCGACAACTTCACGCGCGATCCGGGCAACTTCAACGTCGTCCGCGTGGACGAGCCCTACGTGAATCGCGGTCTGTTGAGGAGCCGCGGGGTGGATACCCAGGTGAGCTACCGGACGGCGCTGCCGGCGGCGCTCGCGCTCCCCGGCGGCTCGGCCGACCTGTCGGTGAGCCTCTTGTGGACCCATATGCTGGAGACCACGGTGCAGCAGTTCCCCGGCGGCGAGGCGTGGGACTGCGCCGGGCGTTACGGCTGGCCCTGCATAGACGCGATCGACGGCGCCACGTATCCGACGGACCGGGTGACGACGTTCGTCGGCTACCGTTCCGGCGACCTCGGCGTCGACGTCACCTGGCGCTACATCGGTAACGTCGACATCGCCGCCGTGCCGCTGGGGGCGTCGCTGCTGGGTATCGAGGACCCCATGCCGGTGAACACCGGGACGGGGGCGCGGCACTACGTCGATCTCGGCGTGAGCTACGATTTCACCGACGGCCTGACGGCCCGTCTGGTGATCGCCAATCTGAACGACATGAGTCCGCCGATGATGGCCAATGCGGTGGTGTCGAACAACACCGACACGGCGATGTACGACATCTTCGGCCGCAGCTACTCGCTGGGCATCTCCTACCGCTTCTGACCGCTTCCCCCTGTTGGCCGCCCGTTTCGGCTGCCTCCCCCTGCCGCCCCTCCGACAGCCAGTCCCCTATTCCCCGTACCACTCCCGGAGATGGAGCTTCGCCTGCTCCACCAGCCGCGCGAGCCGTTCCTCGTGGTCGAGATTCTTGTGCTCGAGGAAGTAGTTCGCGACGAGTTCGGTGGAGCGGCCTGCGCCGTCCTTCGGTCCCTTGA
Source organism: Gammaproteobacteria bacterium (assembly GCA_037382365.1). Classification (GTDB taxonomy): domain Bacteria; phylum Pseudomonadota; class Gammaproteobacteria; order Steroidobacterales; family Woeseiaceae; genus Lentisalinibacter. The sequence goes on from JARRPZ010000121.1 coordinate 7,716, forward strand.
TGCCGCTGATCATGAACAGCGTGGTGCGGTTGCCCTCCTCGAAGACGAAGGCCAGGTCGCCGAGATCCTCCCGCACTTCGCGCAACGGCGCGTTGCCCTGGCCGAAGGTCGCGTTGAAGGTGATCTGTTCCCGGTCGACCTTGTCGACGTCGTACAGGTCCGAGAGCATGAACTTGAACACGTAGCCCACGCGGCCCGGTGTGCCGTCGCTCGCGCCGTAGAGGCACTGGCTCCAGAAGGTCGGTATGTGCTCCGTGCCGGCGCGCTGCCGGGCCCCGCTCGCATTCAGCAGGCCGGCCGCCCGGCGTTCCGTGAGATACGGGTCGGCGCAGGCATT
>JARRPZ010000122.1:0-7996 GCA_037382365.1 Gammaproteobacteria bacterium
GCCCACGGTGTCGGCACAGGCGTCGGAGCTGAACGGCCGCTCGAAGAGTCCCAGTCGGAGTTTCATCCTGAGGATGCGGGTGACGGCGTCGTCGATGCGGGACATCGGCACCTCACCCTCCTCCACCAGCCGGATGATCTCGGGCACGCCCTCGCGCCAGGACTGCACCAGCATGAACATGTCCATGCCGGCGGCGAGCGACTGCTGCATGGTGAGCCCGCCCATGCGTACGCCTTCCCAGTCCGTGAGCACGACGCCGTCGAAGCCGAGTTCGTCTTTCAGGAGATCCGTCAGCAGGGCTTTCGAGCCGTGCACTTTCTCGCCGTTCACGGAGCTGAACGAGGCCATGACGGCGACGGCGCCGCTCTCGATGGCGTCCACGAAGCCCGGCAGGTGCATGGCGCGGAGTTCTTCCTCGGAGATGACGGCGTTGCCCCGGTCGACACCGCCCTCGGTGGCGCCGTCGGCGATGAAGTGCTTGGCGGTGGCGCCGACGGTCTCCTCCGCCGTGAGGTCGTCGCCCTGGTAGCCGGCGATGAGCGGACCCGCGAACAGCACCTGCAGCTCGACGTCCTCGCCGAAGGCCTCGTAGGTGCGGCCCCAGCGGATGTCCCGCGCCACCGCGATGGTGGGCGCGAAGGTCCAGCGGATGCCGGTGGCGGCGAGTTCCCGGGCGGTGACCCGGGCGAGGCGCTTCGCCAGCGCCGGGTTGCGGGTGGCGCCGATGCCGATGTTGTGGGGCAGGATGGTGGCCGGGCCGTCGAAATAGGCGTGACCGTGCACGGCGTCGATACCGGCGACCACCGGGATGCCGGTGCGGGTGGCGAGCGCAGCACGCTGATAGGCGTCGAACATCTCGCGCCAGGCGCGGGTCGTGCCCAGGTCGCCCTCGGGCACCGTGCTGATGATGGAGCCGAGGGCGTAGTCACGCACGTCGGCGGGCGTGGCGGTGGAGACGTCGGCCTGCACCATCTGGCCGGCTTTCTCGGCCAGCGTCATGGCGGCGACCGCGGCGGGGATGTCGGCTTCCGTTAGCGGTGCCGCCGGCCAGTGACGGGTCGGGTCGCGCGGATCCTGCTGCGCCGGCGCCGTGCAGGGCGGCAGGGGCAGGACGTCGGCCGCGTAGAGCGAGTCGGACGCGGTGGTCGATTGCGGGCGGTCGCAAGCGGTTAGCAGCAGGAGGGCGGGCAGCAGGAGTGCCAGGGTGGACCGGCGAGCGAGTTTCATCCGGGCTCCGGGGAGTCAGGGAGGCCGACTGTAGCACCTTGCTTGGCAGGCAAGGTCCGGATGGGCGGAGAAGGCTTGCAATGCAGCATTTTCTGCGGAAAACACCGAGATTGGGCGCTAGACAGGTATCGGCGGCTGACTTAAGCTGATTTTTCGCATACGCGATCAAACTCAGGCGAGAATAATCATGTCAACGGTCAAGGAAGCCGCCCGGGCCATCGTCGACAAGCTTCCGGAAGACGCAACCTGGGACGATCTGATCTACGAGTTCTACGTTAAGCAGAAGATCGAAGCCGGGTTGAAAGCGGCTGATGAGGGGCGAACAAACCCTCATGAGGAGATTCGGAGCCGTCTGATCAGGGATGCATCTCACAATAACCGGTGAGAATTGACTGGACGACGCCTGCGGAGGCTGATCTCCATGCGCTCTTCGATTACATCGCCCGCGATTCTGCGGCATCTGGGTGTGTCCGTCCGGACGCTTCAGGACTGGGAACAGGGAAGGCGGGCACCGTCCGGAGCTGCGCGTACGTTGCTGCTGATCGCGTATCGGAATCCGCAGGTGTTGTTGGAAGTGGCGTAATTCTCGCCGGCCTTTTGCCAACTGGTGCAGACTACCGAATTATCGCCGCAGCGTTAGGGTCAGGCAGCCACCTCGACATGGTCGACCCGGCCGGGCACCGGAGACGATCACCAGATGCACACCACCCGCCTGAACCACCTCGACGCCGCGTTCCTGAATATCGAACGCCCGCAGGACCCGTGGAGCATCCACGTCGAGCTCGAGCTGGAGGGACGCGTCGACGAGGAGTGCCTGCGCGCCGCCATCCGGCACGCTCAGGAGCTGCACCCCATGGCGCGGGCACGCCTGCAGCCCCACGGCGCCGGCGCCCGGAATTATTCCTGGGAGATCGCAGCCGCGGCGGGCGACGTGCCGCTGCAGGTCGCGGAGGCCGCGAACGACGAACAGCTCGGCTCGCTGCGTGCCGGGTTACTGAGCGCGAGCGTACCGCTGCAATCCGCGCCGGGGTTTCGCCTGCTGCTGGTGCATCATCCGGACGGCGACCGGCTGATCATCAACCTGAACCATGCGCTCGCGGACGGACTCTCCGCTTTCCGCCTGCTGACCTCGATCGTGCGTCACTACGCCGGCGAAGAAGACCCGGTACCGGACCTGGACCCGCTCGCCGTACGCGACCTCAAGACGCTCTCCGCATCGGGGAACGTCTTCGAGCGACTCGAGCGGCTGCGGCTGTTCGGCGCCTATCTCGCTCGCTCCACCACGCCGCCCGTGCGGGTGAAGCCCCGCGGCGTGCACGTTCGGAATCCGGACGATGCGCCCGGCTACGACGTCGAACTCATCCCCTTTTCCGCCGAAGACACACAGCGATTCATGCAGCGCCGCGTGAAGCCGGCGACGGTGAACGACATGCTGATCGCCGGGCTGGTGCTCGCCATCCGCGAATGGAACCGGGAGGCCGGCGGCCGGACCGGCAAGATATCGGTGATGATGCCGGTGAATCTCAGACGACCGGACTGGTGGTTCGAGGTGGTCGGCAACTTCTCCTCGTACGTGAACGTGATCCTGGACGACGGGCCGCAGTCCGGTTTCGACGCGGCCGTCGCGGCGGTCTGCGAGCAGACCACGCGCATGAAGGAGGCCGGCGCGGCCGGCACGCTGATCGAGCTGCTCGATATCCCGTCGTTCCTGCCGGCCGTGCTGAAAGCACACCTGCGCGAGATCGTGCCCACCCTCGGCAGCAGTCACGTGCAGACGAGCTGGCTTTCGAATCTCGGACGACTTCCGGAGGCCCCGGCGATGGGCGATGCGGGGCGCGTGCGGGCGATCTGGTTCTCGCCGCCCGCGCACATGCCCATGGGCGTGTCCGTGGGGGCGGTCTCGCTGGCGGACCGCATGATGCTGACGCTGCGCTACCGGAATGCCGTCTTCGATTCGGCGGCGGCGCGGGACTTCGCGGGGCTCTATCGATCCCTGTTACTGGGTTGAGCGGCCCGACCCGGCAGCGGAGAAGACCTTATGTAAAACGCTCCGATTCTGCGCGGAGCACGCACCGCGCTTGGGTATACTGATCCGTTACGAACGCACCCGAATAACAACCAGCTATCTTCGAGGGGGAGAAAGCAATGAAGCGACAACTTCAGTCGTTCCTGATGGTATGCCTGGCCGTCGCCTCCGGCACGGCGCTGGCCGACGTACCCGGTCTCAATGGCGATGCACTGGCAGAACTGCGAGCCGCCGGCGTCGACAAATACCTGGGCACGGCCCAGTCCGCCGACAGTGACTACGGCGTCTGGACGAAACACGACTTCGATCCGCAGTACGTGCCGGACGCGTCCTACCCGGCCGGCGTACGCCCGGACGGGCCGGTGTGCATCGCGGGTTCGCCCTACTCCGTTTTCAGCCGCCAGGGGGATCCGAAGAAACTCCTGATCTTCCAGCAGGGCGGCGGCGCCTGCTGGCAGAACTTCTACAACTGCAACGTCCAGGCGGAGGCCCAGTTCCCGCCCGCCAACGGTCCGTTCCCCGGCGTCTTCGATCCCACCATGGCGGACAACCCGTTCGCGGACTACTCGGTGGTGTACATGCCGTACTGTGACGGCTCGACCTTCGGCGGCGACAACGACGTGAACGATCCGGCCTGGCAGGCCTATCTCGAAGGGCAGCTCGGGCTGCCGCCCGGCGCCGGGCCGGCGACCCGTTACCACCGCGGCCTGCGCAACGTCAGCGCCGGCATGGACGTCGCGGCCACCATGTTCCCGCGGGCGAAGCAGATCACGGTGATGGGCCATAGTGCCGGCGGGGTCGGCGTGGCCGCCTTCGCCCCGTTCCTGGCCCGCTTCACCTTCGGCAACAACACCAAGCTCACGGTCTACAACGACGCCGGGCCGATCGCGGTCAACCTGGGCACGTCGCCCCAGGCCGGCGGGCCCGACATCCCCTGGCTGTCGGTGTTCGCCCGTCAGAACGACTGGCAGTTCCAGAACTTCTATCCCCAGAGCTGTGTCGACGAGGGCCTCTGCAATGCCTTCGGCCAGCAGACCGGGATCATCCACTGGCGGCTCGCGAACGACTCGACCATCCGCGAGGCGTTCTACGAGACGGACTCCGACCGCACCAACCGCTTCTTCGCCCAGGGCGACGGCACGCACATGGACCCGGAGGTCTACCGGGAGCTGATCCTGACCGAGCACGGTGCGCTGAACGAGGCCTACCCGCGGCGTTACAAGCGGTTCATCGTGAGCGGTGACGACACCCACGGCGGCATCCAGGTGACGGCGCCCACGCCGAACTTCCCGTTCGCGCAGCCCTTCCTGTTCTATACCCAGGAGGCCAACGGCACGCCGCTCACCTACTGGGCGAGCGAGTTCGTGCGCATCGGCCAGCGCCAGTCCCAGTTCGGCTGGAAGGACATCGTGGAGGATTACGTGCCGGTGGCGATCCCGTAGCACCCAACCCCGTAGACCTGCATCTCGTGACCTGATATGTTATCTACAATTCTGTAGATTTCTGTAGAGTTAGCGAGATGACTGCCACTACCCAGATCTCCGCCTACATCTCCGAAGAGACCAAGGCCGAGATAGAGGCATACGTGCGACAGAAAGGCGTGAAAAAGGCCTTTCTGATCGAGGAGGCGCTGCGGCACCATCTCCAGGCCCTGCGAGAGATACCGGAGGACGTAATGATCCCGGCCCGCCTGGTGCTGACGAAAGAGTCCCTGGAGATGATCGCCGAGGAGATCGACACGGATAAGAAGCCCACGGAAGCCCTCGAATCGCTGTTCCGTGAGTGAAAGCCGCCCGGAGATTCGGGTCCGGCGTCTGCAACCCGCGGATGACCGGAGGCGGTTCCGCAGCGGCAACATCGAACTCGATCGTTTCTTCCAGCGGTATGCGGGACAGAATCAGTTTCGCCATCATATCGGCACGACGTGGGTGGCGACCCATGAGGAAACGATTGCCGGATTCGCCACCGTATCCGTCGGCGAGATCATCGCAGAGAAACTGCCGCGGAAATTGCGGCGGCGTCTGCCCGCTTATCCGCTTCCAGTGCTCCGGCTCGCGCGGCTGGCCGTAGACGAGCGCTATCAGGGACTCGGGACGGGTCGGCTGCTGCTGCGCGCGATGCTCGAACTGGCACTGGAGCTGCGCGACCGCGTGGGCTGCTCCGGTGTCGTCGTCGATGCCAAACCGGAGTCTGTACCCTTCTACACGTCGCTCGGCTTCAGGACACTCGAAACCGTCAGCGGCTCCCTCGGCGACCGGCCGGCTCCGGTACCTATGTTCCTGCCGATCGGAAGGATCGCCACAGCGGCACGCAGACCCTGAATATTCCTGTCGTCCTCCGGCGGGCGAATCGCCTGTCGTATCGCAGGTGACTCCCCTCACGCGTAATGCGGATACACCGGCTGGAACATGTAGGCGTGGATGTCCTCGCGGATGTCGGCGGGCGGCTCCCGGTCGGTGAGGCCCTGCGCGTAGGCGATGCGGGCGACTTCGCAGGCGATCTCGGCGGAGACCTGGCGTATCCGTGACAACGGCGGATAGATGCGTCCCAGGTCGAGATCCGCGTCCGTAACCTGTTTCGCCAGGCAGTGGGCGGCGGCGAGGAACATCTCGTCCGTCACCCGGCGGGCGCGGCTCACGACGACGCCCAGGCCGACGCCGGGGAAGATGTAGGCATTGTTGCCCTGCCCCGGCACGAAGCGTTGCGTGCCGAGCGTGACCGGGTCGAAGGGGCTGCCGCTCGCGAAGACGGCGCGACCGCCGCTCCAGCCGTAGGCCTGCTCCGCCGTGCACTCGGCCTTCACCGTCGGGTTGGACAGCGCGAGGATGACGGGTCGCTCGTTGATCTCCGCCATCGCCTCGACGACCTCCCGCGTGAACAGCGCGGTCTGGCCGGAGAGGCCGATGATCGCGGTGGGCTCGAGGGTCTTCACGGCGTCCAGGAATTTCGCGACCGGCGCATGATCATGGGCGTAGGGCAGCTTGTGCGGCGCGAGGTCCGTGCGATCGGCGGTGACCAGGCCGTGAGAGTCGACGAACCAGCAGTGCCGGCGCGCCGCCTCCGGATCGATACCCTCCTCCGCCAGTGCCGCGCAGAAGATGTCCGCCACGCCGATACCGGCCTCGCCGGCGCCCAGGAACAGGAGCTTCTGCCGCGCGAGTTCGCCGCCGGTCAGGCGCATGGCGCTGATGAGGCCGGCGACGGTGACGGCGCCGGTGCCCTGGATGTCGTCGTCGAACACGCAGGCCCGGTCGCGGTACTTCGCCAGCAGCCGGAAGGCGTTCGCGTTACCGAAGTCCTCGAGCTGGATGACGATGTCCGGGAACGCCTCGCGCGCCGCCGCGACGAATTCCTCCACCAGCGCGTCGTAGGCCTCGCCCCGCACGCGCCGGCGTTCGACGCCGTTGTAGAGCGGGTCGTCGAGCAGTGCCTTGTTGTCCGTACCGACGTCGAGCATCACCGGGATGCAGTGGGTCGGGTGGATGCCGGCGCAGGCCGTGTAGAGCGCCAGCTTGCCGATGGCGATACCCATGCCGTCGGCGCCCAGGTCGCCGAGGCCGAGGATGCGCTCGCCGTCCGTGACGACGATGATGCGCGCCTCCCGGTGAGGCCAGTTGTCCAGGAGTTCGCGCACCCGGCCGCGGTCCTCGATGGACACGTAGAGCCCGCGGGACTGGCGGAAGATGTGCTGGAACTCCTGACACGCCTTGCCCACCGTGGGCGTGTAGATGAGCGGCATCATCTCGTCGATGTTGTTCATCACCACGCGGTAGAACAGCGTCTCGTTGCGGTCCTGCAGCGCCACCAGATAGAGATAGCGCTCCAGGTCGTTCGCCTTGGCGCGGATGTTGCCGAGCACGCGCAGTTCCTGCTCGGCCATCGGATGGACCCGGGGCGGCAGCAGGCCGCGCAATTTCAGGTAGTCGCGTTCCGCCTCGGTGAAGGCGGTGCCCTTGTTGCGGACCGGGTCGTGGAGGATCTTGACGCTGCAGTGCAGTGCCGGAGGGAAGTCGTCGTTCATGGTTCACCGCCTTGCCGGGGTGTCACCATTGACGATAGACCCGTCCGGCCGCGGGCTGAATCCCGGATTTCACCTAGCGGAGCGGTCGGTGCCGATGCGCCGCAGTCCGAGCCGGGCCGGTTCGGCCCTCACAGTGCCTGCAGGTTGTCGTCGCTGTTGCGGTCGATCAGCTTGTTGTAGGGATCGATGCCGACGTGACTCGGCAGCGCGTCCACCACCAGCTCGAACGTGGTCTCGCCGCTGCGTACCCGGCGTTTCTCCAGCACGAGCACGTGGTCGGCCCCCTCGGTCACGTCCGCCGGGTCCTCCGTGAAGACGCCGATGTCGATGGGCAGGTCCAGCGGCACTTCGGTCTGGGCGCCGGCGCCGTCGGCTTCGAACTTGCTGGCCGAGACGGCGATGGTGACGTCGTAACGGCCGTCGCTGCGCTCAGTCGCGCTCGCCTCCTCCACCTTCAGGTCCCACAGCGTGATGCGCTCGAAGAGATCCGTGATCAGCGCCTGCTGCTCGTCGGTGGCGGCCTGGCTTCGCAGGTGCCGGATGAGATCGCGGCTGATCGGGTACGGATTGGTCCGGTAGGCGGCTTCGGCCACGAAATTCCGGAGTGCCGTATCCACCGCCTCCTGACCGAGGTAGTCCTTCAGGGCGTACATCACGACGGAGCCCTTGCGGTAGTGGATGTAGCCCTGGTTCTCGACCCGGTAGAGCGGCAGCTCCTCCAT
>JARRPZ010000123.1:0-7927 GCA_037382365.1 Gammaproteobacteria bacterium
AAGAGGACAACTCCGCTGCCGAGAAGGAGAAATACGGCAGCAACCGGATCGCCGAAGGCAAGCTGCCTCTGTGCGCGGAGATGTGCAGCACCAAGGCGTTGCTGGCGGGCGATGGTGACCTGCTCGCCGACATCTACCGGGAGCGCATCACCAAGCGTGGCGGTCGCCCGGAGACCTGGGGCTGGGATGCGGCTTACAAGGGCGACGCCTGAGATGTCGCGGTTTCCATGGGGACCTTTTCGTAGGGATACCTGGGAGGAATGATGAGCACTCATCGTCCACTGGCGCTGATTCTCGGCCTGGGCCTGGTTTGCATGGGTGTCGCCGGCTGTACAACAGATCAGGCGACGGTGACCCTGCACGAGCCGGGAGTCTACAAGGGAGCCGAGGATCCGCTGCGCCAGTTGCAGAAGGATCCGAGCCAGCAGGCTGCACTGGAGGAGCGTCTCCTCCAGGGGCAGACCGACCGGAAGTCGGCGAGAGGGACCGGATAAATGCGATTTGATGCCATGGCCGGGCGCGCCATGGCGGCAGACAGGAGCCTTGTCAATGGGCGCAAGAAAGATCACTAGCAGGTCGGGGAGCCGCGGTCGCGCGGCCCTCATTACAGTCGCTCTGTCATTACTGGCCGTCATGGCACTGCCACTCACCGGCTACGTGCTGCACGATGCCGGCGTGAGCGCGGTGGCCCAGTCGCAGGAGGACTCGGCCGCGGCGACCAATCCGCGGGCAGAGTACTGGCGGGCCGTACGCGAGGGTGTGTCGGGTTACACGTCCGTCGAGGGTCAGGAGACCGGTGTTCTCATTCAGAACGGCGGGGAGAACTGGCAGGAAGTCCGGAACGGGCCGGTCACCTTCTACGGCGGATCGTTCATTATCGCCGTGCTGATCGCCCTGGCCGCAAAGCATGTCGTCTTCGGCAAGCAGAAGCTGGAGGAGGAGACCGGGCGGCGGATGACGCGGTGGTCGGCCTTCGAGCGGATCATGCACTGGTATGTGGCGATCACGTTCATCGTTCTCGCCATCACGGGCCTGAGCCTGATATTCGGGCGTACGGTGTTGATCCCGGTCATGGGCAAGGAGGCTTTCGCAGCCTTTGCCGCGGTCGCGAAACCGGTACACGATTACCTGGCCCTGCCATTCACGGCCGGTCTGATACTCATGCTGCTCCTGTGGATTCCGAAGAACATGCTGAAGGGCTACGACTTCAAGTGGCTGGCGTCTGCCGGAGGCTTCTTCGGCGACGGGCATCCGCCGGCGGGATTCGCCAATGCCGGCGAGAAGGTCTTCTTCTGGTTGCTTTTCTTCGGCGGGATCGCGCTCATGGTCTCGGGCTTCTACCTGTTGTTCCCGAACTTCGGCTGGGAGCGCTCGTCGATGCAGCTGGCCCATGTCGTCCACGCGGTTAGCGGTTTGTTCCTGATCGGCGTGTCCCTCGGTCATATGTACCTCGGTACTTTCGGTGTCGAAGGCGTGCTCGAAGGCATGATCGGCGGCGAGGTAGACGAGGGCTTCGCGAAGCAGCACCACAACGTGTGGTATGACGAGGTCAAGAGCGGTGGCACGGCGACGTCTCGGGACCGTGCACCGGCAGGGACTTCGGCAGCAGCACCCTCGACCTAGTTACGAAGCGTCGCAGTTCCAGGGCACCGCTTGTCAGGAGTGGACACGCAGCACCGGGGGTGCCGGCCGGCCCGGTATCGCGCATGGTGGATTCTCGTCTGCCTGCTGGCTGCCGGACCCGTGTCCGCGACCGACATCGTCTCAGATGGATTGTCGTCCGAGTGGTCCGAGGCACTAGCCGCAAAGGATTTCGACGCGATCGAACGCCTCCTGGGCACCGGTGAAATCGACCCGGATCGACCGACCCGGGACGGCAAGACCGCACTCATGTTCGCTGCGAGCGAGGGTGACAGCGCGGTCGTCAGTCGCCTGCTGGCGGCAGGTGCCGATCCGAATGCCAGGAACGCAAATCTCGGTACGCCCCTGATGTACGCGGCGCTCGGCGGCGACCCGGAGGTCACGCGGCGTCTCCTCGATTCGGGCGCACGGGTCGATTTGAAGGCGAAGCTCGGATGGACCGCGCTGGAGGTGGCCGCCGTCAAAGGCCACGTGGCGGTCGTACGCCGATTGCTGGCGGCTGGTGCCGAGCCGCAGGTGACCGACGCCTATGGCTGGACGCCACTGATGCGGGCCGTGGAGGCGCGGCGCCACGACGTCGTGCGCGTGCTCCTGGATGCGCCCGGCACCGATCTCGCCACCCGGCAGGAGTCGGGTGCCACGGCCCTGCACATCGCGGCTGCGACCGGCGACCTCGCCATGGTGCGTCTGCTCGTGAATCACGGCGCCGATCGCGCCGTCACGGATAACGGCGGCCGTACCCCCGCGGCGGTCGCACGATCAGTCGGTCATCCCGACGTCGCCGAGTTTCTGCGCAGCCCCGGCTAGGCTGGCATTCCACTATCGGCCCGTGCCGGACCCGCTCGGTACCGGAGCCGGAATGTCTGCCGGGCGGCCTCAGCAGGCGCCGACCCGTGAATACTCACTGAGCGGCTGGACGATCGCCGTTCCGCTGGCCGGGCGTCGGATGTCGTTGCGCCGGTGCGCGAGCGCGAGCTGGAAGCCGAACTCGGAGAAGAACCGCTCCAGCATGTCGCCGCCGTACATGCCCGTGGCGTAGAGTGCCCGTTCGTCCGTGGCGTACTCCAGACGAACGGCCGCAAGTGGCTGCGGGGCCGGACCGGCGAGAACCCGGCCGCCCTTGCGCGCGTCGTAGATGCTGCCTTCAGAACAGCAATAGATCACCTGTTCACGGCTCGAGCCGCCGAAGCCTTCGTGCCGGTAGTCGATGAAGCTTACGTCCTGCGTCGGGTAACTCATGCGGTGCGCGCAGATCGCCGAGAACGCGACGATGGATCGGCCGGGCCCGACGCCTCCGGACCAGCGGTAAGTGCGGCCGTCCGCCGTGGTCAGTTCCTCGCCGGCTTCCGCCGGCACGCCGAGATCGACGAGGAAACAGGGCGTCGTGACGTACGGATAATGGAAGATATAGCTCTTTCCGATCGTCAGCTCTTCCACCCGGAGCGTCCTGCCCTCGGTGTCGACCAGCTTCACGCGTTCGGCGGACGCGAACTCCCCGGTCGCCCGTGCAACGAGCGCAGGATTCGCGGCCACGGCAGCGCCTGCGGCGACGCAGACTTTGATGAATCGTCGTCTGTCCGGGGCGTCGGGATCCGTCATTTCGGTGTCCGGATGGGTTTGCAGAGGAGCGTGCCCGCCATCTCTAATCGTAGCAGAATAGCGGCTCTGTGTGCCGCCCACCGTCCCGAGCCGCATGCATCCTGCCGCTGTTATGATGAGTGTATCGACAGATACGGCAGAAGTTCGTTCCCGGCGGGCGATACGGAGCCTAGGAGATTATCGAGCGTTCGCGCACAACCATGGAATCGCTCACGCAAAGCGAGCTGGCATACTACAGTCGGCATCTGGCCCTGCCCGAGGTGGGTGCGGAAGGTCAGCGGAAGCTCGGCAACGGCTCGGTCCTGCTCGTGGGGCTCGGGGGACTCGGTTCGCCGCTCGCCCTGTACCTTGCCGCAGCCGGCGTCGGGCGGATCGGTATCGTCGAATTCGACGTAGTCGATGCCTCCAATCTCCACCGTCAGGTCCTGTTCGGCGCAAGCCAGGTCGGCGAGGCCAAACTCGCCGCCGGCGCCGCACGTCTGCGGGATCTGAATCCTTACATCACGATCGACGAACATGCCGGCGCCATCACCGCCGAGAACGCGCGGCAACTCGTTGCCGGCTACGACATCGTCGCCGACGGCGCCGACAATTTCGCCACACGGTATCTCGTCAACGACGCCTGTGTACTCGAAGGCAAGCCGCTCGTGTCGGCGTCCATATCCGCCTTCGAGGGTCAGCTTGCCGTCTTCAATCATGGCGGCGGACCGTGTTACCGCTGCGTCTATCCGGAACCGCCTCCGCCGGGGTTCGCGCCTTCCTGTGCCGAAGGCGGGGTGCTCGGCGTGCTGCCGGGCGTCATGGGGACGCTACAGGCGACGGAAGTCATCAAGCTGCTGGTCGGTCTGGGCGATGTAGCCAGCGGAAGGCTCCTGCATTATGACGCCCTGGCCCTCTCATTCTCGACCTTCCGGGTAGGCAGAAATACCCATTGTGTGATTTGCGGTGACCAGCCCACCATGCACGAACTGGCGAATTACGAGGCCTTCTGCGAGGGAGGCGGGGCGACGACCATCCCTCAGGTAGCCCCGGAGGCGGTCGCCGAGTTGCTCCGAACGGCGACAGAGACGGTTCTGCTCGATGTACGCGAGAAACACGAACGTCTCGCGGACAGCCTTCCCGACTCCGAGCACCTGCCACTGGCTGAGTTGCTCGAAAACGGGGTGCCGTTCCCGACGAGCGCACGCATTGTCGTCTATTGTGCGTCCGGCAGTCGGTCGCAGTTCGCGGCAGAAACTCTCAGGCAGCGAGGGTACGGGGACGTTCACAATCTGGCCGGCGGTCTGGCGGAGTGGCGGCGCCTGTTTCCGCCGGATTCGGTCGATGCCGACGGACTATGAGCTACGAGAATATGAGCTACGACAGGGTAACGCTGACAGCATCCGGGTCGATCGGGAACATCCGACGTGACCGACCGTCGCCGTCCCCGCATCAGACCCGCTTTGTCCTGCCGATCGTCGTGGCCGCGGCAGGAGTATTGGCCGGACCGGCCGTGGCCGAGGAGGATTCGGATGCGACGCCCTACGAGCTCGGCGAACTGATCCTGACGGCCGATCGGGTACGCGTGGTGGATGAAGTCAGCACCATGGACGTGGTCAGTGCCGAAGATATCGAACGGGCCGGCGCCCGCACACTCGACGAGGCGCTCGCCCTGTTGCCCGGGCTCTATGTTCGCAACGACGCCGACGGCCTGCCGCGTATCGACGTGCGCGGGATGCGCACCAGGAATCTGTTGCTGCTGGTCAACGGCGTGCCGATGAATTCCACGTATGACGGGCAGTTCGATCCGGCGGCCGTGGAAGTCGAGAACATTGCCCGGATCAAAGTCACGCGCGGGACCAGTTCGGTACTGTACGGTGCCGGCGGCAATGCCGGCGTGATCAACATCGTGACTCGCGATGCCATGTCCGAGCCCTCCGCCTACGTGCTGGCCGGCCAGACTGCGGACGAGTCGTGGCAGGCGAGGGGACGTTACGCGGCCAGGACGGGCGATCTGTCCTGGTTCGTGTCCGCTTCGGCCTACGATCAGAAGTACTGGAATCTGTCCGACGATTACGTAGCCACAGACCTGCAGCCGGCGGGGGAGAGGATCAACAGCGACCGCGAGGACCAGTCGGCCTTCTCCAGCCTGTCATACGAATTCTCGGATGGCACGACGGCGGGCCTCAGCATCGGCTACAACAGCGGCGAGTACGGCAAACCGCCCATTACCATCGATCGCAATGAGTCGCCTTTCGTCAGCCGTGTCCGCTACGAACGTGCGGACTACGATCGCCTGGCAAGCCAGTTCATCGTCCGCCACGCGTTCAGTGACACGCTGAGCATCAGGCCGGCCGTCTTCTACAACACGCGCGACGAACTGACGGACGGCTACGACGACGCCACCTTCTCCACGCAGCAGGAGGACGGTGCTTTCAGCGAGGATGCAACGACCACGATCGCCGGGGCCAGTGTCCAGGCTACCTACGACGAGGCCGACTTCGGGCTCGTCACGTTCTCCGTCGCAGGACGGCGCGAGAGCTGGGATGCCAGCGGATTCGTGCTCGAGAGCAGCGGCGGCGGCGGCGGAGGCGGCGGCGGAGGGGGCGGCGGCGGAGGCGGCGGTGGTGGTGGTTCCGCCGTGACGCGGACCGTCCTCGACGAGGATCACGACACCGGGCTGTACACGCTCGCCGCGGAGTGGGAGAAGCGGCTGGGCGGGAGCTTGTCCACGGTGGTCGGTGCGAGCTGGAACCAGCAGCGTCGCGACGACGCGGACAACGTTGATGAATGGTCATATCTGCTCGGCGCCCGCTATGAATTCAGCCGAGACCTCCGCATCCGGGGTTCCTACGGCAGGCAGATCCGCTTTCCGACCCTGCGCGACCTGTATGCCATCGATCGCGGCAATCCCGAGCTCCAGCCGGAGACGACCGATAACCTCGAGATCGGCCTCGAGCGGGAATTCCAGAACGGCCGCTCCGCACTGGAACTCGTGCTGTACCGGGTGGACGCGCAGGACTTCATCGCGCGAGGCGACAGCCGACTGGCGGAGAATCTGGACGAGCTCCGCTTCCAGGGCTTCGAGGTCAATGCCCGCTATGCGTCCAGCAGAGATCTCGAGCTCCGAATGAGTTACACCTATCTCGATTCGGAGAATCGGGGAGAGGGCGCCGATACGGAGGCTCTCCAGCAGCGCCCGGAACACAAGTTGAGTCTCCGGATGGACTATGATCTCGCGTCCGGCACCAGCATCTACGGCGCCTATCTGTATGTCGCTAATTCCCTGGCACTCTCCCGGAACGAGCCGGTGGTGACCACCGAGGTGGGCGACTACCACGTGGTCGACCTGGGCGTCTCCCAGCGATTGTGGCAGGAGCGTCTGCGACTGATCGGGCGGATAGAGAATCTGCTGGACGAGGACTATCAGGAATCTTTCGGATTTCCGCAGCACGGTCGGCGTTACTTCCTGGGAGCCGAGCTGAGACTCTGACAAATGCGCTACCTCATCGGCATAGACGATACGGACAACCTGGAGAGCAGGGGCACCGGCTTCAAAGCACGCTGCCTGGGCGCCGCGCTGGCGGAGGCCGGGCTGGCGACGATAGACGGCGTCAGTCGCCACCAGCTTTACGTCCACCCGGACATCCCGTACACCTCCCATAACAGTTCCCTGTGCCTGGGGGCGGAGATATCCGACGGAGCCGTGGACGAGGTCGTCGAGTTCTGTCGCGAATTCCTGCTGCGGGAAAGCGCAGAGGGTTCGGACGCGGGGCTCTGCGTCGCGGCTTTCGATGCCGTGAACGGCGAACTGCAGTCTTTCGGTTCCCGGGCGAAGACATCGGTGATCGAGCTGGCCGAGGCTGTCGACATGGCCCGGCGCGTCGGCGTGCATCTGGAGGGTCTCACCGGCGATCACGGAGGCATGATCGGTGCGCTGGCAGGCGTAGGTCTGCGATGCTCGGGAAACGACGGCCGATTCGTATGGCTCGAGCGCGTGCGCGAACTCACCGGGATCATCCAGGCCGGTGAACTCCTCGAGAGTACGGGTATCGACTCCATCGAGGACACTAAGGGCTCCCCGGTTTCGGCCGGGTGCATGATTTGCGTGGAACCTTGGCCGCGTGCTGTACTGATCGCAGGCCGCGCGGTGCTATTGGTAGAAAGACCGGAGATGAAAGATGCCGCTTTCGACTGGCAACTCCTCCCTCGCGAGGAAATTAGGCGTTATTGACTCCGACGGTTCGCTGACCCGCGGAGGCTTCTTCCTGTTGCTCGGGCTGGGCGCCGGGATCGTCGTGCTGAAGGAAGTATTCCGCTATCCGCTCGGTCTGCCCGGCCATCATGGCGTGGAGGCGATGGCTCTGCTGGCGACGGCGCGACTGACCACGGACTATCGCTGGGCGGCGACCGTCGCGGCTGCCGGCGCGGCGACGACCGCGGCGGCCATCGGCACCGGAGGCAGCGCTCTCGTACCGATGCTCTACCTGCTTCCCGGCCTCGTGATCGATACCGGCGTTATGCTGGTGCCCGGCTGGCGGCGGCGCCTGCTCTGGCTGCCGGTCATTGCCGCCGTGGGACACGCGACCAAGCCGGTCGCCAAGTGGATCGCCCTGGGCGGTACCGACGTACATTTCGGCTCGATGGTCAACGGTCTGCCTTATCCCCTCGCCACGCATCTTCTGTTCGGATTCACCGGCGCGCTGGT
>JARRPZ010000124.1:0-7923 GCA_037382365.1 Gammaproteobacteria bacterium
GCCTCCTATCTCGCCCACGAGACGGAGCTGCCGAACATCAATCTGCTGCACCTGACCTCGCGCAAGGCCGTGGACGCCGCGCTGAAGATGGCCGATGCTTTCCCGCACATCAACTTCGGTCGCGAGGTGACGATCGGTCATCTCGTGCTGGATGTGGATTCCCCCTGCGGGAAGTATGCCAAGGTGAATCCGCCCATCCGTCCCCGGGAGGACGTCGAGTATCTGTGGGAACGGCTGCTGGACGGCAAACTCGACTGGGTGGTCAGTGACCATGCCTGCTGCCGGGAGGAATTCAAGGTGAACCGGGACAACCCGGAAGACATCTTCCTCGCGAAATCGGGCTTCGGCGGCACGGAGTATCTGCTGCCCGCGCTGGTCACCGAGGGCTCCCGGCGTGGCATGTCCTACAACCACATGGCGGAACTCACCAGCTACAACCCGGCCCGGCGCTATGGCCTGAACCGGAAAGGCGACATCGAGGTGGGGCTGGACGCGGATCTGGTCCTGGTCGATCCGGACGACGCGTATACCGTCCGCGCCGCGGAATCCGAGTCGCAGCAGGGTTATTCGCCCTTCGAAGGCGTCGAGCTGACGGCCAGGGTGAAGAGCACCTACCTGCGGGGGCAGCGCGTCTATCACGACGGCGCGATCACGGGCGAACCGTCCGGCCGCTTCATGCCGCGGCCGTACTGACGCCGGGCGCGGGAGGGCGTTGCCGGTGCCGGCCATCGGGCAACCCGGGCCGCTGCACTGGGCCGGCCTGGCCGCTCTGGTCGCCATGTGGGGTTCGTCCTACCTGGCGATGGAGATCGCTCTCACCGCCTTCGGTCCGCTGGGCATCACCACCGCACGGGTGGCGCTCGCGGCCGTCACCCTGTGGACCGCCATGCGGCTGACCAGCCGCCGGCTGCCGCTCGACCGCGGGTCATGGGCATTCTTCTTCCTGCTCGCGGTCATCGGCAACTGCCTGCCGTTCTTCCTGATCAGCTGGGGGCAGCAGAGCATCCCTTCCGGCCTCGCGGGTATCGCCATGGCCGTGACGCCCCTGGCCGTCATCCTGCTGGCTCACTTCCTCTTGCCGGACGAGCCGCTGAATGCCGGCCGTATCGTGGGGTTCCTGGCGGGATTCCTGGGGGTGGCGCTGCTGGTGGGGCCGGAACTATTCGGCGCCGGCGGCACGGATCATGCCTCGCTGTCCGGCCTGCTGGCCGTGCTCGGCGGTGCACTCTGCTATGCCACCAGCGCGGTCGTCACGCGGCTGGGGCCGTCTCATCACCCGCTCGTGATGTCGACTGCGGTCACGATAAGCGGCAGCCTGATCCTGATACCGGCCTATTTCCTGCTCGACGGCGGGTCGCACGGATTTCTCTCGTTTCCGGCCGGTCCCGTTGCGGCAGTCGCTGCTCTCGGCCTGCTGTCCACCGGCGCGGCAGCCGTCATCTTCTTCTTCCTCGTCACCCAGGCCGGTGCCGGCTTCATGACCATGCAGAGCTTCCTGGTACCGCCCTGGGCGGTGATCGCCGGCGCGCTGGTGTTGGGCGAACGACTGCGTCCCGGCGCCTACGCGGCGATGTTGCTGATCCTGGTGGGTCTCGGCGTGGCCCGGCGCTTCGACCGTGCCGGCGGACGTCTCGGCCGCTAGTCGCCTGGCGGCGGTTCGGCGGCTTCCCGCTGTTCCCGGCCCGGGGCGGGAACCGTGCCCGGTGCGGCATCCCGTTCCGTCATCGCCTCGGCGATCTCGTCCGGCAGGCGCTCCGCGATGTAGGCAAAGCTGTGACGGAAGGTCTGGCCGGGTGTGGCCACCGGATCCCCAGCCTCGTAACGCGGTCGGTAGACGAAGCGACGCACGGCGCGCTTCGCCTCGCTGTCCATGAGCCCCGGCGGTTCCGACTCGACGACGGTGATGTCCTCCGCCCGGCCCCGTTCGTTGACGGTGTAGCCGATGACGACCGTCCCGCGATCGAATTCGCGGCCGCGGTAGACGGGATTCACGACCGGGTTGGTCTCCTCGTCGGCGTAAGCGGGTGCGGAGGCCTCGCGGATCTTCACCGGTCGGGCGAAACGCTGATCCCGGTCTCCCAGCAGTTCCTCATCCGCACTGAGCAGATCCCAGGCGCTCCCGTAAGCACGTCGGGCCTTCTGTGCTTCGCCACGCAGTCCGTGGTAATCGCCCGTCGCGATCAGGCTGTCCGCGACCAGCAGCGGCGTGCCGTCGGGATGGTCCTCGGCGATCTCGACCGCGCGCCGCAGGGCCCACTCGCCGCGATTGGTGACCGACTGCTCCACGTCGTAGAGGTAGGTCCGGGCCAGACCGTGGAGTGGGCCGATCAGCCTCAGGTCGTCCTCGCCGTACTCGTCCTCGACGATGTCGATGATGTGGCCGTAGACGTTGCGTTCCTGCCCGAACAGCCCGAGTCGATGCAGCCATCGTGCGCGCCGTTCCAACGCGGGCAATATATCCGGATCGTCTTCGCCGAAGCGTCGTTCGTAGAGCTGGTAGGAGAGATCCTGGATCTTGCTGGCCTCCTCCAGGTCCTGCAGACGCATGAACGACTCGGAAAGCCCGTCCAGCAGGTCGGCCTGTTCCAGATTCTGCGGTCCGGAGTTCACGTGGGTGAGATGGATCGCGCGGTCGTAGGCCAGTATCGCCTGGTCGGGACGGCCGGCTTCGAGATAGGTATTCCCGAGGCCGCGCAGCGGGTTGATCATATGCTGGCTCAGACGACTGTCCACGCTCTGCACGATCTCGATGGCGGCCTGATAGTTCTGTTCGGCGGCCTCGTAGTCGCCGTTCTTCTGCTGGGCGATGGCGAGATTCGTCAGTGCGCGGGCCGTCTGCAGATTCTCCCGGCCGTTGACCTCGATGGACAGCACGACGACCCGCTTGCCGGCCTCGATGGCGCTGGGGTAGCGGCCGCTGTCGAACAGTCGCTTGTAAGTCGCAAACGCCGCGTTCAGTCCCTGGCTAAGCTCGTCCGGTTCGTCCCCGGGCAACGCATCCCCGATCGGCAGGGCGCCGTTGTCATCGGCGTCTTCTTGCCGGCCTCCGTCCCTGGACGGTTCGCTGTCCGCGTCGCCTGCGGCCATCTGCGCGAACGACGGGCCGGCCGGCAGCGTGGACGCCAGCAGGAGGGAGAAGAGCAGCAGTGAGGGCAGGCCGGATCTCATGGTGATCGATTATGGACGGGAGTGAGCGCCGATCAAAGTGGCTATAGACCGGCGCCGCCGGCACCGGTTCAACGACGGGAGCCAGGACACCTAACCCCGCTGTCCGGCGTCGGCCGTTAGAGACTGGGAATGCATCCGTCGGGAGATTACCGTGTACAAGAGCATCATTGCAGTCATCGTCCTCGCCGCTGGCGGCGCGTCGGTGCCGGCCGTCGCAGCCGGTGACGACCCTGCCACGATCGTCACCATCTACAGCCAGTCCGGACCCGGCGGCGTCTCGCCGGACCTGTATCGGCCGCTGCCGGGCCGCGGCGGGTGGGCAGGTTCCGGCGTGCCGGGCTATGCCGTGATCCGGGAAGATCGGGACCTCACTCTCTCGAGCGGTCGCAGCAGCCTTCAATTCACCGACGTCGCTGCGCTGATCGATCCGACGACCGTGCGATTCCGTTCCCTGACGGATCCGGACGGTACGCGGGTGCTCGAGCAGGACTTCCGCTTCGATCTGGTCAGCACCGATCGGCTGCTCGAGCGTTATCTCGATCGGCCGGTTACGGTTTATCGGGAGGACGGCCGCCTGACCGGCACGCTCATGAGCACCAGCGGTGGCCTGGTACTCGGGATGGAAGACGGTACCGTCGAGGTGCTCCGGGAGTACCAGCGGGTGGCGTTCCCCGAACTGCCCGGAGGGCTGATCACGCGTCCGACGCTGGTGTGGGATCTGCTCGCCGAACGGGACGGCAGGCACCGTACCCGGGTCGCCTACCAGACCGCCGGCATCACCTGGTGGGCCGACTACAACTTCACCTGGCACGAGGGCCGGGACGCGAATAGCGGCACGCTGGACGTCAATGGCTGGGTGAGCATCGTGAATCAGTCCGGCGCCAGCTACGAGGATGCGCGTCTGAAACTGATCGCCGGCGACGTGCAGCGGGTCGCGGAGCCCGGCTACGCGGACCGCGTGGGCAAGGCGATGCTGACGTCGGTCATGGAGGATGCGGCCGGATTCGAGGAGAAGTCGTTCTTCGAGTTCCACCTCTATACCCTCGGCCGCGATGCGACCCTGCCGGACCGTTCGACGAAACAGCTCGAACTCTTCCCCGCAGCGAGCGGGGTACCGGCCCGGAAGGTGCTCGTCTACCGTGGCGCTCGCCACTTCACGGCCTATCCCCGGCCGCGCATCGAGCGCGACTACGGCGTGGCGTCGAACCGGAAGGTGGACGTCTACATCGAGTTCGAGAACCGGGCCGCCGACGGGCTGGGCATGCCGCTGCCTGCGGGCCGGATACGCGTCTCGCAACTCGACGAGGCCGACGGCAGTCTCGAGTTCATCGGCGAGGACACGATCGACCACACGCCGAAGAACGAAGACGTGCGCATCCGCCTCGGTTCGGCATTCGACGTGCTCGGCGAGCGGCGCCAGACGGATTACGAGGTGGACAGCCGGGGGCACTGGCTCGAGGAGGAGTTCGAGATCGTCGTGACGAATCGCAAAGAGGAGGCCGTGGACGTGCTGGTGCAGGAGAATCTGCATCGCTGGCGCAACTGGGAGATCCTGTCGAGTTCCGCGGAATGGCAGAAGATGGACGCCGGCAGCATTCGTTTTCCCGTCACCGTCGCCCCGGACGGACAGGAGACCGTGCGCTACCGGGTCCGGTACACGTGGTGATCAGAGGGCCAGGTCGAGTTGCCCGGACTGCCCGGGCCTCGCGAAGCGGGACGTGTCCAGGTCGACGGCATCGGTCCGGTAACCGCAGCGCCGCCGTGCCACCTCGAAGCGTCTGGCGATGACGGCGGCATACTGACCGGTGCCGCGCTGCCGCCGGCCCCACGAGGCATCGTAGTCACGGCCGCCCCGCGCCTGGCGGATGAGGCTCATGACGCGATCGGCGCGATCCGGATGGTGTGTCCTGAGCCACTCCCGGAACAGGGGCGCCACCTCGTGCGGCAGGCGCAGGAGCACCCACGTCGCCCGGCTCGCTCCCGCCGCCGCGGCTGCCGCGAGGATGTCCTCGATCTCGTGGTCGGTCAGCGCCGGTATGACCGGCGCGAGCATCAGCGTTACCGGCACGCCGGCACCGCTCAGGCGCTCGATCGTCGTGAGACGCCGGCGGGCGGACGGGACCCTCGGCTCGAGTGTGCGTTTCAGCTCGTCGTCGAGGGTGGGGATGCTGATGGCCACCGAGCACAGGCGCCGGGCGGCGAGGGCGGCCAGCAGATCCAGATCCCTCTCGATCAGCGAGGACTTCGTGATGATGCTGAACGGATGAGCGTGTTCGGCCAGGACCTCGAGGACGGAGCGCGTGATGCGCCGGCTCCGTTCCGTCGGCTGGTAGGGGTCCGTGTTCGCGCCGATCGTGATCGGCCGCGGGCGATAGCGCGGGCTGGCAAGCGTCTCTCGCAGGCGTTCGGCGGCGTTGCCCTTCACGAAGATCCGGGTCTCGAAATCGAGGCCGGGGGAGAGGTCGAGCCAGCTGTGGCTGGGTCGCGCATAGCAGTAGATGCAGCCGTGCTCACAGCCCCGGTACGGGTTCAGGGATTGCTCGAACGGCACGTCCGGCGAGCGGTTCCGGCTGATTATCGAGCGACAGGTCTCTTCATGGAGTTGCGTTGCCGGCGGCTGCGGTTCGTCCGCCGGCGACTCCGCATGGCGCACGGCGTGGCGACCCGGCGGGTTGGTGGCGGCGCCCCGGCCGCGGATCGGCGCTGGTGGTTGATCGCACATACTGTATAAATATACAGCTTCGGCGCCGTCTGTGCGACTCCTGCGGCGACGGCGTTCTCAGGGCAGCAGCAGCGCGGCGATCAGCCCGGCGCCCAGCAACAGGCAGGCGCCCATCGTCAGCTGGGTGCGCAGGCGCCGGAACCAGACCGGGTAGCCGCCCGGCCAGACCGTGACCCGTTCGTAGGCGTAGATCCCGAGGAAGCCGGCGATGAGCAGGGCGATGCCCGCGCCCTGCGGGAGCAGCAGGGCGAGCCAGCCGGCCAGCGCCGGCAGCACGCTGACGAGGACACGTTCGCCGCGCCGCTCCCGACGCTCGTCCAGGGCGAGCCCCCACTGCAGCGCGCCGACGAACGACAGGATCACGGCGCCGTAGGCCACCAGCCAGTGCAGGAACCAGGCGTCCCGATGGCCGAGGACGATGCCGAGGACCGGCAGGGCGAAGGGTACGAGCCCCGCATAGCCCATCCATCGTGCCGACGAGACGGCAACCTCCGGATCCGCATCGGCGGCCCGCTCCCTGGCGGCGACCCGTACCGGTTCCGGGTCGTCCGGGATCACGTCAGCCCTGCTCCGGCTGCGGCGTCTCGTGGTAGATGTGCACGTCCCGCTGCGGGAACGGGATGCTGATGCCCGCGGCATCGAAGCGCTTCTTCACGGTCTCGGTGACGTCGAACTTCAGGCCCCAGTAGTCGGCTGCCGCCGCCCAGGGCCTCGCCACGATGTTCACGCTGGAATCCGCGAGTTCGGACACCACGATCTGCGGCGCCGGATCCTTCAGCACGCGCTCGTCGGAGGTGAGCACCTCCTCGATGATCTTCTTGGCCTTGTCGATGTCGTCTCCGTAGCCGATGCCGAACGTGAAATCGACGCGTCTCGTGTCGTGCGCCGAGTAATTGGTGATGGTGTCGCCGGTGATCTGGCTGTTCGGGACGATGATCTTCTTGTTGTCCGGCGTCTTCAGCACCGTCGTGAAGATCTGCACCTCGTCCACGGTACCGGCCGTGCCTGCAGCTTCGATGTAGTCGCCGACCTTGTAGGGACGGAAGATGATGATCAGCACACCGGCCGCGAAGTTCGACAGCGAGCCCTGCAGGGCGAGACCGACGGCGAGACCGGCGGCGCCGAGGACCGCGATCAGCGACGTCGTCTGCACGCCGAGCTGACTGATCGCCGCCAGGATCACGAAGAGCAGCAGCAGGGTCCTGATGATGTTGGACAGGAACTTGACCAGCGTCGGTTCCACGTCGGCCCGTTCCATGAGGCGTCGGATCGCCTTGGTCACGAGATTCGCGATCCACCGACCGATGATGAATATCGCGATCGCCGCGATGAGATCGACGCCGAATTCGGTGGCCAGTGTCTGGGCCTTCGTCGCCAGCTGCTCGAGATCGATTTCCATTTACGGTGTGCTCCGGGTTATTCGACTTGTCGATGCCCGGATTCTAGAGCAAGTGATCCCCGGATCAACCGGACATCCGCCGGAAGTCTGCCCTGTCACGGCCAGTGGCGGAATGCGAGGAGCCAGGAGACGGCGAGGAGCGCGGCCGTCGCGATACCGGCCCAGAGCTGGACCCGTGCGGGAGCGAGCCGGTTCGTGTCGAGCCGCGCGGCGGCGAGCCCGAGTAGCCCGCCGCAGAGGAAGCCGGTCAGATGCGCGCCGACGTCGGTCCGCTCGCCGCCGCTGCCGGTGTAGGCGAGCAGTGCCACTGCGCCGACGATCGGACCGAGGCGGTACACCCAGCGGTCCTGCGGATAGAGTCGTCGTCGCCAGGCGAAGGCGGCGATCAGACCCAGAGCACCGAAAATGGCCGTCGATGCACCGACCGAGTTGTGGTCGGACGGCTGTATCCAGGCGTTCGCGGCATTCCCGAAAGCTCCGGCCGCGACGATCGCCAGCCAGGCGACGCCCGCGCCCAGGTACTGTCCGGCGAACAGCCCGAAACCGAGGCCGAAGACCAGGTTCGCGGTCAGGTGGCAGAGATCCACGTGGAGTGTCAGCGCGGTGACGGTGCGCCACCACTCGCCGTCCCGGA
>JARRPZ010000125.1:0-12136 GCA_037382365.1 Gammaproteobacteria bacterium
ATGGTCAGACCGTCGTCCTCGGCGGCATCTACGAGACCGAGCGGCGCGAGGTCGTCAACAAGGTGCCGCTCCTCGGGGACGTGCCCGGCCTCGGGGCCCTGTTCCGCAACACGCAGCGGATCGCGAACAAGGCGGAGCTCCTGATCTTCGTCACGCCGAAGATCCTCGAGGAGACCGGGACCATCTACTAGGGCGGTCGGGAGCCGTGCCCGGGTGACCGTCGGCAGCATTTTTCTCGTCGGTCCGATGGGCGCGGGAAAGTCCGCCGTGGGGCGTGCGCTCGCGCGCTCGATCAGGCTGGAATTCGCGGACAGCGACGACGAGATCGAGCGGCGTACCGGCGTCGACATCCCTTTCATATTCGAGAAGGAAGGTGAGGCCGGATTCCGCAAACGCGAGGCGGCGGTGATAGACGAACTGACCGCCCGGGGCGGCCTCGTCCTCGCCACCGGCGGCGGTGTGGTCGGAGACGTGGCAAATCGACACGCCCTCGCGGCCCGGGGTACGGTCATCTATCTGCATGCCTCCGTGCATCAGCAGCTGGAGCGCACGCGGCATGGCCGGGACCGACCGATGCTCGCGACCGGCGATCCGGAGGCAGTGCTGAGCCGGCTCTTCGAAGAGCGCGACCCGCTGTACCGTGAGATCGCGGATCTCACGGTCGAGACCGACGGTCGGCGTGTTCATCAGGTCGTGGAAGAGATTCGCCGACGCCTCTGATTCATCGCTTCGGCCGCTTGATTATCCCGTCCGCGCCCGGCAACTTAGGCTTCCCCCGTCCGGCAGGAAGACGATCGTGACGCAGTCCGCGACGCTGAACGTAGAGCTTGGCGACAGAAGTTATCCCATCCTCATCGGGGAGGGACTGCTCGGGGACGCCGCTCTGCTCGCCGCGCGGCTGCGCGGGCCGGACGCGGTCGTAGTTACCAACGACGTCGTGGGTCCCCTCTATCTGGGGCGATTGCGCGATGCACTGGGTGCGCGCATCTCCGGCGTGCACGTTCTGCCGGACGGCGAATCCCACAAGCATCTCGCCAGCTTCGCGGCGATCGTCGACACACTGGTGGAGGCCGGCGCCAACCGGGACACCACCGTCGTGGCTCTGGGGGGCGGGGTCGTCGGCGACGTCGCCGGTTTCGCGGCCGCCTGTTACCAGCGCGGTGTGGACTTCCTCCAGCTGCCGACCACGCTCCTCGCCCAGGTGGATTCGTCCGTGGGTGGCAAGACCGGCGTAAACCACCCGGGCGGCAAGAACCTCATCGGTTCCTTCCATCAGCCCGTCGCGGTGCTGATCGATCTCGCCACACTCGATACGCTCCCCGATCGGGAGCTCTCCGCCGGGCTGGCCGAGGTCATCAAGTACGGCCTCCTGGGCGACCGCGGTTTCTTCGGCTGGCTGGAAGAGAATATGGTGGCATTGCGTCGGCGCGACAGGACGGCGCTCGAATATGCGGTCCGGCGCTGCTGCGACATGAAAGCGGCCATCGTCGCAGCGGACGAACGGGAAGCCGGCCGACGTGCCCTCCTGAACCTGGGTCACACGTTCGGTCACGCCATCGAGTCGATCACGGGCTACGGCACCTGGCTGCACGGCGAGGCCGTCGCCGCCGGCATGATGATGGCGGCACGGGCGAGCGGCCTGGATGATGCAGCGATGAATCGTATCCGGGCCCTGCTCGAGGCGGCGGGCCTGCCCGTTGCCCCGCCGCACGTGGGTGCGGAGCGGCTGCGCGCCGCGATGCAACTCGACAAGAAGGTGCTCGACGGCCGCCTCCGGCTGGTCCTGCTGCACGACATCGGTGACGCCCACGTGACGGCCGACTTCGCGGAAGGGGCGCTCGCCGCGGCCCTGGCATCGGCGGATGGCTGAGTACGCCGACGTCGAGCGGGCGGAGGACGGTCTCCTGCCGGCGGCCGCCCGGGAGACCCTGAGCCGCGGCCGTCGTTACGAGGAGCCGCCGCCGGTGTATCGCGGCGAATATCAGCGTGACCGGGACCGGATCATCCACGCGAGCGCCTTCCGGCGGCTCGTCTACAAGACCCAGGTGTTCGTCAACCACGAGGGCGACCTCTACCGCACCCGGCTCACTCATTCGCTGGAAGTGGCGCAGATCGCCCGCAGCGTCGCGCATACGCTGGGTATGAACGAGACGCTGGCCGAGGCGATCTGTCTGGCCCATGACCTGGGCCACACGCCGTTCGGCCATGCCGGCCAGGACGCGCTGAACGATTGCATGCGCGACTACGGCGGTTTCGAGCACAATTTGCAGTCGCTGCGAGTGGTCGACGAACTGGAGGAGAAATACGCGGATTTCCCCGGCCTGAACCTCATGTACGAGACCCGGGAGGGGATACTGAAACACTGCTCCGCGCGCCATGCCCGCGAACTCGGGGCACTGGGCCGGCGGTTCCTGGAGCGGCGTCAGCCCGGACTGGAGGCCCAGCTCGCGAATCTGGCCGATGAGATCGCCTACAACAACCACGACGTCGACGACGGTCTTCGGGCCGGGCTGCTGACGATCGAGATGCTGCGTACGGAACCGCTTTTCGTGGCGCAGTACGAAGCGGTGTGCGAGCGCTATCCCGATCTCGAGGGCCGGCGTCTCATCCACGAAGTGATCCGGCGCATGATCAACCGGGTGGTCACCGACCTGATCGGTGAGACGGCCGCGCGGCTGAGAGCCGCCTCGCCGTCCAACATCGATGAGGTCCGCGATCGGGACGGACCGCTCGTCGGGTTCGGCGACGAAGTGCGGGAACAGCATCTCTCGCTGAAGCGCTTCCTGCACCGCCATCTGTACCGCCACCACCGGGTGCTCGGTATGACATTGAAGGCCCGGCGCGTGGTGCAGACTCTCTTCACGGCCTATATGGACGAGCCGCGCCTGATGCCCGCCGAGTTTCATCGCGCTGCGCGCACGGCCCGGGAGGACGTCGGCGAGGCCGGACAGGCCCGGGTCATCGCCGATTACGTGGCCGGGATGACGGACCGATATGCAATCGCCGAGCACCAGCGCCTGACGGATCCCGCCGTAGGAAACACCTGAACGGACCCGACCCCGGCGGCTTCGGAGCGGTGATAGAATGCTCGCCCGCAGCCGGAGGGTCAGACGGGATGGACGCCGCCATCGACGCCAGAGACAGATTGATATTCGCGCTGGACGTGCCCGACACGACGGTGGCGCGGCGGCTCGCCGAGGAGCTCGGCGACAGCGTCACCTTCTACAAGATCGGCCTGGAACTGGCGATGAGCGGCGGCTATTTCGAACTCTGCGACTGGCTGATCGAGCGGGGCAAGAAGGTCTTCCTCGACGTCAAGCTCTTCGACGTGCCGGCTACGGTCGCAGCCGCGGTCCGTAACCTCGCCGCCCGGGGCGCCACGTTCGCGACGGTACACGGCAATCAGTCGATCATGGAAGCCGCAGCAGAGAACAAGGGCGACCTGAAGGTGCTCGCGGTCACCGTGCTCACCAGCCTGGATCGGGGCGACCTGGACGACCTCGGATTCTCCTGTGACGTGGAGGACCTGGTACTCTCCCGCGCCCGCCGGGCTTTCGAGGCCGGCTGCGACGGGGTCATCTCCTCGGGCCTGGAGGTGCCGAGACTGCGGCGACACGTCGACGGTCGCCTGCTGGTGGTGACCCCGGGCATCCGGCCCGTCGACAACCGGCCGGCAGACGACCAGAAGCGTGTGGTGAGCGTCGAGCAGGCCTTCGCCAACGGAGCGGATCACATCGTGGTCGGCCGACCGATCCGGGATGCGGACTCACCCCGCGCGGCCGCCGAAGCCATACAGACCACCATCGCCGGTATCTTCCCGGCGGAGTAGAGCATGAGCGAACTGGACAACGATCTCCTGCTGCGCGCCCTGCTGCGCGAGCCCGTTGCGCGGACCCCGGTCTGGATGATGCGCCAGGCCGGCCGCTATCTGCCGGAATACCGGGAGACCCGCTCACGGGCGGGTGA
Organism: Gammaproteobacteria bacterium; assembly: GCA_037382365.1. GTDB lineage: Bacteria > Pseudomonadota > Gammaproteobacteria > Steroidobacterales > Woeseiaceae > Lentisalinibacter. Next base: position 3,967 of record JARRPZ010000125.1, read on the forward strand.
CTTCATGACCCTGTGTTCGACGCCGGACCTCGCCTGCGAAGTGACGCTGCAGCCGCTGGAGCGCTATCCGCTGGACGCCGCCATACTGTTCTCCGACATCCTGACGGTGCCGGACGCCATGGGGTGCGGACTCTATTTCGAGGCGGGCGAGGGGCCGAAATTCGAGCGCCCGGTGCGCAGCGTCGGCGCGATCGAGAAGCTCGCCGTCCCGGATGTCACGGAGACGCTCGGCTATGTCATCGACGCGGTGCGGGTGATCCGCCGCGAACTCCGGGGCCGGGTGCCACTGATCGGCTTCTCCGGCAGCCCCTGGACCGTGGCGACCTACATGGTCGAGGGCGGGAGCAGCAAGAACTTCGCACGCATCAAGGGGCTGCTCTACGATCGGCCGGACGCGATGCAGATGCTGCTCGACAAGCTGGCCGATACGACCCGCGACTATCTGAACGCGCAGATCCGCGCCGGCGCCCAGGCCGTGATGATCTTCGATACCTGGGGCGGCGTGCTCACGCCGGAGACCTACCGTCGCTTCTCCCTGTCGGACATGCAGCGGGTCATGGACGGCCTCGAACGCGAGCACGACGGACGGCGCGTGCCGGTGGTCCTGTTCACCAAGGGTGCCGGACCGCTGCTGACGGACATGGCGGCTTCCGGCTGCGATGCCCTGGGGGTCGACTGGACCACGGATCTCGCCGACGCCAGGCGCTACACGGGAGACAAGGTCGCGCTGCAGGGCAACCTGGATCCGTCGGTCCTCTATGCGGGGCCGGATGCCATCGCCGAGGCGGTGGCCGGCGTGCTCGCGAGCTACGGCAAGGGCCCGGGACACGTCTTCAATCTGGGGCACGGCATCCATCCGGATATCGACCCGGAGCACGTCAGCGCCATGCTGGAGGCCGTGCATCGGCTGAGCCCCCAGTACCACTGAACCACTCATCGCAACGGAGGAGCGGCCGCCGCGGGACGAACCCCGTGTGCCGGCTCCGGTAGCGAACCACGGCAATGGAAGCGACCCCGTCAGACGGCCTGGACGCGCTGCGCGCGCGGCGCCTCGTCCGCATGAAGAGAGTAGCGGGCGGTCTGTTGCTGGCCATGGTGGCGCTCTATGTGGTCACGGGCTTCGGCGAGGAACACTACCCCTGGCTGGGCTACGTGCGCGCATTCGCCGAGGCGGCTACGGTGGGCGCCCTGGCCGACTGGTTCGCCGTCACCGCGCTGTTCCGTCATCCGCTCGGTCTGCCGATACCGCACACGGCGATCATCCCCCGCCGCAAGGACGAAATCGGCGACAGCCTCGCCGGTTTCGTGGAGGCCCATTTCCTCAGCGAGGAAGCCCTGGCGCCACGGCTCGAGAGAGCGGATTTCGCGGAAGCGATGGCCCGCTGGCTCGGCACGCCGGGTAATGCCGAGCGACTGACCCAGGACCTGTCCGTCATCCTCGGGAGGGTGCTCGCGAGCGGCGACAACCGCCTGATGCGTGATCTCATCAAGGCCAACCTGCAGGGCGCGCTGGACGAGACGCCGCTGACGCCGCTGGTCGGACAGGTGCTGGATCTGCTGCTCCTGAAGGACCCGGATCAGGTCGTGATCAACGGCCTCGTGACGCTGGCCCGCAACCAGCTCGACGAGAACCGCCTGCGCCTGCGCGAGCACATCGGGGAGCGCACGCCCTGGTGGCTGCCGAACTTCGTCGACGAGCGGATCTACCGGCGCATGATGACGGAGATCGAGGGCCTGCTCGTCGATATGACCGCCAGCGATACCGAGACCGAGGCGAGACAACGGCTCCGGCGTACCCTGGAGGGCGTCGTCACTTCATTGAAGACCGACGCGACGCTCATCGACCGCGGTGAGGAGATCAAGCGCCGCCTGCTGAAGCACCCGGCGCTGAAACGCTACCTGTCGGGCGTGGTGCACGACGTGAACCGGTTCCTGCAACGCGAGGCCGCCGATCCGGAGTCGGCGATGCGACGGCGCATCACTGAAGCGCTGGCCGGGACCGGCGACACACTGGCCGCGAATCCGGCGCTGCGCACGGAGCTCGATGACTGGTTCCGCGACAGCCTGTTGTACATCGTGACCCGCTACCGGAGCAGCATCTCCTCGATCATCAGCGAGACGATCCGCGGCTGGGACGCGGCCGCCACGGCGGAGCGGATCGAGCTGCACGTGGGCCGCGATCTGCAATTCATCCGCATCAACGGCACGCTGGTCGGCGGCCTGGTCGGTCTGACGCTCTACACCCTCTGGCAGTTCGTCAGCTGAGGCGCGGGCCTAGTCCTCCTCGTCGCGGAGCGCGCGTCGCAGGATCTTGCCCACATTGGTCTTCGGCAGTTCGTCCCTGAATTCCACGCGCTTCGGCACCTTGTAACCGGTCAGCTGTTCACGGCAGTGCGCGATGATGTCCTTTTCGGAGACGGTGGGGTCCTTGCGCACGACGAACACTTTCACCACTTCGCCGGAGCGCTCGTCGGGCTGCCCGACCGCGGCGACCTCCAGCACGCCGTCCATGCCGGCCACCACTTCCTCGATCTCGTTGGGATACACGTTGAACCCGGAGACCAGGATCATGTCCTTCTTGCGATCCTCGATGAAGACGTAGCCCCGCTCGTCCATGCGACCCATATCGCCGGTACGGAGCCATCCGCCCTCCAGCATGACCTTGTCGGTCTCGTCCGGCCGGTTCCAGTAGCCTTCCATGACCTGGGGTCCGCGGATACAGATCTCGCCTATCTCACCCGTCGGCAATTCGTTGCCGTCGTCGTCGCGTATGGACACGTCCGTGGAGGAGATCGGCAGGCCGATCGAGCCGTTGAATTCGGCATCGTCCAGGAACGGGTTCATGATGGCGGCCGGTGAGGTCTCGGTCAGGCCGTAGGCCTGGGTCAGCGTGTTGCCCGTCACCTCCTTCCAGCGCCGCGCCACCGGCTCCTGCACGGCCATGCCGCCGCCGACCGTGATCTGCAGGCCGCTGAAGTCCAGCTTGTCGAACCCGGGTGTGTTCAGCAGGGAGCTGAACAGCGTATTCACGCCGGTGAAGTAGGTGAACCGGTGTTTGCTCAGCTCCTTCACGAAGCCTTCGGCATCGCGCGGGTTGGCGATCAGGATGCTGTGGCCGCCGAGCTTCATGATGCTGAGGCAATTACCTTCCAGGGAGAAGATGTGGTACAGCGGCAGCGCCGTGATGGCGATGATCGGTTCGTCCTCGTCCAGCTTGGAACCGAGCCATGCCGTGGATTGCTCGATGTTGTAGACGAGGTTGCGGTGGCTGAGCATGGCCCCCTTGGCCACCCCGGTGGTGCCACCGGTGTATTGCAGGAAGGCCAGGTCCCCGAGGTCGATGTCGGGGGGCTGGAATACGAGTTCGCCGCCGGCCTCCAGCGCATCCCGAAACGGGATAGCCCCCGGCAGGTCGTAATCCGGCACGACCTTGTGGTAATGACCGTCTCCACATGCGTGTCAGCGATCACTTTCTGCAGCGTGTGTGCGAAATTATCGAGGATGACGATGGCCTTCGTCCCCGAATCGTGGAGCTGATGTTCGAGTTCCCGCGGTGTGTACAGGGGGTTCACATTCACGATCACCAGTCCCGCGCGCAGGGCGGCGCAGAGCACCACCGGGTACTGCAGGATATTCGGGAGCATGATGGCGACCCGGTCGCCTTTCTGAAGCCGCGCGCGTTCCTGGAGGAAAGCGGCCATCTGCAGCGACAGGCGATCCAGGTCCGCGTAGCTGAGCGTCTGGCCCATGCAGGTATAGGCCGGCTTCGGGCCGTATTCCTTGAAGCTGGTCTCGATCAGGTCCCTCAGCGAGTGGTACCCGCCGTTGTCCACCTCCGCCGGTACGCCCGGCGCGTATTCCTTATGCCAGTGTTTTTCCACCGAATACTCCCCGAAATGCGGCCGGCGCTGGCGGCGTGCCGGCGCGAGAACCGTACTCAGTGTACCTATACACGGGCGCTTCCGGGCGGGCAAGCCGGAACCGACGGCCGGTCAGTACAGGCAAGCCGCTCAGTCCGCGAGCGCCGCCTCCACCGCCGGCCAGGCGTTGTCCAGGAGAACGGGCTGGGCCGCGGCGTTGGGGTGGATGCCGTCCGGCAGCATCAGATCCTCGTCGAGTGCGACGCCGTCCAGGAAGAACTCCACCCACTCGAGTTCGTAGCGTTCCGCCATCTCGCGGTACAGCGCCTGGAAGCTCTCCGTGTAGCGCGGCCCGTAATTCGTGGGGATACGCATGCCGAGCAGCACGACTTCGGCGCCCGCCGCCCGGCTCTGCTCGATCATCGACCGGAAGTTTTCCTTCACCACCCCGAGCGGCAGGCCCCGCAGGCCGTCGTTGCCTCCCAGTTCGATGATGACCAGCTCCGGCCGGTGCCGCGCCAGCGCAGGCCCGAGTCGGGTCAGGCCGCCCGAGGTCGTGTCGCCGCTCACGCTGGCGTTGACGACTCGATGTTCGTAACCTTCCCGGTCCAGCCGCGATGCCAGCAGGGATACCCACGACTCCTCCAGGGCAATGCCGTAGCCCGCGCTGAGGCTGTCGCCCAGCACGAGCACGGTCGGCTCGCGCGACACTGCCGCGACATCCGCGACATCCGCGAACGCGGTCGTGGCGAATACGAGGGTCAGGGTCAGGAACAGCTTTCTCATGTCTATGGATTCGAATGCGGCACTCGTGGCCGAGCATCTCGCCAAAAAGGTTAACAGTCCGGAAGGAACTCTGACCATTCTGGATGACGTCAGTTTCCGGATCGCCCGGGCGGAATCGGTCGCCATCGTGGGTCCCTCGGGCGCGGGCAAGTCGACGCTGCTCGCTCTGCTGGCCGGTCTCGACACGCCGAGCTCCGGTCGTGTCTGGCTGGAGGGGCGGGAACTCTCGGCGCTGGACGAGGACGGGCGGGCCGCCGTCCGGGCGGCACGGGTGGGTTTCGTGTTCCAGTCCTTCCACCTCGTCCCGTCTCTCACCGCCATCGAGAACGTCATGCTGCCGATGGAACTCGACGGCGCCCGCGATGCCCGCGAGCGGGCGCTGGCGATCCTCGGTGAGGTGGGGCTGGCGGCGCGCACGGGACACTACCCCAATCAGCTCTCGGGCGGCGAGAAGCAGCGGGTGGCCATCGCTCGCGCTTTCGCCACGCGGCCGGCGGTGCTCTTCGCCGACGAACCCACGGGCAACCTGGACGCCGCGACCGGTGATCGCATCATCGAACTCCTGTTCCGCCTGAACAGCGAGTCCGGCGCCACCCTGGTGCTGGTGACCCACGACGAGCACCTCGCAAGCCGCTGCGACCGGCGCCTGTCCCTGGAGGCGGGAAGGCTGGTCACCGACCCGTGAAGACCCTCTCGTTCGCATTCACTGCCCTCAGGCGGGAGGTGCGCTCCGGCGAACTCCTGGTCCTCGCCGCGGCGCTGACCATCGCCGTGACGTCGCTCACGGCGATCGGTTTCCTGACGGACCGTATCGCCCAGGCCGTGTCGCTGCAGGCGGCCGAGGTGCTCGCGGCGGACTCACTTTCCCGAGTGTCGTATTCGCCGGCGATTCCAGCGCACTCGCGACCATCAAGGCCGTCGGCCCGGGTTATCCGCTCCGCGGCCGCGTGCGCGTGGCCGATGAGGTCTTCGGCGCGGAGCGGGTCGCGGACGGCCTGCCTCCGCCGGGTTCGGTCTGGGCCGATTCGGCGCTGCTCGGCCGCATCGGGGCACGCGTCGGCGATCGACTGGAGGTGGGGTCCTCGACGCTGAGGATCGACGCCGTCCTGACCTACCGCCCGGACCAGACGCCGGGATTCTCGGGGCTGGCCCCGAGTCTGCTGATGAATCTGGACGAGGTGCCGGCGACGGGGCTGGTGCAGACAGGCAGCCGCGTGAGTCATGCCCAGCTCTACGCGGGCGATCGCGACCTGATCGCCGGGTTCGTCCAGGCGTGGGAGGATCGGTTGCCGGAGACCGTCCGGCTGGAGGACCGCGGCGACGCGGGCGAGGAGCTGAATGCGGCCGTCGACCGGGCCGGCCGGTTCCTCGCCCTCGCCTCACTGGTCAGTCTGCTGCTCTCCGCCGTGGCGGTCGCGATGTCCGCCCGTCGCTATGCCGAGCGCCGCCTCGACACGGCCGCCCTGATGAAGAGTCTCGGCGCATCCCAGTCGTTCATCTTCCGTATCTCGCTGCTGCAACTGGCCATGATCGGGATCCTGGCCGGCCTCGCGGGCGCAGGGCTCGGATTTGTGGCGGAGGCCGGGCTGTCGCGCCTCCTCTCCGGGCTCATCGGCGGCGATCTCCCGCCGCCGTCCGCGACGCCGGTGATGCTCGGTCTGGGCACCTCGCTGATCCTGCTGCTCGGGTTCGCACTGCCCTCCCTGATGCGATTGCGCAGTACCCCGCCTTTGCGCGTACTGAGGCGTGACCTGTCGCCGCCGCCGCCGGGTGCCTGGCTGACCACGGCGGCCGCCCTCGTGGCGTTATCGGCGATGGTCTACTGGGCCGTGCGCGATGTGGCGCTGCTGGTGCTCGTGCTGGGCGGAACGGCGGTGATCGCGGCCGTGCTGTACGTCGCCGGACGTCTGCTGGTGCTGGCGCTGTCCCGCCTGCGGGGTCGCGTCGGCGTCGCCTGGCGCTACGGTCTGGCGAACGTGGCGCGTCGCGGGAGCGACAGCGCCGTGCAGGTGGTGGCGTTCGGGCTGGGTCTGATGGTCCTGCTCCTCCTCACGCTGGTGCGCAACGATCTGCTGGCCGGCTGGCGTGCCACGCTGGACGAGACCGCGCCGAACCATTTCCTGATCAACATCCAGCCCGAGGACCGCGATAGCGTGGCGGCGATCCTCACCCGGGCCGGTGTGGCGGCGCCGGAGTTCGTGCCCCTGGTACGGGCCCGGCTCACCGCCATCAACGGGGTGCCCATCGGAGGGATCGCCTTCGAGGACGAGCGCGGCCGCGGCATGGCGGAGCGCGAGCAGAATCTGAGCTTCGCCGCCGAACTCTCGGCCAGCAACCGGGTCGTGGCGGGAGCCTGGTGGCCGTCCTCCTACGACGGTCCGCCGCTGGTTTCCATGGAGGCGGATGCGGCCCGGGAACTCGGTGTGGACCTCGGCGACGAACTCGCCTACCTGGTCGCCGGAGAGCCGCTCGGGGCCGAGGTCGCCAGTATCCGCGAGGTCCAGTGGGATTCCTTCGAGCCGAACTTCTTCATGGTGCTGTCCCCCGGGGCCCTGGAGGGCTACCCGAGGACCTACATATCGAGCTTCTTTATCGACCCGGAGCGCAAAGGCGCGCTGCTCGAACTCGTGCGGCGCCATCCCAGCATCTCGGTGATCGACATCCAGGCGCTGATCGCCCAGGTCCGTGGTGTCATCGACAAGGCCGCCCTTGCCGTGCAGTACGTCTTCCTGTTCACGCTGCTCGCCGGACTCGTCGTGCTGTTCGCCGCCGTACAGTCCACGTTGGACGAACGGCGCTACGAGAGCGCGCTGCTGCGGACATTCGGCGCCAGGCGGCGGACGGTCACGGCGGGACTGGCGTCCGAATTCCTGGCACTGGGCCTCCTGGCCGGCGTATTCGCCGCGGCGGGAGCCACGGTTCTCGGCATGCTGGCGGCCCGCCGGCTGTTCGATCTCGATTACACGTTCGACCCGACGCTGTGGTTAGTCGGCATACTGGCCGGCATGCTGCTCGTGGGCGTCAGCGGTACCCTGGCTGCGCGCGGCGCGGTCAACGCACCGCCGGTGAACACGCTGCGGCGCGTGTAGGAGCGGCTTCAGCCGCGATCCTGGATCGGGCCTGAAGGCCCTCCTGCAAACATTGTCGCCCTGAAAGGCCTCTCACGAACGCCCTGGCATCGGGCCTGAAGGCCCTCCTACAGGCGCTTCAGTGCGGCGAGGGCGTCCTTGCGGGATTCGGAGAGGTCGATAACGGGCTCCGCATAATCCCGGCCGTGCCGGTAGCCGATCCGGCGTGCCTCGTCGTCCGGCAGATTCCACGGTTCGTGCACCCATCGATCGGGCAGCGGGGCGAGTTCGGGCACCCAGCGACGTACGTAGGCACCGTCTCCGTCGAACCGTTGTCCCTGCCGCACGGGATTGAAGATCCGGAAATAGGGGGCTGCATCCGCCCCGCATCCCGCCGACCACTGCCAGCCCATCGTATTGTTCGCCAGGTCCGCATCCACCAGCGTGTCCCAGAAC
>JARRPZ010000126.1:0-9234 GCA_037382365.1 Gammaproteobacteria bacterium
CTGTTCGCCTACGCCTCGATGGGCGCGAAACTGGAGTACCTCCTCGCGGCCAGCTTCATGGCCGCACCCGGTGGCCTGCTGATGGCGAAGATCATCATCCCCGACGAACCCGGCGAACGGGAAGAGCCCGGCGAGACGCCGACGGTGGAATCGGGCACCAGCCACTACGAGAACGTCATCATGGCGGCCGCGGTCGGCGCCCAGGACGGGCTGAAGCTCGCCGTCAACATCGCGGCCATGCTGCTCGCCTTCGTCGCGCTCATCGCCATGTTCAACGGTCTCGTCGGCTGGCTCGGCGGCCTCGTCGGCGTCGAGGCACTGACTCTCCAGCAGCTGCTGGGCTGGCTCTTCGGCCCGCTGATGTTCCTGCTGAGCGTGCCGTGGGAAGAAGCGCAGGTGGCCGGCGCCCTGTTCGGCGAGAAACTGATACTCAACGAGTTCGTCGCCTTCCTGCACTACCGGGATCTGGTGGAGTCGCTGAGCCCCCGGGCCCAGGCGGTGATCACATTCTCGCTCTGCGGCTTCGCGAACCTGTCCTCGATCGCCATCCTGCTCGGCGGCCTGGGCAGCCTCGTACCGGAGAAGCGCGACCTGATCGCGCGCTTCGGGCTGCGCGCCGTCGCCGCCGGTTCCCTCTCGAATCTGATGAGCGCGGCGCTCGCCAGCCTGCTAATCGGGCTCTAGCGCGAAGGAGTGCGGGAGCAGGTCGGCCACACCGTGCTCGACGACCCCGCCACTGCCGTCGAGCAGGAGGATGCGGGTGTCCGTATCGGCGAATTCCCGGATCTTCTGCCGGCATCCGCCGCAGGGCGTGCAGGGCTGCAGCCTGTCGGCACCGCCGGCGACCGCTATCGCCCGGATGCGTCTTCCGCCGGCGGTGACCATGGCCGCGATGGCCACCGCTTCGGCGCAGAGACCTTCGGGATAGGCCGCATTCTCTACATTGCAGCCGAGATGCACGCGGCCCTGCTCGTCCTCCACGGCCGCGCCGACGTGGTAGCCGGAATACGGTGCATGGGCCCGAATCCGTACGTCGATCGCCTGCTGCATCAATGTCGGAAGCAGGACGCTCACGGGTTCATCGCCGAATCGGAGCCGGTTCCACTCTGTCCACGAAACCGGCAGTGCAGCCGGCGCCCCCGCGACCGGCTCAGTCCTTCAGCACCTTCGGCGTCCGCGCGGCTTCGGCAATCCAGTGACCCACCCGGGCCTCGTCCGGCAACTCCGGCACGCGATGCTCGTCGACGTTTACCTCTTTCATCCGGGCCACGAGTGCGCCGGCCTGCTGGCGCCCGAGCGACTGCACGTTGTGGACATCACAGCGCCAGAGGAGCTCGGACCACTGTCCACCGATGCCCGGCAAACGCAGGAGATCGGCCATCGTGGCCCAGCTGCGGGCCGTCTTCTCGTCGATGTCGCACACGCTGCAGACACGGCTGCGACCCTCCGCATCACGCAGCTTCAGCAGCAGCTTATCGGTGGTATCCAGGCCCTCGGCACGCAGCCGCTTGCCGAAACCCGCCCCGATGCCCTCGATGTCCTCGACCGGGTAGCCCGGGATGAACAGCTCCGGCGCCGCAGGCACTTCGGCAAGGCGCTTCTTGAGGTCGGCGACCTCGCGCCCGTAGCGCACCTCGAGTTCCGCCGTATGCTTCTTGCAGGAGAGATGCCGCAGGAACCAGCCGAGCAGAAAGCCGAGCAGGAACGCCAGTAACAGGCACCAGAAGATCTGACTGATCAGATAACTCATTGCGCATTCTCCCTAACTCTGAATTCCATACGCCGGTTCAGCGCACGGCCCTCCTCTGTTTCGTTCGTTGCCTGGGGCTGAGCCTCGCCGTAGCCGATCGGCGTCAGCTTCGACCGGTCGACTCCCTGCGCCACCAGATACTCGACCACGGCATTCGCCCGCTGCTCACTCAACTTGCGGTTGTACTCGGCGTCGCCCTCCGAATCCGTGTGGCCTGCGACGATAAGGGAGATTTCCGGACAGGTCTGCCAGATCTCCTCCGCGCTGTCGAGGAGTGCCCGACCTTCGGCGTGTAACTCAGCGCTGTCGAAATCGAACAGCACCTGTTCGCCGGGTGCCAGCAGCTCGGCGAGCGCTTCCTGACACCTCGACGCGGACGCCGAGAGTGCCGGTACGGACACGTCGTAGGTCACGGTGAAATTACCCCCGGCGGCCGCATTCATGTCGGCGACGAGCCGGTCACGCGCGGCGGCGGATCGCACTTCGCCGCTGACGCTGACATTCGTATCGACGATCTCGACGCAGCCTCTGTCCATCTGGGCGAGTTCTGCAAAGACCGTGGTCATGAGCCGATCGAATCCCTCTGGTATATCCGGACGGTAGGAAATGTCCGCGTCGATCGCCACGCTGCCGAGCCGCTCTTCCGCGATCCTCCGGTAGCGCTTGCGCGTCGCTTCGTCAGGCAGGCTACCGGTAGCCCGCAGACCGCTGCGATCGATGCAGAGGGAGGCCCTGTATGGCTCGGGAGCGGCGAGTGAGATCTCGTTCGCCACGACGCGCGCCCCGCAGTCGTCGTCGGCGAGTTCGCCGGCGCGGGTCTTCGCAGCCTCGTCGGGCACGTCCCCCGTCAGTCGAACGTCGCGACCGTCGACCGTCACGGCGACGCCGTCCAGGCCTGCTGTCTGCATGCGACCTTCGACACAGGCGCGGACATCCGCCTGGATCTGGGCCGGTCGCGTCGTGAGGCAGTGGAACAGCAGTGCCGCCAGCAGGAGCAGCCCCACCAGCAATAAGAGGAAACGACTCATCGGTATCTCCGTCCGGATGCCGCTGCACCGAACTCGCCGCGGAGTGGCAGCGGCTGACGTACCGGTATAGCGGCCTGTCTTGTACTGTTCGAGGCCCGCAATCGTAACCGGGCCCGGCCACAGGGCCGGACCCGGTCACTGGATCGAAGTCCGGCTCGGCGCTACTTGCCGGAATCGATGCGCCGACGGATACCGAACAGCACCATGCCGAGGCCCGTGAACAGGCCGCCGAGCATGCCGATCAGCGGCAGCGGGCTGGCGGTGGACGGCAGCATGGAGCTCGAGCGGGCGGCGGGCGGCTCCTCGTAGACCGGCCGGATTACGATGACCTCGGTCGGTGCGGCGGTCGAGAAGGTCGCGGTTTCGGGGATATGCACTTCCCAGTCACCTTCGGGGAGATACACGTTCACTTCCTGACCGCGGTTCAGGTCACGGTAGCGGTAGGTGCGACCGCCGATGTTGACCCGTGCATCCGCCGGCATGTCGAACCGGTAGGTGTCGGTACGGCCGCCGTCCCGAAGGCGGAACTTGGCGTAGACCGTATTGCCGCGCACGCGCTCGATGATCGCCTTGAACTGGGCATACGGACGCCCGTCACGCGAGATCACCTCGAAGCAGGCGGCATTCGGGTCCGGGAAGCGCTGCGTCATCGGCGCGCTGAAGTTGAGATCGTCGCAGGTCATTTGTGCCTGAGCGGGCGAAAACGAAAATGCTCCCACCATCAGGACACCCGACATCAAAATAGCCTTCATTACTCTCATTCTTCGCTCCTAGTACTTCTAGTGTTTATCGGCTGGGGTGAAATTCGATCGACTCCGCGTTCCGACAGCAGCGTGCGACCGTCATCGAGGACCGCCCGAACGATGTAGCGTTGCGGAGCGTGGCCTACGAAATAAAAAGGATAGCAGGTGACCAGTGTGATGGCGGGCTCGTCCGTCGGATCGAGAACGTACACGTCCTCGGGATAGACGATCGTGATATCGCTGACCCGGTACACCGCGGGACCCTCCAGGGTCTCGACTTCGATGACGCTGCCCGGCTGCAGATCCTTCAGACCGCGGAAGTAACCGTCGCGATGTCCCGCGATGCCGACGTTGCCGTCGCTGCCGAGACGAGCCGTGCCTTCGATGCGACCGACGCCCCGGTTCAGCACCAGCTCGCTCGTGCCTTCGAACACCGGCACCGTCAGATCGATGGCGGGGATGCGCAGCAGTGCCGGCGGTGCATCGAACTCGGCGGCGAGGGATTCCATGTAGCCCGCCCGCCGGCCATCCGACCAGAGTTCCTGATCCGGCTGCTCCTGCATGACCTGCTGACGCAGTCGATCGAACGCACTCGTCGCCGCTCGGGCCGAGTAACTCGCATCCACGGTCGCCACGGCGAACAGGGACAGGCAGGTGACGCCCACTGCCATGAACGACAGTGAAACGGCACCGAGGACCCGGCTCAGCATACGGCGGTCGGATTGCGGTCGTGCCGAAATAACAGTGCTCCCTCGAACGCTAGCCTGACTCGCGCCCGGCAGTATTATCGTGGCTGAATGCGGCCGGTAGTGTAACCCGAAACGACCGGCGACGAACAATCCGGGCTAGCGGACGGACGTCCACGATCCGTACATGGGATTCGGCAGGACGAACCAGCCGCGCCCCCAGTAGTCCGCATATTTCCTCACCGCACGCAATCGATCCGCGGCGGTGGCCGGCCGCTCGCAGGGGGGGATCACCCGTCCGCGCGGACAGTCGATGAAATCGCCGAGATCGTCGCCGAACACCATGATCACCCGGTGCTCGCGGGCCACGAACCGACGCCGGATCATCTTCTCGTCGGTCCACTCCGGTCGTTCACCGCTGAGCAGCAGGTGTTCCGCATCTGCCGGCACGCCGATCCGCCGGAGATTCTCCAGCGTGTCCCCCTCCTGGGGACAGGCCTCGTCGGATCCCGGGCGGCGCATGCAATCCCGATTGGTCACCAGGAAGACACGCACGCCCGCGGCCCGGGCACGGGCGAGGAACTCGACCGCGCCGGGCACAGCCTCCGCATCGGAGCGCGCCACCCAGCGATCCCAGTCGCGGCGATTGAACGGCGTGTCGCCCAGCAGCACCTGGAACGGCGAGTTGTCCAGGACCGTTTCATCCACGTCCAGGATGACCGCGGGCGGCAGCGACGGATCGGCCGGGCGGTCCGGCAGTGCCGACCAGTCCGGATCGGCAATGAGTTCCTCCAGCACCGCCTCGGCATTACGGAACACCTGCCGGGTCAGTGCCCGGTATTCGGCGCTCTCCGTCACCCAGCGCACCGCCAGCTCGGGCCGCTCGATACGTGCCGCGGGATCGGTCTTCTCCTCCACCGCCACCGAGACGCAACCTTGCAGCACCGCGCAGACCGAGACACAGGCCAGCATGCCGTAGAGGCGTTCGCGGGCAGGGGACAGGCGGCGGATCGGGCGCATGGGCGTCAGTCCTCGCGGACGGGGAGGCGTGTTCGCGGCCGATTATGCCCGCGCCCAGCTCCTCATGCCATCCGGCACGCCGACGCGACGCGACCATCGGAGTGGTCCATAATCGGGCCATGAACATCGACAACATTCCCATCGGCGTCGACCCGCCGAACGAAGTCAACGTCATCATCGAAGTGCCCCGCGGCAGCGATCCCATCAAGTACGAGATGGAGAAGGCCAGCGCGGCGCTCTACGTGGACCGCTTCCTGTACACGGCGATGCACTATCCCTGCAATTACGGCTTCATCCCCCACACGCTCTCGGACGACGGGGATCCGGTGGACGTGATGTGCGTCGGCAACCGGCCCCTGATACCGGGGTGCGTGCTGGGGGCGCGGCCCGTCGGCGTGCTGATGATGGAGGACGAATCCGGCCAGGACGAGAAGATCCTCGCCGTCCCGTCGCGCAGGCTGACCCGTTTTTACGACCAGGTCGACGAGTACACCGACCTGCCCGGCATCCTCGTCGAGCGGATCAGTCACTTCTTCGAGGAATACAAGGCACTCGAGAAGGACAAGTGGGTGAAGGTCGTCGGGTGGGAGAATGCCGAGACGGCGCGCCGGATCGTCGTCGAGGCCATCGACGCGGGGAGGAAATAGCCGGGCCGCCGCCCCTCCTGCGCTGCTACCGTTTGCCGATCTCGACGACCAGCGGCAGATGATCGCTGACCCCCTCCGCTTCCGGCATGCGGAAGCGCGCGGGATAGCCCTGAGCCGTCATCTGCGCCGGGGTTCCGTCGGCGAGGCGCGCCGAACCGTCCAGCAGCCCCCAGCCGCTGTCACCTCCCGACCAGAGGATCATGTCGAGGAACGACCACTGTTCCTTCGGGCGGTAGTAATAGGTGCCGCGGCAGTCCCGGCAGCCCGCTTCGTGGCCCACCTGCCACACGGGCCGCACGTAGCGCGCCAGCATGCGCCGATCCCGGTCCTCGTCCGCCGGCGTATTGAAGTCGCCTGCCGCAAACGCGGCCCGGCCCGGCGGGAGGCTGCTGCGCAGCCGCGCGAGGTACGTGTAGGCCTCGATCCGCATTTCATAGGGATGATAGGGCGCGGGAAAATGGACGGCGAAACCGGTCAGTAACGTGTCGTCCGGCAGGCGGAACGTGGCCTCCAGGATGCCACGCGTATCCGCGATCCGCTCCGGCGGGAAGCCGGAGAACGGGATCGGATGCAACACCGCGTCGCCGACCGGCTCCAGGCGTGACAGGAAGGCAACGTCGATCCCGCGCGCATCGCCGCCTTCGACGAGGATGGCGGGAAAATAGCCGGCCCGCTCGAGATAGACGGTGCGCAGGCGTTCCAGGATGCGGATGTTTTCCACCTCCTGGAGGACGACGATATCGGGTCCCCGCCCGTCGTCCACCTGCAGGATGGCATCTGCCACCGCGACGAGCTTGCGCTCGACGACGCCCTCGTCCCAGTCCCAGTTCAGGCATTCGTCGCGCCAGCGGCGATTCTCGATCCGGCTGCAGGCATCGCGGTGCTCCCGGCTGCGTTTCGCCTCGATCGGCAGGTAGGTCCGGTCGTCCTTGCCCGGATCGTCCACCGCGTCGAACAGGTTCTGCACGTTGAATGTCATCAGGGTCACGGTCCGGCCGGTCGTTTCCTCTGTCGGGATGCTCTCGAGCGGCTCGCCCGGATGCCGGGCACAGCCGTGGAGCAGGAATACCAGCACGGCGATCGCCAGCAGGCGCAGTGGCATGTGTCGCTCAGTCGCGAGCGGTGTCCGGACGCGGATCGAATCTGAGGAGCGGGGCATGTCTTCCTTCGGTCGTGACATAGATGGAGTGACTCTCGTCGTCGAAGGCGATGCCCTCCGCGACGGGAACGAGCGGCATCCCGAGAGCGCGCGGCTTCCGCGAGAGCACGTCGGCCGGACTCTCACCGGGCCGACGTGGATAATAATAGACATCGGCGTAAGTCAGTATGACGACGGCGCTCTCGTCTGCCGCGAAATCCATCCCGGTGGGCTGCCAGTGGAAGGGGATCGCCGAGGCGAAAAGACCCACGGGCGCGTCGCGGGGCGGCAGGCTGGCGACATCCATCAGCTTCTCCGCGACGACGACTCCGGCGTCCGCCGCGTCCGGCTCGGGCAGGACATACAGCATCACATGCGGCCGGACGCCGCCGTTGTCTCCGATGTCCGCGATGAGAAGCCAGCTCCGGCCGTCCCGGGTGTAGCGCGCCAGATCCTCCCAGTCCCGGTTCTCGGCCTGCTCGACCTGCACGGCCGCCAGTTCTTCCCCCGAGTCGCTCACCGCATGCAGGACCGGCGGCTCCCCGCCATCGTTAACGACCCAGAGTATGCCGGGCGTGCGGCCCGATGCGACGAGGCCGCTCGCCTCCACGATCGCCGGTGAGTTCAGTGTGCCGGTGACGGCGGCCCGCGTGTAGCCGTCGGCGTCGGCGCTCGCCGGCGGCTCCGTCTCCCCCCGGCAGGCGGTGAACAGAACGACGGCGACGAGGGTCACGATCGGCGGGCGCGGCACAGGAGGCAGCATGCGCGGAATCTTGGCAGGAATTCCGCCGCCCGAAAAGAAAAGGGCCCGACGCATTGTCGGGCCCCGGAAGTCTGCCCGCCGTCGGGAGGCGGGCCTGGCGCCTAGAAGCTGGCGCTGAAAGACACGCCCCAGATACGCGGTTCGTTCACGAATCCGGTCAGGTTGTTGAAGTCGATGCCGCCCTTCAAATTCTCCTCGTCCGTGATGTTGCGGCCGAAGATCGCCACCTGCCAGGCTCCGTCTATCTTGCCGTAGCCGAGCTTGACGCCACCTTCGAAAGTGTCCTCCGAAGAGAACTCGGCGGACTCGTAGAGGAAGAAGTTGGTGTCGCCCTGATAAGCCCAGTCGGTGTAGGCGAAGAACTCGCCGTCGTCACCCACCGGGAGCGTGTAGCGGGCGGTGAAGCTGAACATGGTCTCGGGCGCCTGGGGGAACGGATTGCCGTCGACGATGGCATTACCGTTGGCATCCAGCGGATCCAGCACGGTGCACAGGCCGGAGCCGCAGGGCGCGACGCGCAGCGAGGAGTCCTCGATCTCCGTGTCGTTCCAGCTGAAGCCGGCGGTCAGCACCAGATTGTCGGTGACGATCCATTCGGCGTCGAGATCGAAACCCTGGCCCGTCCCCGTGTCGGCATTCACCAGCTGGATCAGGTTGCCGGCGCCACCGATGGCCGACAGCTGCTGATCTTCGATCTCGTAGTAGTAAACGGCCGCATTCAGCCGCAGGCTGTCCCCGAGCAGGGTCGATTTGAAGCCGCCCTCGATGGAGGTGATGGTCTCGGAATCCGCCGTGGACGGCGGCGCGCCGAAGGCGATGTCACGACCCTGGATAGTGGGCGCGCGGAAACCGCTGGCGAGCCGACCGTAAAGGTTGACGCTGTCGTTCATCGCCCAGCCGAGGCTCAAGTCCCAGCTCACCTGTTCGTCGGACACGTTCACTGGCGTCACGCCGGCGGAACGCAGGTCTTTCTCGTCATCCGTGTACCGGACGCCGCCCGTCAGGTTCAGCCGGTCCGTGAGATCGTAGCTGACGTGCCCGAACACGGCCCACGACGTATTCTCGTGAGCGACGCTGGTCGGCGGCGCGAAGAACGGGAACGTCGTGACCGCGAACTCGGAGTCGAAATAGAAGACACCGGCCTGCCAGAACAACCGGTCGCTCGCATCTGCGGCGATCCGGATCTCCTGGGTGAACTGGTCCAGATTGTCGATACCGTCCTGGGTCTGGGAAGGGAACGGTATGCAGACGTCGACCCCCGGGGTGGCGCCCGGCGGGCAGGGCCCGACGAACGGCAGGAAGTCGGCGCCGAATCCGCCGTCGATGTCACCGAGACTGCGGTTCTCGACCTGCTCGTGCGCCGTGATGGACGTAATGGTCATCGCGTCCGTCAGGTTCCATTCGAGCTTCAGGGAGCCGCCGAGACTGTCCGCCTCCTGCGGGTTGTTGGCGCCTTCGT
>JARRPZ010000127.1:0-12153 GCA_037382365.1 Gammaproteobacteria bacterium
CCGTGGAAGCCATGGGTATAGGCGACCACCGTGCGCCGCCCGGTCACCTTGCGGGCGAGCTTCAGTGCGAGTTCGACGGCATTCGTGCCGGTCGGGCCCATGAACTCGAGTTTGTAGTTCCAGCCCCGGGGTTCCAGGATGGTGCCGACGAACTTCTCGATGAAATCACGTTTCGCGGTGGTGTAGAGATCGAGGCTGTGGGCGACGCCATCGGACTGGATGTAGTCGATCAGCGCCTGCTTCATGTTCGGATTGTTATGTCCGAAATTCAGCACACCGGCGCCGGCGAAGAAATCGATGTAGGACTTGCCGTCCTCGTCGACCTGTCGGGCATTGGACGCGGTTCGGAACACCGTCGGATACGTGCGGCAGTAGCCGCGGATATCGGATTCCCATTGCTCGAATACATCCATCACTGACTCTCCTGATTGATCCGGATCACCTTAGCATCCGCGGGCCGGGCTTTGAAATCCGGCGGCAGGCGGCGGAAAGAGCGAGGGCCCTTACAGCGGCGGCCGGCGCGCGCCGACTCAGCGCTTTCGTGCGACGTAGTAACCATAGCCCACGTATTCCCGGTAGCGCTCGTACAGGGAGATCTCACGCTGCTCCGCGGCCACCACGGCCTTCACTGCATCGCTCGCCCCGTGGGTCTCGATGAAGGTCGGGAAGCGCTGCTGCGTCGGCCGGTAATAGGCATCGAGCCAGCAGTGCTCCGGGAGCACGAAGTACGCGACGGGCGAATAGCCATTTCGTTCCAGCACGGCCAGTTTGGCGGCGGCTGTGTCCACTTCCGGGTACGCGGCCTGCCAGTGGGACTCCAGCTCCGCGGGGCGCGCATCGGTCAGCCAGGTCAGCTCGGTCACGGCGAGGATTCCGCCGGGCTTCAGATAACGGCGCCACTGCGTCACGCCCGTCTCGAAGCCGATGTTGTAGATCGCCCCCTCCGACCAGATCGCATCCAGCGACCCGTCCCGGAAGGGCAGGGAATCCATCGGGGCAGCATGCTTCGTGATCCGATCGGCCAAACCGGCTCGCTCGGCACGCTCCTCCAGCACTTCGAGGAACTCGGGCAGAAGGTCCACCGCCTCGATGCGGCAGTCGAGCTCGCGCGCCAGCACGAGCGTGGAGGCACCGGTCCCGCAGCCGATGTCGGCGACCCGCAGCCCGCCTCCGGACGCGAGCCCGGACAGCTGCACCGCCAGCCGCGTCTCTGTCTCCCCGCCGGGGCCCTGCCTTTCCGCATCGCGGTGCAGGTCGATCAGCAATCCGATGTCGTCCATCGTATCCCCCTCGCGCCGGCTGGATCGCCGTATTCGACGCCAGACCGCGGAAGACTCGCCGTCCGCCGCTCGGAAAGCAAGCACCACCGGCCCGAGCGAAAAAAAGCCCCCGGAGCAGCGCTCCGGGGGCCGTCGGTCTTCCTTGACCTTGCGCGGTCTTGCCTGCCGCGACGCTCAGGTCGTGCAGGCGGGGAGTGCGGTGTAGTCGATCACGAGCGGCAGCGGCAGGGCGCCTTCGCTGCCATCGATCGCCGGATCCCGCGCAATGACGTCGAGGACTTCGCCGCCGTTGAAGATCACGTCCTGGATCTCGATGGCCACCACGCCCTTGTCACCTGCCGGCGTAACGTAGACGTCGTAGATGCCCGGTGCGATGGACAGAACGCCGGTATCCGCGCCGAACGGCACGTCGGCGAAGCTCGGTGCCACGGCCGCATCGTTCAGGTCGGTACCGTCGGCGAGGAGATACAGGTCCACGTTGCCGGTGCCGGGGGAGCCGTGGATCACCCGCAGCTTCGCCTCCGTGAAGATGCTCCGCGTGTCGGTCGCCAGGGCCAGCGGCTGGATCGCCGGGGTCCCCGACGACAGGAACCCGGTGACGATCGCCGTCGCCTCGGCGCCTGCTTCGGCGGTGAACGGGAAGTCGGTGGCGACGACGGAGTTGTCGGCGCTGGCGACGACGCTCACGGTGTATTCGCCCGGCGCCGGCACGGCGCCGATCTCGCAGAACTCGGTGAAGGCATAATCCACCGCCAGCGGCAGGGCCTCATCCTCAGCAGTCGCCGTATCGTCGGCCAGGATGTCCACTGCCGGTGCGTCCGGAGAGGCGTGGACCGCGGTCACCGCAGCCGGGGTGTTTGCGTCCAGCAGGTTCGTGGCCGCGGTGCCGTCCAGCACGACGAGCTGGATGGGCGTGGCCCCCGGACCCGTGTTCTCGACTGCGACGATCAGGAGATCGGCATCCGCCGCCAGATCCTGCTCGCCCGAGTCGAACACCACCGTCGCGGGATCGCCGGCCGGCGTCACGCGGATCTGATAGGTGCCGGCTGGCACCTCGAGCCGGTCCGTGACCTCCTCATAAGCGACATCCGTCGCTGCGGGGGCGCTCGCCGTCAGGTCGGCACCGGGCGTCGTCACGTAGATGTCTACCGCCGGGGCATCCGGCGCCGCATGCACGACCTGGGCGAAGAAGCTGCCGGGCGTCAGGCGGTCATCCGTCGGATTCGCCACCACCAGGGGTGCGACGGGCGCCGCGACGTCACCGACCGCGATCACGGTGTAGTCCGTCGTGAAGTCCAGATCGAGGCTCTCGTCGATGACGACGGCATTGCCGCCGGGGATGATCGCCTCTACCTGAAGTGACGTCTTCTCGGTGACCGGGAGGAAACCGGATCCGACCGTATAGTCCACCTCGGTCAGCGCCGTCTCGCCATTCACGATGATGTTGACGGCCGGTGCATCCGGCGAGGCATGCAGTGCCCGCAGCCGCGGCGCAGTCTCGCACTCCAGCAGCTCGGTCGATGTCACCTCGGATGCGTCGAGGACGTCATTGCGGTTGGTGTCCAGGCCGCTGTCGAGTGCCAGCCCGCCACCCGGACAGTCCGCGTCGCCTTTCGGGATATCGCGCGTGGCGACCAGCGAATTGAAACCGTCCTGACCGTCGGTACCATCCTGCCCGTTCGCGCCGTCGTCGCCTTCGCAGCCGGCCAGCAGCAACGCTGCCGCCAGCAGCGGCATAGTCGCGAAAGTCTTCTTCATTACGTCTCCTCCCAGGAATGTGTTGCGATTCGCGGCTGGAGATTCGGCGCCGACCGGACTTATGATGCGGCAACGATCTCGACACATCTTTGACAACCGACGAATCAACAGCCACCGCTGATCACCACCAGATGGACCGACCGGGACCCGAGAAACGCCGCGTGCGGAGCTTCGTCCGCCGGGCCGGCCGCATGACCCCGGCCCAGGAGCGGGCCTGGCGTGAACTGTGGCCCCGCTACGGCCTGGACGCGGCCGATGCATCGGCGCTGGCAGCCGCCTTCTCCGGGTCGCGCCGCCGCGTCCTCGAGATCGGTTTCGGCAACGGCGACAGCCTGCTGGAACAGGCTGCGGCCGACCCGGATGCCGACTATTTCGGCATCGAGGTACACGAACCCGGCATCGGCCACTGCCTGCTCGGGATCGAGCGAGACGGAATGTCCAACCTGAGGCTGCTCCAGGGCGACGCCCTCGACATCCTGCGTCACCTGCCCGCAGAGTCGATCGATCGTCTCGACCTCTATTTCCCGGACCCCTGGCCCAAGAAGCGGCACCACAAGCGGCGCATCGTGGCGGGTCCTTTCCTGGATCTGGCAGCACGGGTGCTGGGACGGGGCGCCACGCTGCACATCGCGACGGACTGGGACGACTATGCCGAACACATCGACGCCGTGATGGCCGCCGACGGACGATTCGAGCTGCTGGAACGGCGCGAGCACGCCGGCGATCGCCCGCTGGCCCGTCCCGGCACGAAATTCGAGCGCCGCGGCCTCCGGCTGGGTCACCGGATCCGGGACTGGGTCTACCGGCGTCGCTGAGTGGCCGGTAGCGGCCTAGACGAAGGCCAGCACGCCGTCCACGACGTACTGTACCGCCAGTGCCACGAGCACCACGCCCAGCAACCGGCTCACCACGTTGGAGCCGGTGACGCCGAGTACGCGCATGATGGGATTCGTGAGCAGCAGCATCACCAGCGTGATGGCGAGCACGGCGAATACGACCGCAAGCAGCAGAGACACGCTCAGGATGTCGTCGTCCGCGTCTCCGAGCAGCAGCAGGAGAGTGGCCAGCGCGCCCGGACCGGCGATGAGCGGAAACGCGAGCGGGAATACCGAGATGTCGTCACGGTAACGCGCCTCTTCCTGCTCGCGCACGGTGGCCGACCTCAGTCCGGATTCGCGGGCGAACACCATGTCGACGGAGACCATGAACAGGAGCAGACCGCCGCCGATGCGGAAGGCGTCGACACTGATGCCGAGCACTTTCAGCAGCGGTTCGCCGGCGAGTGCGAAACCGAGGAATATCAAAGCGGAAAGCGCGACGGCCTTCATCGCCATGCGACGGCGGTAGCCCGGCGCCCCGCCGCGCGTAAGCGCGCCGAACATGGGCACCAGCGTCACCGGCTCGATGACGACGAACATCACCACGAAGTTCTTGAGCAGCTGCTCGACCACGACCACAGACCTTGTGGACCATCCTGATTGCAGCGCGGGAGGAATGGTCTAAGTTTGGAAAGAGGAGGACACGCGCCCGGAGGCGCGCGATCATACAGGCCAGAGGTGGAGGTTGCACGACATGGCGAGCGAATTCCCGGTCATCGGCCACTGGTATCGCCGGCCGAACGGCGGAATGTTCGAGATCGTCGCGATAGACGAGAGCGACGGCACGCTCGAAATCCAGCACTTCGACGGTACGGTGGGTGAGATCGACCTGGAGACGTGGCCGGATCTGATCCTCGAGTCGATCGATCCACCGGAGGACGTCTCGGGATCGCTGGACATGGACCCGGAGGAATCCGAATCCGAGGGAGACGGCCGCGGCCGTCAGGACTGGCTGGGGAACCTGGACTTCGTGGAGTGAGCGCCGGGAATCCATGATTCCCCCTGCCGGCGGATCCGCGAGGCCGCAGACCTCCGTCTTCACTTCTCTTGCGTGCACGGGATCGCTATGCTGGGGCGATCCATCATCCATCGGGCAGCTCCATGGGATTTCCGACTGCCGACGAGGCGGAAGCCGCATTCTATCGGGCGTTCTCTTTCTGTGACCTCGACGCCATGCGCGACATCTGGTGCCGGGACACCGATGTTACCTGCATCCATCCGCTCAGCGCCCCCCTCACGGGTTTCGACGACATCATCCGCAGCTGGGAGCAGATATTCCGCAACATGGGGCCCACCCGGATCCTCAGTGAACAGCTCCACCGGAGCAACTGGAACGAGGCCGCGCTGCACGTCGTGAAGGAGCACTTCGACGTGCAGGGCGGAGGCACGGCACCCGTGATCGCCACCAACGCCTATCGCCTGACGGCAGACGGCTGGCGGATGGTGCTGCACCACGGTTCGCCGTCCCAGCGGATACCGAGCGCGCCGCCGCCGGGCGGCAGCCGGAGGACGCACTGAGCCGCGGCCGGGACCGGGACCGGGACCCTGATCTGCCAGGACCGGGACCCTGATCTGGCCGGACCGGGATGTGTGGGAGGGCCTTCAGGCCCGATGCCATCCCGGCCTGGCCTTGGTCGCAGCGCGATCGGGCCTGACGGCCCTCCTACGCATTTTTTGAGCGCCGCGCGACCACCGCGGCGAGCACGATGGCCGGCAACCCCATGGCGGCGGCATACAGGAAGAACACCCGGTAATCCCACGCGTCCACGATGACGCCGGAGAAGCCGCTCACGAACTTCCCCAGCAGCGTCATCAGAGAGGAGAACAGGGCGTACTGGGTAGCCGTGTAGCCGGGACTGGTGAGACTCGAGAGATAGGCGATGAAGACCGAGCCCGCGAAACCGGCGGACAGATTGTCGGCGGAGATGGTGACCACCAGCATGCCGATCTCGGGTCCCAGCGTCGCGAGCCAGGCGAACATCAGATTGGTGGCCGCGACCAGGATGGCACCGGGCACGAGCATGCGCACGGCACCGTATCGGACCACCATCGCGCCGCCGATGGCGGCGCCGAGTATCGTCATGCCGATGCCGAATACCTTGGCGACCGCGGCGATCTGTTCCAGTGTGAAGCCGAGATCCAGATAAAAGGGGTTCGCCATGCTGCCCATGACGAGATCGCTCACCCGATACACGGAGATGAAGGCCAGGATGACCAGACTGAAGAGGCCGGCCTTGCGGAAGAAGTCGAGGAAGGGGCAGACGACCGCGCCGAAGAACCACCGGCCCGCGGCACCCATGCTCCGCGTCTCCGGCACCAGCCGCGCGATGGTGTCCAGGTAATCCCGTTCCCGCGCGCGTGCGACGGCCGGATCCACTTCGGGCTCGGCGATGAGCAGCACGGTGACGATACCGACCCCCACCAGCGCCGCCATGGTGAAGTACGCCGCCGGCCAGGAGAAGTCGCTGGCGATGAACAGCGCGCCGGCACCCGAGGCGAGCAGGGCCAGACGATATCCGGTCTGGTAGGCACCCGCCATCGGTCCCTGCATGCGCTCGTCCACGGCTTCGATGCGCCATGCGTCGATGGATACGTCCTGCGTGGCGGACGAGAAGGCGACCAGCAGTGCCAGCCAGGCCATTTGGGCGAGATCCACCACCGGATCGGTCATCGCCATGCCGATCAGCCCCGCGGCGATACCGATCTGGCCCGCCAGCATCCAGCTGCGGCGCTTGCCGAGCCAGCGCGTCAGGATCGGCAGGGAGAGACGGTCTATGAGCGGCGACCACAGGAATTTCACCGAGTAGGTGATGCCGATCCAGGCGAAATAGCCGATGGCGGTGCGGCTCGTGCCCGCCTGGGTTAGCCAGGCACCGAGGGTCGAGAAGACGAGCAGGAAGGGCAGCCCGGCCGAGAATCCGAGGAACAGCATGGCGACGACCCGCGGCCGCAGGTAGGCCGCGACGGAACCGCGCCAGCCGGTGTCAGGCGCGTGCCGCGCCGCCTCCAGGCGCTCGCGGTCGCTGTCAGCCGGCAAGGTCCAGCTCGTAGTCGATGGTGAGAGGCGCGTGATCGGAGAAACGATCCTCCCGGAACACCTCGGCCTGCCGGACGAGCGGTGCGAGCCCCGGCGTGACGATGTGGTAGTCGATACGCCACCCCACGTTCTTCTCCCAGGCGCGGCCCCGGTTCGACCACCAGGTGTACTCGTGTTCGGATGTGTTCACGAGTCGGAAGGCGTCCACCAGCTTCACCCGGTCGAACACCTGATCGAGCCAGGCGCGTTCCTCCGGCAGGAATCCGGAATTCTTCCGGTTGGACCGCCAGTTCCGCAGGTCGATGTTCTTGTGGGCGATATTCCACGGACGGCAGGTAGACGGAGGCCACTGCGAGCCCGTCGAACTGGACCTCGAGATAGCGCCCTTCCCGGTCGAACTCCTCGATGCCGAGCCCGCGCACGATGCGCTTCGGTTCACGGCGGGTATAGACGGCAACACCACTGTAGCCTTTCTTCTCCGCATCCTCGTAGTAGCAGTGATAGCCCGCGGGATGGAATACCTCGTCCTCGAGTTGATGCCGTTGCGCCTTGGTCTCCTGGATGCAGACCACGTCGGCGCGCTGGCCGGGGAGCCACTCGAAGAAGCCCTTCCTCGCCGCAGCGCGAATCCCGTTGGCGTTCAGACTCATCACTCGAAACAAGGCACTACTCCGATGGCAGGACCGGCCCGGATGGACGGCATGGTTTGCCGCGAGGTGACTGCCGGCTGTGTCATACTCGGCACGACTCGCCGGACTCGGCGCGACATGATATCAAGAGGCCCTCGACGGAAGGCACCATGCGATCCTGGCAACGCGAATTCCTGGAGCTGGCCCTCGAACTCGAGGTGCTGCGGTTCGGATCCTTCAAGCTGAAATCCGGACGCATCAGCCCCTATTTCTTCAATGCAGGGCTGTTCAGCACCGGTTACGCGGCGGCGAAGCTCGGCCGCTGCTACGCCGCCGCGATCGCCGCCTCGGGCGTCGAGTTCGACATGCTCTTCGGTCCCGCCTACAAGGGTATACCGCTGGCCACGCTGGCCGCGGCCGCACTCGCCGAGCACCAGGGCCTGGATGTTCCTTACTGCTTCAACCGCAAGGAGGCCAAGCAGCACGGCGAAGGTGGCGACATCATCGGCGCGCCGCTCGCGGGGAATGTGCTGATCGTGGACGACGTCATCACGGCCGGCACCGCCATCCGGGAAGCCGTGGAGAGCATCCGCCGCCACGGTGCCCGCATCGCCGGCGTCGTGATATCCCTCGACCGCCAGGAACGCGGCAGCGGCGAAAGGTCGGCGGTACAGGAGGTGGAGCGGGTCCTGGGTGTGCCGGTCGTCAGCCTGATTACACTCTCCGACCTCGTCAGCCATCTGGAGGAAACGCCGGGCCAGCGCAAGCACCTGCGGGCGGTGATGGACTACCAGCGCCAGTACGGCGTCGAGCGCAGGACAGGCTGACGGGAGACGCGCCGGCATGGCAGAGACTTCCCGAAACCGCGAACCAGTTCCGGTCCGGTCCCGGCACGTTAATATGTAATGCGACTATGCTCAGGATACCGTCCACAGCATTGGCGTTGCTCGCGATCCTGGTCCTGACCGGGGCCGGTAACGAGCAACGTGTCTACAGCTGGACCGACGAAGACGGTGTGGTCCATTACGGCGACAAGGTGCCACCCGAGTTCCGGGACCGCAAGAAACGCATCCTGAACGAGCAGGGCGTGACCGTCGGATTCATCGACGGCAGGAAGACCGAGCAGGAACTGGCCGCCGAGGAGCGCGAACGCACCCTGCAGGAAGCGCGCGAGAAACGGCGCCGCGCCGACAAGGTTCTCCTGAGCACCTATCTCTCGGTGGAAGAGCTGGAGATGCACCGGGACCGCCGGCTGGAAATGCTCCATGCGCAGCAGAAAGTCGCCGAGCTGTATCTGCGTAATCTGCGTCGCCGTATGGTCTCGTTGCAGGAAGAAGCCGATAACTACAAGCCCTACACCGCGGAGCCCGAGGCAGCGACGATCCCCGACGAGCTGGCCGATGATCTCTCCGAGACCAAGGACCGCATCAATCGTCAGGAAGGACAATTGGCCGAGCAACGCCGCGAGGTCGAAGCCCTGGAGCAGAAATTCGCCCAGGACATTTCCCGTTTCCGGACGCTGAAGGGTCTCTGAGACTCAGTCCCGGCCGGAATGGCCGAATCCGCCTTCGCCCCGCTGGCTCGCGTCGAATTCCCCGACCACGTCGAACTGCACCTGTTCGACCGGCACGAACACCATCTGGGCGATCCGATCGCCGGGTTCGATGACGAAGGGCGCCGCGCTCCGATTCCAGCACGACACGAATACCTGCCCCTGGTAATCGGAATCGATGAGGCCGGTCAGGTTGCCGAGGACGATACCGTGCTTGTGTCCGAGTCCGGAACGAGGCAACAGCACGGCGGCGAGGCCCGGGTCGCCGATATGGATGGCCAGTCCGGTCGGGATCAGCTCGGTCTCCCCGGGTCCCAGGGTCAGCGGCTGCTCCAGACAGGCACGCATGTCCAGCCCGGCCGAGCCGTCGGTCGCGTAATGCGGCAGTGGGACCTCTGCCCCGAGCCGCTCGTCCAGGATCCTGAGCTCGATCCGCCTCACGAACCGGCACCGCGGAATGGCCTGACGTGCCCGGTGCCCGTCTCACCGACGACCGACGCGTAGCGCTGCGCTATCAGCTCGACCAGTCCGGCCGCCAGTTGCCGCTTCCCGGTGAGCGGAAACTCCCGCTCGCCTCCGTCCCAGATGACGATCACCGCATTGTCGTCCGTATCGAAGCCCCAGGCACCGCCGACCTGGTTGGCGACGATCATATCCAGGCGCTTGTCGGCCAGTTTCGCCCTGGCATTCGCGACGAGGTCGTCCGTCTCGGCGGCGAAACCGACGGTGAATGGTCCGCCCGCGGTTGCAGCTACCGCAGCCAGTGTGTCCGGCGCCCTCACCAGCTCCAGATTCAGGCGTTCTCCCTGCTTCTTGATCTTCGAGGTGCGCGGTTCGGCCGCCCGGTAGTCGGCGATCGCAGCTGCCCCGATGAAAATGTCGGTGCCGCGCAGTAGCTCGTGCACGCGCGAATACATTTCCTCCGCGGTTTCCACGTCGTGACGCTCGACCCACGGCGGCGTCGCCAGTCCCACCGGGCCGGTGACGAGGCGAACCCTGGCTCCGGCACGCGCCGCCGCCTCGGCCAGCGCGAATCCCATCTTCCCGGAGCTCCGATTCGAGAGGTAACGAACCGGATCCAGTGGTTCGCGTGTCGGGCCGGCCGTAATCAATATCGTCCTGTCGTTCAGCGTACCGCCCGGCTGGGGGACGCCGAGGGCATCGACGATCTCTGCCGGCTCCAGCATGCGACCGGGGCCGGTCTCACCGCAGGCCTGGTCTCCCTCGGCCGGACCGAGCAGGCGCACGCCGCGGGACAGCAGCGTCTGCCGGTTGGACTGGGTGGCATCGCCGGACCACATGACCCGATTCATCGCGGGAGCCAGGATCAGAGGCGCTTCGGTGGCCAGACACAGCGTGGACAGCAGGTCCGGAGCGTCGCCGTGCGCGAGCCGGGCCATGAAATCCGCGGTCGCCGGCGCGACCAGCACCAGGTCGGCCCAGCGGGCGAGTTCGATGTGGCCCATCGCCGCCTCCGCCTCCAGGTCCCAGAGGTCCGTGCGCACGGGCCTGCCCGAGACCGCCTGGAACGTGAGGGGCGTGACGAAGCGCTGGGCCGCCTCGGTCATCACGACCTGCACCGTGAGGCCGCGCGCGCCGAGCCGCCGCACGATCTCCGGCGACTTGTACGCGGCGATGCCGCCGGTGACACCCAACAGAATGTTCTTCATGACTTCGTCCGCAGCCGACACCGCGAGCTTAGCCCGGCCGGGCCGACCTTTGCCAGCACGGGATAATTTCCTTCGCGCCCGATAAAGTCGTGCGGCAGCGAGGCCCGGCCGCCAGCATCATGACCGGCGCATGGACGGGGAGATCCGGGATCGTGGGGATAAGGGACTGGCCGCGCGAGGAAAGACCGCGGGAGAAACTGCTGGGCAGGGGACCCGATTCTCTGACGGACGGCGAACTGCTGGCCGTGCTCCTGGGCGGGGGCGCGCCGGGTATGGATGCAGTGGAATTCGCCCGGCGTCTGCTTGCCAGGCACGGCAGCCTGCGTGCCCTCTTCCACGCCGAGGACGCGGCACTCGCTGCGGTACGCGGGCTCGGAGCGGCACGCACGGCGAGACTGAAGGCGACGGCCGAACTGGCGCGGCGCTACTTTGCGGAAAAGGTGCGGCCGGGACGGACGATCAGCGGACCGGCCGACACTTCCCGCTACCTGATAGCGCGTCTGCGCGACCAGCCACAGGAGGTCTTCTGCTGCCTGTTCCTCGATAACCGCCACCGTGTCATCCGCTTCGAGGAGATGTTCCGCGGCACGGTGGACGGCACCAGTGTCTATCCCCGCGAAGTGGTGCGCCGCGCACTGGCCCTGAATGCCGCGGCCGTGATCCTGGCGCACAATCACCCCTCCGGCGTGGCCGAGCCGAGCCAGGCGGACGAGAGCATCACCCGGCGGCTGAAAGCGGCGCTGGATCTGGTGGATATCCGGATGCTGGATCATCTGATCGTCGGAGACGGGCTGGCAACATCCCTGGCGAGCCGGGGGCTGGTCTAGGCCCGGGTCTCTTGCCTAATCGCGCCTCTGCTGGTATAAATAGCGCCCTTCCGCCGGCCCCGCGCCGGCGAATTTACCTTGAATTCAGGAACTTGAGGCCATGTCCAAGGTTTGCCAGGTGACTGGGAAGCGGCCCATGAGTGGCAATAACGTCTCCCATGCCCACAACAAGACGCGCCGGCGCTTTCTGCCGAATCTGCATACCCACCGTTTCTGGCTGGAGAGCGAAAAGCGCTTCGTGAAGCTGCGCGTCTCCAACAAGGGGATGCGGATCATCGACAAGCGCGGCATCGATGACGTGGTCGCCGACCTTCGGGCCCAGGGCCAGAAGATCTAGACCCGAAGTACTTCGAGGACCGAGCCATGCGTGAAAAGATCCGACTCGTTTCGTCTGCCGGTACCGGCCATTTCTACACGACGACGAAGAACAAGCGTCTGCATCCGGAGAAGATGGAGACGAAGAAGTACGATCCCGTCGTCCGCAAGCACGTGATCTACAAGGAAGCCAAGATCAAGTAAGCC
>JARRPZ010000128.1:0-7180 GCA_037382365.1 Gammaproteobacteria bacterium
CCGTCGCGATCGGCGAGAGCGCGATCCGCTGGGGCTTCGCCGCGGCGGCGGCCGCGGCGGCCCTGTCGGCGGCGGCCGGCGGCTACGCCGTCGCGCAGGTGGGCAGTGCCGCGGTCGGTGCCCTGGCCGAGAAGCCGGAGCTGTTCGGCCGCATCATCATCCTCGTCGGCCTGGCCGAGGGCATCGCGATCTACGGTCTGATCGTCGCCATCCTGATCCTGAACCGGTTGGGATGAGATGTTCGACGCCGTCTTCATCGGCGACGAGGCCACCGCGGCCGGCTGGCGGCTCGCCGGACTACGCGTCGTCGTGGCCGGGCCCGATGAGGCGGGCGCGGAATTGGCGGCGGCCAGGGAGCACGCGGCACTGGTCCTGATCGGTGCCGCGAGCGCCGGCGGGATCGACGAGGCGGAACTGGCGGCGGCCGCGCGGTTCGGCCGACCGCCGGTCGTGGTCGTGCCCGACGCCCGCGGGTACCGGCCGCCGGATCCGGCCGACACGATCAACCGGGTATTCGGACTCGAACAGTGAACGACGGTAACGGTATCGTCGACCGGCAGGTCGACAGCATGCTCAAGCTGCTGAGACGCTACGAATCGGCGGAGATCGAGAAGACCCTGGAGCAGGCCTACGCCACGGCGACGGAACGCCTCCGCAGCGCCCGTCACGAAGCGCGGCTGCGCGTACACGAGGCCATACGGGAGTTGCGCGGCGAGGTGGACGCGCGGATGACACGGGTCCGGGCCGGTAATGAGGCCGATGAACGGCAGCGCGAACTCGAGAAAGCCCGCCAGGTACTGGCCGAGGGCGGTCGGCTGCTGCGCGAGCGCGTCGCCGCCCGCTGGGAGAAAGCGGAGGCCAGGCGGCGATGGACGGACTCCCTGCTCGAGAGCGCGGACCGCATCCTGCCCCGGGGGGAATGGTCGGTAACGCATGCCCCCGGCTGGCCCGAGGCGGAACGCGAGGCCTTCTCGACCAGGGCCGCCGAGATCGCCGGCTGCGCGCCGCAGCTGTCCTGCGATGAGGACATCGCCGCGGGGCTGCGTATCGGGCAGGGTCCCGCCATGCTCGACGGGACCCTGCAGGGTCTGATGGCCCGGGGCGACGAGATCGAGGCACGCCTGCTCGCGGCCTACTACTCCGCCCTGGCGCAGGACGGCGACGGACCGGCCGGGGAGGCATCATGACGAGCACCGCCACGATCCAGTGGATCGGCGGCCCCGTGCTGCGTGCGCGCATGGAGCAACCCTTCCATATCCAGGAGGCGATCCATGTCGGCCGGCGTCGCCTGCTGGGAGAGGTGATCCAGCTGCAGGGTGACGTGCTGACGGCACAGGTCTACGAACGCACCTCCGGTCTGCGGCCGGGCGATCCGATCGAAGGCACGGGCCAGGCGCTGAGCGTCGGCCTGGGCCCGCACCTGCTCGGGCGGATCTTCGACGGCTTGCTGCGTCCGCTCGGCGACGAAGAGGAGCTCTTCGTGCGCACCGGCATGGCCGCGCAGGGGGCGGAGACGGCGAAATACGCTTTCGAGCCGGCGGCATCGGAGGGGGACCGGCTGTCGGCAGGTGAGACCCTCGGTCATGCCGGCGACGAGGAACGCCGGGTGCGCTGCCTGGTGCCGCCGGGCAGCGCGGGCACGGTGACCGCGATCGCAGCGGCCGGCGAATACGAGCTGGAGGATGTCATCGCCCGACTGGACTGCGGGGAGGGCGGTACCCGGGAGATCCGTCTCGCCGAACGCTGGCCGGTCCGGCGTGCGCGACCGGTGGGAGAGAGGTTGCCGGTGGGTGCGCCCCTGATCACCGGCCAGCGCATCCTCGATACGCTTTTCCCGATCGCCCGGGGCGGGCGCGGCATGCTGCCGGGCGGCTTCGGCACCGGCAAGACGATACTGCAGGAGGCGCTCGCCAAATGGTGCGACGCGGATGTGATCGTCTACGTGGGCTGTGGCGAACGGGGCAACGAGATGGCCGAGGTGCTGGACGAGCTGCCGCGTCTGGAGGACCCGCGCACGGGGCAGCCGCTGATGCAGCGGACGGTCATCATCGCGAACACCTCCAATATGCCCGTGGCGGCGCGGGAGGCGAGTATCTACACGGGCATCACCGTGGCGGAGTATTTCCGCGATCAGGGCCGGCACGTGGCGCTCATGGCCGACTCCACGAGCCGCTGGGCGGAAGCGCTGCGCGAGGTTTCCGGCCGACTCGGAGAGCTCCCGGCGGAGTCCGGCTACCCTGCCTATCTCAGCTCCCGCCTGGCGGACTTCTACGAGCGCGCCGCGCGGGTGCGCACCCTCGGCGGAGACGAGGGCTCGGTGACGATCATCGGCGCGGTCAGCCCGCCGGCGAGCGATTTCTCCGAGCCGGTGACCATGCACACGAAGCGCTACGTGCGCTGCTTCTGGGCCCTCGATCGCGAACGTGCCCAGGCCCGCTTCTATCCCGCCGTGCATCCGCTGCATTCCTATTCGGAGGATGCGACCGAACTCGCACGCTGGTGGTCGAGCCAGGGCGACCCGGAGTGGGACCGCAAACGCCGGCGCGTGCTGGTGCTCCTGGAGCAGCAGCAGAGCCTGGAGCGTATGGCCCGCATCATCGGCAAGGATGCCCTGCCGCCCGTCCATCAGGTGACCCTCCTCAACGCAGAGCTCCTGAATGACGGGTTCCTGCGCCAGTCCTCGTTCTCGGAGACGGATCGCTACTGTTCGCCGGATCGCCAGCAGGCGATGCTCGATCTGCTGCTGCGCTTCGTCACGCTGTCCGAGCAGGCGCTGGCAGCCGGCGCGAGCGCCGTGGACATCGCCGCCATCCCGACGCTGGCCACCCTGCGACGGCTCGGCGAGGAGGTCGGCGAAGACGACCTCGAGCGGATCGATCGCCTGCGGCGTCGGATGGAGGCGGAATTCGAGGAGCTGGACAAGGGCGAGCAGAGCGAGGCCGCCGCGAAGGGCGAGGACGAGAACAGGAACGAGAAGTACGCGAACGGGAACGACAAGGACCCGGTGCCGGAGCACGAGGAGTCGGAACATGGACGCTGAAGTCGTCCTCACCGGTGCGGCGCGACGGCTGGAGGGACCGCTCCTGTTCCTGCAACGCAGTGTCAGCGTCGGTCTTGATGCCGCCGTGGAGGTGATCGGTCGGGACGGCGGCCGGCGCTACGGTCGGGTGGCGGCGCTGGGAGACGAGGAGATCGTCGTGGAGATCCTCGGGGCGACCGATGGACTCAGTCTCGACGACACGCGTGTCCGCATCCGGGAGAAACCCCTGGAGCTCGGGCTGGGGCCGGGACTGCAGGGCCGCATCCTGGACAGCCTGGGCCGGCCGATCGACGGCGGACCGCCGATACCGGCCGAGCGTTACCTGCCCGTGGACGGGTCCGCCATCAACCCGGTGGCGCGCCACCGGCCGCGGGATTTCATCGAGACCGGGGTCACGGCCATCGACCTCATGAACAGTCTCGTGCGCGGCCAGAAACTGCCGCTGTTCTCCGGCGGCGGCCTGCCCCACGACCGGCTCGCCATCGACATCGCGAGCCGCGCCCGGTTGCTCGGCGAGGAGGGGGGCGCGTTCGCGATCGTGTTCGTCGGCATCGGCGTCTCCCACGACACGGCAGAACGTTTCCGCGCGTCCATGCAGGACTCGGGCGCGCTGGAGCACACGGTCATGTTCCTGAACCGGGCGAGCGAGCCCAGCACCCAGCGGCTGCTGACGCCCCGCTATGCGCTGACCGCGGCCGAATACCTCGCCTTCGTGGAGTCCCGGCACGTGCTGGTGGTCATGACCGACATGACCAACTACTGTGAAGCACTGCGCGAAGTGTCGGCGGGTCATGGCGAGATACCGAGCCGCAAGGGCTACCCCGGCTATCTGTATTCGGACCTCGCCACGATCTACGAGCGTGCCGGCTGTCTGAGAACGCGGGACGGCACGCTCACCCAGCTGCCGATACTGACCATGCCGGGCGACGACATCACGCACCCGATCCCCGATCTCACCGGCTACATCACGGAGGGTCAGATCGTGCTCAGCCGCGAGCTCGAACGGCGGGGCGTCTATCCCCCGATCGACGTGCTCGCGAGTCTCTCCAGGCTGATGGACGACGGCATCGGCGAAGGCGTGACCCATGCGGATCATCCGGCCCTCGCCCACCAGCTGTTCGCGGCCTACGCGCGCACGGCGAAGATCCGCGTTTTGGCGAGCGTGATGGGTCACGAGGGTCTGACGGAGACGGACCGCCAGTATCTCGATTTCGGTGATGCCTTCGAACAGAAGCTGATCGCCCAGGATGGTCCGCGGCGGTTGAGCGAGAGCATGGAGGTCGGCTGGGAGATTCTGAAGGGGCTCCCGGGCAGCGAGCTGTCGCGCCTGAGCGAGAGACAGGTCGAGGAGTATCTCGGCGACCGGGCCGAGGAGGACGGCGACGGACGGGACGCCGGCGGGGACGATGGCTGACTTCCGCCGACAGCAGTCGGCCAGCCGCGGCCAGCTGCAGGAGCTGCGCGACGAGCAGAAGGTCGTCCGCGAGGGATTCGAATTCCTGGAGCAGAAGCGCATGCTGATCGCGAGCGAGATCATGCGCGAGCTGCGTCGGCACGAGACCCTGAGCGACGGATTCAGTGCGCGTCACGACGACGCCGTCACGGCCCTGGGTCGTGCCATCGGCTGTCATGGTCTGGAGGGGCTGCTGCTGTATCCGCCGCGACCGTTCGACGACGGCTCGCTCGAGACGACGGAGCGGCGCTTCCTGGACCTGCGCCTCATCAATGCCCGGGCGGAAGGCGAATCCGTGGACCGGTCCGTGCCCGCGGTGCTGCCCTCGATCGAAGCCGAACTCTGTGCCGACGCCTACCGGGACCTGCTGACCGATGCGGCCGGGATGGCCGCGGTCGCCACCAACATCGCCCGCTTGCTGGAGGACTATCGCAAGACCGAGCGCCGTGCCCGGGCGCTGGAAAACGTCATACTCCCCGAGATCGACGACACGGTGAAGGACTTCGAGGACCAGCTCGAGGCGGTGGATCAGGAGGATGCCATCCGCGTGCGGATGCGGCGCGGCTGAAGCAATCGAACAAGCTATCCCTGATCTCGCGAGTGCAGCACGTCCCGGAGGTCCGCCAGGCGGACTCGCCAGTCCGGCGTCCGGCGGAAGTCCCGCAGGAAGGGTGAGTCCTGTAGTTCCATCAACGCATCGTCCGCATCGTGGGTTTCGATCCGCACGTTCCGGGAGATCACCTCGAGGATCGCGATCGCTGCCTGTGCCGCATCACTCTCGCCGCGCAAAGTGCGGATTTCGGCCAGCCGGACGATCGACAAGGCCGAACCGGCCTCATTCAGTCGGGCCACCGCCTCGTCTGCTTCCCGATGCCTTCCCAGTCTTTCGCAGGCCACCGCCAGTACCATGTCCCGTTCCGGGGACGGGGGGGTTTCTTCCACGAGTCGCAGCGCCTCGTCGTAACGCAGCTGCAGGATGCGGATGCGTGCGCGATGCTCCGCGATCGGGTGAATCAGCGAAGGACTGAGCGCCTGTGCCCGCAGAAACTCGGCATCCGCCTCTGCGAGCCTGCCGGCGATCACCAGGCGGACGGCCAGATTCAGGTGTGCGAGCGCGGACAACGGGTCCCGGGCCGTCCCCTGCCGGCTGAGTTCGAGGGCTTCGTAGAGATCTCCCCGGTCGTGGGCGAAGCCCGCCGTCATACCGAGCACGAGAGGGTCGTACGGGTCGAGTTCCCGGGCGCGGGAGAAATGTGCCTCGGCACGCTCCTTCTCGTTCGTCTGCCAATACAGATTGAACAGACGGATATGGGCCTCCGCGAGGTCGGGGTCGAGTGCGATCGCCTTCTTCAGGGCACTGCGCTGCAGTTCGATCGACTCCCGATAATCGATCTCGCCGTACTCCCAAAACCGGATGAAAGACACACCGGCGAGTCCTACCCAGGCCCGGGCGAGGGTCGGGTCGGCGGCGAGCGCCGTGCGGAAACTCTCCTCTGCCCTCTCCATGTCCCCGTGACCGCGTCGCTTGAAGAAGAAATCTCCCAGCATGAAATGGCGATAGGCATCCGGGCTCCGCGGGGGCGGCACCTGCCCACCATCGGCCAGTGTTACTTCGAGGACCTCGCTCAGAGACGCCGCAATCTCGTGCTGGACGCTCAGGATATCGCCCAGCCGCCGGTCGTAGGCTTCCGACCAGAGCTGGGTATCGTCGAGGGCATCGACCAGCTGAGCCGTTACGCGCAGCGCGCCGTCGGAATCACGGATGCTGCCCTGAAGGACGTAGCGCACGCCCAGTCGGCCGGCGATTTCCCGGGCACCGAGTCCGCTGTCGCCCAGCGCGAACGACGAAGTTCGCGCGATGACGCGCAGCTCCCGGGCGCCGCCGAGCCGGTGCAGCAACTCGTCCGCGATACCCTGCCCCAGGTATTGACGATCGCCCTCGGAACTCATGTCGGTGAACGGCAGCACGGCGACGGATTTTTCCCGCGGAATCCGCTCGGCATGGCCGGGATCGCCGGTGCGCCCACCGTCCAGGAACCCCGGCAGGTAGGCGAGGGCGGTTGCCGCCACGGCGATCAGCCCGAGCGCTGCCAGGGCGCGTCTGCGGAACCCCCGTGCTGTCGGGATTCGCGCAGGCGGTGCGGCGGCGGCCCGGGACGAATCCGCCGTGCCGAGCGCCGCGACGTCCGCGATCAGCCGGTAGCCTTCACCACGGACGAGCGCGATATACCGTGGTTCCCGTGCATCGTCTTCGAGCGCGTGCCTGAGCAGCTTGATGCGTTGCGTCAGTGTTTCGGGGCTGACGAGTCTGCCCGCCCAGACGTGAGCGGCGATTTCATCATGGCTGACGACGGCCGGTGCACGCTCGACGAGCAGCAGGAACAGACGGTAGGACAGCGGCGGCAGGGCGATCGAGACCTCGCCGCGACGCAATTGGTGCGTCGCGGTATCCAGGTTGAGGTCCCCGATGCGGTAATACCCCCCGCCGTCGTCGTTCTTCTGCATGCGAATCCGTCCGCATGTTACTTCTGGCGCGATCCGCGCCTCAGACAGTGTCCCCCGTGGGCCGCAGGGAAGCAAATTCACTTCTTTTTCATGCCGCCTTCACGCGTGGCGTTGCCTGCCTCGCTAGGCTGAATCGGGCGCGGATCGGGCCACGGACGGCCAGCCGGGCCTTTGCAAAAGGA
>JARRPZ010000129.1:0-9407 GCA_037382365.1 Gammaproteobacteria bacterium
GTGCAGGATCCCGTACCGATGACGGACTTCCGCAACGCTCCTTTCCGCAAGGTCGCCTTCCCGCCGGCCACCATGCAGGTCGAGGAGCGTCCCGACGGGACACTGCTGGTGACGCCCGCGACCGAACTGGCACCCTACGTGCCAAATCTGCTGCTGGAACTCGAAAGCCAGGCCGATGAGCGACCCGATCAGCCCTACCTGATGCAGCGCCACCGGGAGACGGGCGAGTGGATCCCGCACACCTACGACGAGACGAGACGGGATGTCCATGCCGTGGCCGCGTGGCTGCTGGAACGGGGCATCTCGAGCGATCGTTCCGTGCTGATCCTCTCCGGGAATTCCACCGCCCATGCGATCTTCAAGTACGGCGCGATGGCCGCCGGCATCCCGGTGTGCCCCGTCAGCGTCAACTACGCTCTGATGGGCGGTGATTACGGCCGCCTGAAGCACGTGCTGGAACTCGTGCGCCCGGCCGTCGTTTTCGCCGAGGAGACCGCGCTGTACCGGCCGGCCCTGGACAACGTCGATTTCGGTGACGCCTTGATCGTCACGGAAGACCCCGCCGCCCTGGAGCGTCCTGCGGTCGCCCTGTCCGAGGTGCTTTCCACGCCATCCGGCGCGGCCGTGCG
This sequence comes from Gammaproteobacteria bacterium, assembly GCA_037382365.1. Lineage (GTDB taxonomy): Bacteria > Pseudomonadota > Gammaproteobacteria > Steroidobacterales > Woeseiaceae > Lentisalinibacter. Next base: position 630 of record JARRPZ010000129.1, read on the forward strand.
CGCGTCGATCGAGGGTCTGGATCCCGATGCGCCGGCGGCCTACATGCTGACCTCCGGCTCGACCAGCCTGCCGAAGGCGGTCATCCAGACACAGCGCATGATCACGGCAAATCTCGCCCAGGGCCGGCAGGTGCTCGGGGAGACCGCCGGCTGGAAGGACGTGATGCTCGACTGGTTGCCCTGGAATCACGTCTCGGGCGCTTTCACGAAGATGGGCGTGCTCACCAGCGGCGGCACACTGTATATAGACGGCGGCCGTCCGCTGCCCGGACAGTTCGAGACCACGATACGGAACCTGAAGGACGTACCGGTCAGTTTCTTCACCAACGTGCCGGCAGGCTACGCGATGCTCGCCGATGCGCTGGAGCGGGACGAGGAGTTGCGTGAGCGGTTCTTCTCCAGGCTGCGGCTCGCACTCTACGGCGGTGCCGGTCTGCCCCAGGCGCTCTACGACCGGTTGCAGGAACTCGCCTTCCGCACCACCGGGAAACGTGTCTTCTTCACCACCGGTTACGGCGCGACAGAGACGGCATCCGGCTGCATGGCCATCTATTTCGATACGGAGGAAGTCGGAATCGGCCTGCCGATGCCCGGACTGACCATCAAGCTGGTGCCCCAGGACGATCGGTACGAGATCCGGATGAAGGGGCCGATGATTACGCCGGGCTATCTGGATATGCCGGAGAAGAACGCGGAGATCTTCGATGACGAAGGTTTCTTCATGATCGGTGATGCCGCCCAGTTCAACGAACCGGGCGACATCGAGCGGGGACTGAGGTTCGCCGGGCGTCTGGCGGAGGAGTTCAAGCTCGCGAACGGCACCTGGGTGTCTGCCGGCAATCTGCGCGCCGCGGTGGTGCAGGCCTGTTCGCCGATGGTGAGCGATGTTCTCGTCTGTGGCCTGAACCGGGAGTACGTGGCAGTGCTGGCCTGGCCGAACCGCCAGGGTATCGAGCAGGCCGTCGGGGCGCCGCCGCCGGATTCGGCATCGGACATCATCCGGCAGCCGAATGTACGCGCGCGGATCGAACAGGCGCTGCAGGAACACAACGCCACCAAGCCGGGCTCCAGCACACGAATCCGGCGCTTTGCGTTCCTCGACGAGCCGCCGAGCATCGACGGTCACGAACTTTCCGACAAGGGCACCGTGAACCAGTCCGTGGCGCTGAGGCGACGCGCCAGCGACGTGGAACGGCTCTATGCGCAGACGCCCGGAGACGACGTCATCGTGATGGACTGATATCGAAGGGACGGCGGCGATCGTTACCGGGGCCAACCGGGGCATCGGCGAGGGATTTGTCCGGGCATTGATCGAAGCGGACGCGGCAAAGGTCTACGCCGGATCGCGGGATCCGGACGCGGCCGGGCACCTCGTCGAGGAATTCGGTGATCGCGTCGAGGCCGTCGCCCTCGACGTGACCGACGAGGAACAGGTCGCGGCAGCTGCTGCCCGCTGCACGGACGTGTCGATCGTCGTCAATAACGCTGGCATATTCACGAATCGGCTGCTGATCGGTGCGGACGACATGAGCGGGGCGCGTCGGGAAATGGAGGTCAATTACTTCGGGACCCTGGCGATGTGCCGAGCGTTCGCTCCGGTATTGGCCGCCAACGGCGGCGGAGCCATCGTCAACGTGCTGTCAGCCGCCGCGCTGACCAACATCCCGAACATGGGGGGCTACGGTCCGTCCAAGACGGCGACCCGATTTCTGTCTGTCGGCGTACGTGCGGAACTGGCCGACCAGGGCACGCAGGTGATCGCGCTGATCGTGGGCGCCGTAGACACGCGCATGGCTTCACATGTGCAGGGTCGGAAAGAGGCTCCGATCGACATCGGCGACGAGCGTGCGGGCGCGTGTCGCGATGGATCCGAAGGGCTACGAGAGGAGTCTCGCGAAATTGCTGACGGCCGAAAAACTCAGTACCGGCAAGTAATTCCGTCCTGCGCCCCTGCGTTACTCCGGTAGGTATCTACCAGTATGGCAGTAACCCCCTCGCCCTCGAACAATATACGTCGGATGGGGGATTAGCGTCACATCAGAGATCGGCACGCTACGATCGAAACCCGTCCGCGCTGGTCAAGGCCAGCCGTGCTGCGGCCTTACGATGGTGGCCCGTCCCGGCTGGCTTGTTCAGCGACGAACACAGCAGCAAGAGAGGACGTCGCCATGGCAGCCCGAGAAACCTTATACGAGGTCATGCGCCAGCATGGCATCACCCGCCGCAGTTTTCTGAAATTCTGCAGCCTGACCGCCGCCGGTCTCGGCCTCGGTCCGGAGTTCGCGGGCAAGATCGCTTATGCGCTCGAGACCAAGCCGCGCACGCCGGTCATCTGGCTGCACGGACTGGAATGTACCTGCTGCACGGAATCGTTCATCCGGTCGGGCAATCCTCTTGCGAGTGACGTCGTGCTGTCGATGATATCGCTGGATTACGACGACACGCTGATGGCGGCTGCGGGCCATCAGGCGGAAGAGATCCTCGAACAGACCATCGAGAAATATGACGGCGAATACATCCTCGCCTGCGAGGGCAACCCGCCTCTGAACGAGGACGGCATGTACTGCATCCAGGCCGGCATCCCGTATGTCGAGAAGCTGCGGCACATGGCGGATCACTGCAAGGCCATCGTCGCGTGGGGTTCCTGCGCGTCCTGGGGCTGCGTGCAGGCCGCCAAGCCGAATCCGACCCAGGCCGTGCCGATCCACAAGGTGATCAAGGACAAGCCGATCGTGAAGGTGCCCGGCTGTCCGCCGATCGCCGAGGTGATGACCGGCGTGCTGACCTACATGATCGCGTTCGAATCGCTGCCCGAACTCGATCGTCAGGGGCGTCCCAAGATGTTCTACGGCCAGCGCCTGCACGACAAGTGCTACCGTCGGCCGCACTTCGATGCCGGCCAGTTCGTGGAGAAATTCGACGACGAAGGCGCCAAGAAGGGCTACTGCCTCTATAAGGTCGGCTGCAAGGGACCGACGACTTACAACGCCTGCTCCACCGTGGAGTGGAACGATGGCCTGTCCTGGCCGGTGAAGTCCGGTCACGGCTGCCTCGGCTGCGCCGAGGACGACTTCTGGGACAAGGGCAGCTTCTACAGTGCGGTCGGCAAGCTCGGCGTGTCCCCGGACGGCGCCGAAGCCACGGCCGACAAGATCGGTGGGGTGCTCGCCGGTGCAGCGGCTATCGGCGTCGCGGCCCATGCGATCGGTTCCGCGATCAGCCAGACCACGCGCAAACAGTCTTAGGAGAGCAGTAATGGCTACCATCACGACGCCGAACGGCTTCAATCTTGACGACAGCGGTCAGCGCGTGGTCGTGGATCCGATCTGCCGGATCGAGGGCCACCTGCGCATCGAGGTCAACGTCGACGAGGACAACGTCATCCAGAACGCCGTCTCCACGGGCAACATGTGGCGCGGGCTGGAGGTCATCCTGAAGGGCCGCGACCCGCGGGATGCATGGGCTTTCGTCGAACGCATCTGCGGCGTGTGCACCGGCGTGCATGCGATCCAGTCGGTGCGCTGTGTCGAGGATGCCCTCGGCATAGAGATCCCGACCAACGCCAACCACATCCGCAATCTGATGATGCTGTGCCAGTACACGCAGGACCACCTGGTGCACTTCTACCACCTGCATGCCCTCGACTGGGTCGACGTGGTCAGCGCGCTGAGCGCGGACCCGAAAGCGACTTCCGAGCTGCAGCGCTCCATCAGCAACTGGCCGAAGTCTTCGCCGGGTTACTTCAGCGACGTCAAGAACAAGCTGAAGCGCTTCGTCGAGTCCGGCCAGCTCGGTATCTTCTCGAACGCCTACTGGGGCAGCCCGGCCTACAAGCTGCCGCCGGAGGCGAACCTGATGGCCGTGACCCATTATCTGGAGGCTCTCGACTTCCAGAAGGAAATCGTGAAGATCCACACGATCTTCGGCGGCAGGAACCCGCATCCGAACTGGCTGGTCGGCGGCATGCCCTGTTCGCTGAATGTCAACGATACCGGGGCGGTCGGCGCCATCAACATGGCCTGGCTGAACCAGGTGTCGCGCATCATCGACGAATCGATCACCTTCGTCGATCAGGTCTATATCCCCGACCTGACGGCCATCGCCTCGTTCTACAAGGACTGGGGCTACGGCGGCGGACTGTCGAGCAAGAACGTCATGTCTTACGGCGACTTCCCCGAGTTCGCCAACCAGTTCGACAACGACAGCTACATGTTGCCGCAGGGCGCAATCCTGAACGGCGATCTCAGCAAGGTCTACGACGTCGATCCGCGTGATCCGGAACAGGTGCAGGAATTCGTGACGCATTCCTGGTACGACTATCCCGGCGATCCCGATGCCGGCCTGCATCCGTGGGACGGCGTCACCGAGGCGAAGTTCGAGCTGGGTCCGAATGCAAAGGGTACGAAGACCCGCATCGAGGCACTCGACGAGGGCGCCAAGTACTCCTGGCTGAAGGCGCCGCGCTGGCGCGGCAATGCGATGGAAGTGGGGCCGCTGGCCCGCTATCTCGTGGCCTATGCCCGCGGCCGCGAGGACATCAAGGAGCAGGTCGATGGCCTGCTGCGTGCCCTCGATCTGCCGGTCGCGGCGCTGTTCTCCACCCTCGGCCGCACGGCTGCCCGCGGTCTGGAGGCTTCCTGGTCGGCCCACAAGATGCGCTACGTGTTCGACAACATGATGGCGAATATCAAGGCGGGCGACATGGCCACGGCCAACATGGACAAGTGGGAGCCGGATACCTGGCCGAAGGACGCCAAGGGCGTCGGCTACGGAGAGGCTCCCCGCGGTTCGCTCGGCCACTGGATCCACATCAAGGACGGCAAGATCGACAACTACCAGTGCGTCGTGCCGACCACGTGGAATGCCTCCCCGCGGGATTCCAAGGGCAACATCGGCGCCTACGAGGCGGCTCTGCTGGGCACGCCCATGGCCGACCCGAAACAGCCGCTGGAGATCCTGCGCACGATCCACAGCTTCGATCCCTGCCTGGCCTGTGCCTCGCACGTGATCTCGCCGGACGGCGAGGAGCTCACGACCGTGAAGATCCGCTAGGCGAGCACCGGGAAAGGCATCGATTAGGAGACAAACATGGCGACGAGCACAGAGACGATGCGTGGCCGCAGTCCCGCGAACCTCGAGCCGCAGTACATCTACGAGGCGCCGGTCCGGATCTGGCACTGGGTGCATGCGATCAGCATCTTCGTGCTGGCGGCGACGGGCTGGCTGATTGCCAACCCGCTGCCCGCCGTGCCCGGAGAGGCGAGCGATTCGTTCCTGATGGGCAATATCCGCATGATCCACTTCATCGCCGGATACGTGTTCACCATCGGGTTCGTCGTTCGCGTCTACTGGGGGATCGTCGGGAACAAGTACTCTCGTGAGCTTCTCTATCTGCCGATCTGGCGAGGCCGGTGGTGGAAGGAACTGTTCCACGAGATCAAGTTCTACAGCTTCCTGACGCGCAAGACCTACAAGACGCCGGCACACAATCCTCTCGCCCAGAGCGCGATGTGGTTCTTCAACGTCGTCCTGACCATCTTCATGATCGTCACGGGCTTTGCACTCTACGCGGAAGGCCTCGGTCGCGGCAGCTGGGCGGATAAACTGTTCGGCTGGGTGTTCAACTTCGCGCCGAATTCGATGGGCGTGAAGACCTGGCACCTGTTCGGCATGTGGCTGATGCTGGTATTCGCCATCATCCATATCTACATGGCGATCCGGGCCGACGTCATGGGCAGACAGAGCAGCGTCAGCACGATCATGTCCGGCTGGCGCTACTACAAGGACGACTACCCGGGCGACGAAGCGCGGTGACGGAGGACATCGTCCCAAGCTTGCCCGAAGGGGATCCGGTCGGGTACGAAACCCTCATCCTCGGGATCGGGAATCCGCTCTGGGCCGACGAGGGTTTCGGCGTCCGTGCCGCCGAGGAACTGAACGCCAGCTACGAGTTCCCGCCGGACGTCCGCGTGATGGACGGCGGTACCCTGGGCCTTTTCCTCCTGCCCTACGTGCGCGCGGCGAGGAAGCTCCTGATATTCGACGCCATCGACTTCGGCCTCGAACCGGCCGAGATGAAAGTCATCGTCGGGGACGAAGTCCCGAAGTATCTCGGCGTGAAGAAGATGAGCATGCATCAGACCAGCTTCCAGGAGGTGCTGGCTTCCGCGCAGATGTTCGGCGAGGGACCGGAGCAGCTGGCGCTGGTCGGGGTACAGCCGGAGTTGCTGAACGACTATGGTGGCAGTCTGCGTGACTCGGTGAAGGCTCGCCTGCCGCAGGCCCTGGCCGAAGGCGTCAGGATCCTGCAGGAATGGGGCATCGAGTATCGGAAGCGTGACAAGCCGCTTGCGAAGACGGATCTGACGGGCCCCGATGCCATCAACATGGAGGACTACGAGACCGGACGGCCGGACACCAAGGAAACCTGGAGATAGTGACACCATGACCCATCCGCTGATTCAGCGACTCACCGATGAATACGGCTACCCGACGATCGGGGTCGAGGAGCACGACGAATTCGTCGCGGCGCCGGAGACGGGCGTTCTTTTCTTCGCCGGTGAGCCGAAGAAGTTCGGGGAGACCGTGGACGTGGCGGTGGTGTTGCCGGAGCTGATCGCGGCCTTCGACGGTCGGCTCAGGCCGGCGGTGATTGCCACGGAGGCCGAGAAGGACCTGCAGCTGAAGTACGGGTTCCGGGAATGGCCTTCGCTCGTCTTCGTGAGGGACGGCGGCTGGCTCGGCACGATCTCGCGCATCCGCAACTGGCAGGAGTATCTCGAGGAGATCGGTGAGATCCTGGGCACCGAACCGCGGAGGCCGCCGGGATTCAAGATACCGGTCGTCAGCGCCTGAGCGACGGCCGGGGGGAGTAACATGAACATCAAGGACATACCGATCGTGGCCGTCGGCGTCGGCAGCCAGCCCGGCGAGACCGACGGCGCCGAACTGCAGTACATCGACCTGCCCCGCGGCATGTCCATGTATACGGCGCCGAATATCCCGGACCCGGAAGCGGTGGCGAACCTGTCCGGCGCCCGCGCGGCGATGGACTGGCTGCAGGAAACCCTGCGCGACTGGGAGCCGGAGCGCCCCGTGCTCGCCGACATCTCCGCGCTGGACGAGGAGAACCGTGATCTCGTCAATCAGATACTGGGAGAGGGCGAAGTGGCGATGAAGTTCGCCGGCGATTTCCAGTCCCATACCCAGGAGGCGGTGCTGGCCGGCGTCTGGCGCATGTTCTATTTCAACGAGGAAGGCAAGGTCACCCACGATCTGCTGGAGGTGGCCGAGGCCCCCTTCATTGCCAGGCTGGGGCAACTGGGCCGGGACCGGAAGCCGCACGAGCTCACCACCCTGCAACCTCCCGAAGGTGCCCTGAATGCCCCGGCAATCCTGACCGAGATCGCCGACCGGGTGCAGACGCGGAAGGCGGGGGACGAGACCCACATCATCAACCTGTCGCTGCTGCCGATGTCCGATGAAGACCTGGTATTCCTGGACGAGTCGCTGGGCAAGGGGCCGCTGGATGTCCTCTCCCGCGGCTACGGACATTGCATCATCTCCGCGACACGGGTCCCCGACGTCTGGTGGGTGCGCTATTTCAACTCGATGAGCAAGATGATCCTGAACTCCATCGAGATCACCGACCTGCCGCACGTCGTGAAGGCGGCCCCGGAGGACATCCGGGATTCCGCCGCGCGCCTCGCCGAACTCCTGGAGCCTTACTGGGCCGAAGACTGAACGGCGGACTGCCGCCGGGGAGAGACCATGGAGGACCGTATAGAGGACGGCACCCGTCTCGAGTGCCGGATCTGCTGGTACGTCTACGATCCGGCGGAGGGTGACGAGGTCGAGCAGATCCCGCCGGGCACGCCTTTCTCTGCATTGCCGGAGCACTGGCGCTGTCCTCAATGCGACGCGGAGCGGGACAAGTTCCTGCCGATGGACGATTGAGCGGGTACCGGCTGTGACGGATCCTGTTCTGCGACGTCTGATCGAACGCTATCGGGAAGCCGATCCGCGGATGCGCGATCTGCCCTTCTACAACGACAGACTGGATGTCGAGGCGGTCGGCTTCCGCGACTGGGAGTCACATCGCCTCGGCATCCTCATTACGCCGTGGTTCATCAACCTGGTGCTGCTGCCGGGAACGGCCGACGACTGGAGCGCTCTCCGCCAGGGAGACCAGAGCGACTGGCACCTGCCGGCCGAGACCATCCGCTTTACCGCCAGTTGCCCGGACGACGGTGACGTCTATCTGACGGCGCCGGTCTTCACGAATGTCATCGGGGTGCCGGATCACGAGGCGGCGAAAGCGATCGCGCAGCAGGTACTGGAGAGCCTGCTCGCGAAGCCGGGCACGGAAAAATCCGCGCCGGGGCGCGCAGTCAGTCGTCGCGATCTGCTGAGGGGCAAAGTGAAGCGCGATTGAGCCGTTGACAGCGGCGCGTTCCACGCAAGTCAGTTACGAAATCACCATACTCCCGTGTCGCGGGATGCTCAATCCGGAGTGTCCGCGATTGGTCGGAGTCACCGGAAAGCAGACAGTATGAGTTGCCGGAATGGAATTTCCGGGGATTCGCATACAGGAGGTGAACAGATGGCCAACGTACGTGAGATCAAACCGCGGAAAGACCGCGAGAAAGGCGCCACTGGGGCAGTACGGCCGTTCACCCATGGCATGGAAGAGTTCTTCGAGAACTTCTTCCCGCGCCGCTGGATGGAAGGGTTCATGGAACCCTACGGCTGGAAGCGGCCGATGTGGGGTGATTTCGA
>JARRPZ010000130.1:0-7025 GCA_037382365.1 Gammaproteobacteria bacterium
CCCCGGGGGATGACGAGGAGGCCGCGTACGCTGCCGAAATACAGGAAGTCGGCGTCGTGGTCGGCGGCACCGACGTTGAAGTGGTCGACCGGTAGTCCACCTGCCTCGACGTAATTCACGACACGTGCCTGATCCGGATCCAGGCGGGTCAGCCCGTGCCGGGAGCTCAGCCAGAGGCTCCCGTCGCTGTCCTCCTCGACGGCCATCACGCTGTCGCTCAGGAGGCCGTCCTTCTCGGTCCAGCGCCGGAGCCCGGTGACCGTATCGTCGCCCCCGGCGAACATCACCTGATGCAGACCGCCACCGTCGGTTGCCACCCACAGACGTTCGCGGCTGTCCCGGAACAGCGCAGTGACATGGAAGTGTCCGAGGCTCACCTCCGCGTCAGGATCGCTCGAGAACCGTCGGCAGCGCATGGTGCGGCGTTCGCAGACGTTCAGGCCGTTCGAGCGCGTTCCCACCCAGAGGCGATCACGCCCGTCGGCCAGGAGGCTGGTGATGTAGTTGCCACTCAACGATGCAGGGTCGTCGCTGGCGTGCCCGTAGCCCGTGATCATGCGATCGGAGAGGTTCAGCCGAAAGAGTCCGCTGCCGCCTGCGCCCACCCAGAGAGTCGAACCGTCGGTGAGCAGCAGGCTCGTGATGTAGCCTTCGCCGATGGACAACTCATCGTCCGGATCGTGTTCGTAATGCTCGCGCAGGCTCCCGTCGGCGGCGAGTTCGTAGAGTCCCTCGTCGGTACCGACGAAGAGGGTGCCGTCGTCATGCCGGACGATGTCGAGCACGCCCGCCGTCTTCAGTGCGGGATCGATGGAAGGCAGGTCGCCGGCACTGCCTGCGTCCACATCGATCACCTGCACACCTCCGCCGAAACTGCCCGCCAGTACCGCTCCTGAAACGGGGTCGGTCGTTACCGCCGTGACGAGATCATTGCGGAGTTCCGTATTGTCCGAGTCGAGTGCCGCAAATGCGTTGTCCGGGATGCGGGCTGACCACAGGCCGGCGCCCCAGGTGCCGACGAACAACTGGTCTCCGAACATCGCGAGACTCAGTACTGGCTGAGTTGCCAGCCCGCCGATCTCCCGCGCGTCGTAATCGGTATAAGCGGTAGCGACTCCACTCGCCGCGTCGATCCTGACGACACCGCTGTTCAGCGTGCCCGCCCAGACATTGTCATCGCTATCGATCAGGATTTCGGTGATCGTAGGCTGGGCAGTGCCCGGCAGTCCGAGATCGACGAGCGCGAAGTTCACGCGATTGCGGTCGAGGCGCAGGAGGCCTTCGCGTGTGCCGATCCAGAGCCGACCCTCGCCATCCTCCGCGATCTGGAAAACATCATTGCGCTGGGCGCTTCCCCCGGAGGCTGTCGCCAGGTCGAAGCGCGTAAAGTCGTCCGTCGTGGTGTTGTATCGATTCAGCCCGCCGCCGACCGTCGCTATCCACAGCACGTCCTGCCGGTCCCGATACACGGAGAAGACGTAGTCGTCACCGAGTGAGCCGGGATCGTCCGGATCACTGAAGTAACGCGTGACCTCGCCGCTTTGTCCGTCTATGCGGCTGAGCCCTATCTGGGTACCGGCCCACAGGTCGCCGTCAGGCCCCTCGGTCATTTCGTAGACGCTATCGTGGCTGATGCTCGTCGGATCTCCCGGTCGATGACGGAAATGCGAGAACCCGCCGGTGACCGGATCCAGCCGGTTCAGGCCGCCGGTGTTGGTAGCGACCCAGATGTGGCCTTCGGCGTCTTCGTACAGCGCACGGATGTCGAGATCCGTTATCGAGTCCGGATTACCGGCCTCGGGTTCGAACAGCACGGCCCGGTAGCCATCGTAACGGTACAGTCCGGTCCGTCCGCCGACCCAGAGGAAACCGCGGCGATCGAACAGGAGATCCACCGGCATCGCGACTTCGAGACCCCGATTCTCGCCGACGGGACCGAATTCCAGGCCCGGCGCCTGTGTCCGTCCGATCGACGGGATCAGGATCAGCAGGCCGAACAGAGCGACGATTCTGCCAGCGGATGGAAACACGGCTCGTCTGCAAGACCGGTGAGGCATCGGGCTGTGGACTCAGGCAGCCGATCCCGCGATTTCCTCCAATTCGACGAGGGCCTCTTCCAGGTAATCGATCATCCGCTGCAGGGCCGGCACGGAACGGCGACAGGCGATGATGCCGAAGTCGAGATTGTTGTTGTAGCTGATCAGGGTGATGCTCATCGCCATCCCGTCGAAAGGAATATTCACCGGGTAGATGCCGTCTACCGTGGCACCGTTCAGGTAAAGCTGGCGGGGTGAGCCCGCGACGTTGGAAATGGTCAGGTTGTAGACCGGGAAGCGGTCCGCCACGCCCAGTGTCGACATCAGCAGCGCCGGTGCCTGGGTCAGTTGCCACAGCAATTCCGCCTCGCGCGGCGACAATCCGTTGATGAGTCTCTTGCCGGCGACCATCGACTCGCGGATCCGCCGGAAGCGCGCTTCGGGATCGCGCAGGTCGGTCGCCAGATCCGCCGTGATGTTGCCGATCGCATTCGAGCTGTCGACCTCGCCTTCGGCGTGCAGCGAGACCGGTACCAGCGCTTTCAGGGATCGCCGCGGTAGTTCACCGTGATTCTGCAGGTAGCGGCGCAGCGCACCGGAGCACATGGCCAGCACCACGTCGTTTACGGTGCCGTCCAGGGCCGTCCCGACCGCCCGGATGCGCTCGAGACTCCAGGACTGGGCGACGAAACGGCGGGCCCCGCTGATCCGCGCGCTGATCGGCGAGCGCGGTACGCGATGGAACGGGAGCGCGAGACCCCCGCCAACGCCCAGCAGCGCCTTCGTGAACTGACTGGTGACGCCGGCGAGATTGATCGAACTGTCCCACTGTTGTTTCAGCACATCGAAGACGGCAAGCAGCTCGCGTCTCTTCGGCACGATCTTCCGGGGCTGATCGCCGAACTTGTCCGCCTTGTATTTCTCGTAGGCTTCGAGCGAGAACGGAGAATAGTCGACCCGCTTGCGCTTGCTCGTGGAGCAGAAGGAATTGATCATCCGGATCCCGCTCACACCGTCGATCGCGGCATGATGCATCTTGATGTAGAGCGCGAACTGGCGGTTCTCCAGCCCCTCGATCAGGTGTACCTCCCAGAGCGGCCGGCTGCGGTCGAGCCGGATCCCGTGCAGGCGGGATACCAGTGCGAACAGTTCCCTGTACCGGCCCGGTTTCGGCAGTGCCGAATGCCGGATGTGGTAGTCGAAGTCCAGCTGTTCGTCCCTTTCCCAGTAGAGGCCTCCGGGGACACCGAGCCGCCCGGTAGTCACGTACTCGCCGAAAGGCTTGCGGAATTCGTCGGCGTTGCGGAAGAGTTGGTCCAGGCGTTGCATGTACCGCCGCGGGCTGGCCTTCTCGGGGAATGTACACAGGAGGAGCCCCCCGACATGCATGGGGGTCTCACGGCTCTCCAGGAAAAGGAAGCTGGCGTCGGCCAGATCGATTCTACGCACGGTTCTTCACTCCGGTTACTCCCCCATATCGGCAGCGCCGGGATTCCGGTCGGCGGGACGTGGATCGTCCCGCGGCAGGCGGGCATGCTTCCCCCCGGATCCGACGAGCGTCGGTCGATGGTGCCACAACATCCGCCGGTTGCGACAATCCGGATGCGGTAACGGGTGCGCTCGACGCGAGCGCGGGGGTCTGTTTATGATCGTGCTCCGGGCACGGCATGGTATGTCCGACACACAGGAATCCGCCGGCCCGGCCTCGTAATGTGAGTAGCGGAGGGAGTACGGCTATGGCAGACCTGCTGGAGGCCATCAAGGGCGTCGTCGGCGAGGCGGGGCTGCTGACGGGGGAGGACGTCAGTGCACGCAGTTCGGGCTGGCTGCGGCCCGAGCCCTGCCGGGCGAAGGCCATCGTGCGTCCGGCCGGCACCGACGAACTGGCCGAGGTGATGCGACTGTGCCACGCGGCGGGGCAGCCCGTGATACCGGTCGGCGGTCTCACCGGTCTCGTCGACGGCACTCTGGCCACGGAACAAGACATTCAGATCTCGACCGAGCGCATGACGGCCATCGAGGCGGTGGACACGGCGGGCAGCACGATGACGGTGCAGGCCGGTGTGCCGCTGCAGAAAGCACAGGAGAAAGCCGGGGAGCTCGGGCTCACGTTGCCTGTGGACTTCGGCGCCCGGGGCAGCGCGACAATCGGCGGCGCGGTATCGACGAACGCCGGCGGCAACGCGGTCATCCGTTACGGGATGATGCGCGAACAGGTGCTGGGCCTGGAGGCGGTGCTGGCGGACGGCACCGTCATCTCGTCGATGAACCGCATGCTGAAGAACAACGCCGGCTACGACCTCAAGCAGCTGTTCGTCGGCACGGAGGGCACGCTGGGCATCGTCACCCGGGTGGTGCTGAGGTTGCGCCCCGCCATGCGCAGTCAGAACACCGCGCTGGTCGCGGTGGATGCCTTCGAGAAGATTCCGGAGCTGCTCAGACACTGTGGCAGCCATCTGGGTGGCACCCTGAGTGCTTTCGAGGTGCTGTGGGCCGATTTCTACGACACCATACTCGGCGCTACCGACGAGCACACGCCGCCCGTCCCGCAGGACTATCCGTTCTACGTGCTGATCGAGGCGACGGGAGGCGAACAGGAGGCCGACGAGGAGCGATTCCAGTCGACACTGGAGGAGGCGATGGAGCGCGAACTCGTGGCCGATGCGGCGATCGCCGGCAGCGGCGCCCAGCGTGATGCGTTCTGGGCGATCCGGGATGACATCGAGAATCTGGCGCGCGCCCTGTATCCGCCGGTCGCGTTCGATATCAGTCTGCCTGTCGGTGATGCCGACGAATACGTGCGCAAAACGAAGGAGCGGCTGCAGGCGCGCTGGCCCGAAAAGCTCCGTTGCGTGACATTCGGTCATCTCGGGGACAGCAATATCCACTTCGTGCTGACCACGGGCAGCGCGGAGCACGCCGAAGTCCGGGAAGCCATGGAGATCGTTTACGACACGCTGCGCCCGTACGGCGGCTCCATCTCCGCCGAGCACGGCATCGGGCTGGAGAAACGGCCCTTCCTGTCTTATTCGCGCAGCGAGGCCGAACTCGCGCTGATGAAGACCATGAAGGACGCCCTCGACCCGAAGGGCATCCTGAATCCGGGGAAGGTGCTGGGGTAGGGGTCGCGCCCGGCAGCGACGGGTCAGCGGACGGCGTAGCCGCCGTCGACGCGCAGCGTCACTCCGGTCACGAAGTCGGAAGCCGGTGACGCCAGGAAGATCGCGGCGCCGGCAAGATCGTCCGGCTTGCCCCAGCGACCGGCGGGCGTTCGAGCCAGTATTTCGTCGTTCATGGCCTGCATCTCTTCCGTGCGTACGGGGGCGGTCATGTCCGTCTCGATCCAGCCGGGGGCGATCGCATTCACCTGGATGCCGAGGGGTGCCAGCTCGATTGCCATGGATTTGGTGAGCTGTACGATCGCGCCTTTCGCCGCGCTGTAGGACGGCGTCATCGCGGAGCCGAAATAGGAATACATGCTGGCGATGTTGATGATCTTGCCGCCGTCCCGGTCCTTCATCGAACCGGCGACGATCTTGGACAGCAGGAAAGTCGCGTTCAGCTGGATCTCCATGACCCGGTCCCAGTCCTCGGGCGTTTCCTGCAGGATTCCGCCGCTGATGGAGGCGACACCGGCATTGTTGACCAGGATATCGATCGGTCCCAGTTCCTCCTCGATCGTGCGGATGGCGCCAGCGTGTTCTTCCCGCCGGGACAGGTCGAGGCCCAGCGCCATCGCCGGCCGGCCCGTTTCCCGCAACTCGCCGAGGACTCGCTCGTTCTTCTCCGGGTTGCGGCCGATGATCGCCACCGATGAGCCGGCCGCCGCGAGGCCGAGGGCGATGCTTCTGCCGATCCCGCCGTTACCGCCGGTGACGACTGCCACGCGTCCGGTCACCTCGAAAAGCATTTTTGCATCCATAGTGTCGTCCTCTCGGGTCGTCGTGGCGATGAGTCGATAGTGGCCGCCGCCACCCGGGTCCGCGCCTCCCGCAGGTTCTGTCAACGGTGCCGGCCGCGAGCCTCCCTTGTCTATCCTACGCCGGCCGGAATGACGGCTTCGACCAGGCGCGGACCCTTCTCGCTCAGTGCGTCGCCGAGTGCTTGCCGGAAGTCCTGGACGGTCTCGGCCCGGGCGGCGGGGATGCCGAGGCCCTCCGACACCGATACCCAGTCGATCGTGGGATGGGTCAGATCCAGCAATGACAGCGCCTTCGGACCGGGATCTGCCACACCGACCCGGGCGAGTTCGATATTCAGGATGGCGTAGCTGCCGTTGTTGATAATGACCGTGGTCACATCGAGATCCTCGCGGGCGATCGTCCAGAGTGCCTGTACCGTATACATGGCGCTGCCGTCCGCCTGCAGGGCGATGACCTTACGTTGCGGGCAGGCGACGGCGGCGCCCGCGGCCACGGGCAATCCCTGGCCGATCGAGCCACCGGTCAGCGTCAGCCAGTCGTGCGCCGGGGCACCCGCGGTCAACGGGAAGATCGTCAGGCCGGCGGTGGCCGCCTCGTCGGAGACGATGGCGCCTTCGGGCATCAGCTCGGCGACGACACTGCCGAGCGATTGCGCATCGAGAGGACCATCGGGTGCCGGCGGCAATTCCTGGGGCTGGCGTGCCTCCCCGGCGGTATCCGCCTGCAGGGCCGCCGCCAAGCGTTCCAGCGCGTCCAGCGCATCGGTCCACGGTGGCGCCAGCTCGACGTTCTCCGCTTCTTCCGGGGAGAGCCAGCTCGGTTTTCCGGGGTAGGCGAAGAAGGCGACGGGCGGCCTGGCGCCGACGAATACGATGCGTCCGAGCCCCTGCAGGTGTTCCACCGCCATCTCGGCGAAATAGGGCAGACGCTCCGGCTCGATCCTGCCGGCCCCCCGCTGCAGCCGTGCCGGGAAGGTCTCGCAGATCAGCCGGCATCCGGTGGCTTTCGCGATCCGGCCGGCGAGGGCGAGAGCGTCCTCGCGGAGCGCGCGGCCACCGAGGAACAG
>JARRPZ010000131.1:0-6902 GCA_037382365.1 Gammaproteobacteria bacterium
CAAATTCATGTGAGATTTATTGGAGTAGTCTACAGAGCCAATCAACTTGCCGCGAGGGTGACGTCGGTGGCCCTCCGGCAGACTTCAGTGATCCTGTCTCTGTCGGGCGCCAGTTACGGCGCCAAGGCGCAGCGCGGTAGCGAGCATCGAAGCACACAGATACGAGCGTCATTGACGGAGATGACACCGTCGCTATCGGCATCAGCGGCCGGGCTCGCCGGAGGCACCGTCTGCCACCGCATGCCGGTGATGAGCCTGATATCCACCAGGTCGATGTCCCCATCGTCATTCAGGTCGCAGAGTGCGAATGGCGACGAAGACTCCATGATCGTGAGCGGTGTGCCCGGAAACTCCAGTCCCGACAAGCCTTCAAGGGCATACGGTGTCCCGCCGAATTGCCCGACCGCGCTTGGGTCGGTAGCAAGAGTCGTCTGAGCCAGTGTGATACTCGGAGCCGCGATCCCCAGCGTCTCGCCCAGAAGCCCATAGAGCAGTCCCTGGAGCTTCAATTGCATCAGCGATTGCTGCAGCGCGCCGGTCCAGACAATATCGGTCGTATTGGTAAAGAGGTTCTCGCGCGGACTGTAGGACGGTGTGATCGTGACCCCTCCGGGCGGCATGATGAACTGAAGACTCGTCGCGACGGTGCCCAACTTCAGCGGCCACTCGGACACCGGTTCGGAAAACGGACCGCTGTCGCCATCGCGTACCCGAACCGGCTGACTGAATCGGAGGTCGGCGACCAGCCCTGGATCGAAATGTAACGTTTGATCGACCGAGAACCAGTTGGCGAAATCGACATCGAGGAAATTGTATTCCAGCGAGGCCGCCTTCTTGGACTTGGCGGGATCGGAGGGATCGGGCATCGCAGAGCCGATCGCGACATTTCCTCCCAGCGGGTTCGTTGGCGGACCCAGCGGATTCGGCGGGACGACCAGTATCGACAACAGACCATCGAAGTCCATGTCCAGTCGCGCAAAATCGCTGCTGATCTTGCCGTCGTCGGTGAATATGTCGTCAAGATCGCCGCTGCCGACCGCGTCGAATATGGAGCTGAAGAGATTTCTGAAACCGGCCGGGGTCGAACTCGTCAGCCCCCCTTCCGCACCCAGGACATTGTTCTGCGCTCGCAATGGCATCGTATTCTGGCGATCCACGTAGCCGCCATCATAGTTCGCGCCGACGGGTGTGTTGACCTCGGGCGTGCTGATCCCGATTTCGAAGAGGTCGGTCGACAGTATCGGCGACAAAGGGCAGAGCCAGTTGCCCAGCAGCGGAATGCCGGCCACCGGGCATGTGAATGGATAGGTGACGTCCCACGAGAAACTCAATGGGAAACCGAAAGATACGCTGGTGCCTTCAGGGAATCCGTCGAGTTCGTACAAATACTCCGGTTGTTCGCTGAACACACTGACCTCGACACCGCCGAGACCCGCCTGCAGGCGGAAGATTTCGCCATAGAGGCGTCCGTCCGGGGCCGCGCCGGGTACCTCTCCGGTATCGAAATCAAACACCGTCTGGACGCCGCGATACTGTCGCCCGGCGGTATCCATGTGCGCGATCTCTGCCACCACGTCGATGCGGGCGCCGACGAAGTAACGGAAAAGCATCTCGAGATTGGGGTAATCCGATTCCATGTAGACGTGCTCCGGATTTGGAACATGACGGCCGGAGAGTGTCACGACGTCCCCCGCAATCGCTTCCGCGGCCGAACTCTCGAGCACCACATCGGTCATGTAGGTCACGTCAACGCTGCCGGAATCTGCGTTCAATTGCAGTTCCAAACCGGCTTCGTACTCGGCCAGCGCAGAAACCTCTGCTCCGGCATCGAATGGGCGTGGGATCGGAGCCGTCGGCCGCGAGCCGAGCGGCAATTTCTCGAAGAGGTCCGCCACATTCTCCGGAAAGGGGATGCTGACGTCCCGATTGACATTGTAGTCGTCGAGGTTAATCGTGACGTTTGTCTTCCATCCAAAGAACCCGCAACCCGGATAGGTAGCATTCACATCCGGCACCCCAACCGAACCGCAACAATTCAGAGTGATCTCTTCCGGAAGTCGGATGGAAGATGCGGTTTCGCAGGTACTTTGTGACGGTTGGGTATAGACGTCCTGGCAGAATGATGTCGTCTGGAATGGGCCACGTCTTTTCGTGCACTCGGTCATAGCTCTGTCATAGGCGCCAAGCACGGCATCGAGCGGCACGTCGGACGGAACATTTTCGTAGATTTCGCCGAAAGTCTCTTCTACCGGCGTTGCCTGATTGAGGATAATCTCGATCGGAGCTGATGCCGTGGGTGCCCGGCCCGGGCCGAAGAGTCCTTCGCCCTCGGTTTTCATCGTTACGTGGTCGGTGACTCTGTTCTCGGCCAGCGCGTCCGATGGACCAGCCACCAGCAGAAACACCACCACGGGAAGTGCTGCTCCGACCCGATTTGTCTTCGATTGATTATTTCGTTTGCGCGTGAACATGGCCGATCGCCTCCCTTGTATGATCGGGCGTCGATAGACTCCGCCCGATTCCGGACCGATCCGGTGCGCTCTGATTCATGCAGCAGCCGCCGGGTGCCTGCGATTCTTCGTCCTTCATCTCTTGAAGCAGGAATAGCGGGCAGATTTGCCCAGAAAAATTGGTCGGGAAGGCGATCGGCGGTGGTGCCGACGCCAGGCTCCGTCGCGATCCGTTGCGTAGAACCCCACCGGCGCTTGCGGCCGGAGGCTACTGGAGACTGAGTTCCCCGAGTTCTCGGACCCGCGGATCCGACTCACCGAATGTCGCGAGCATGTCGCGGTGAGCGGCAGCGAGATACCGGCGAGCCTCGGACTCTCGATCCGCCGCCAGGAGGCATCTGCCGTACTCCGCCATTATTCCGGCGGCAACCCAGTTACCGGGCGGCATCTTTTCGCGCGCGATAGTCAGCGCCCGTCCGGCAAGTGCCAGCGCCTCATCGATATCCCCGCTTCTTCGGGCATGGCCTGCCGCCTGCAGCAGAAACTCGGCGAGCGACGCATTGTCCGGCCCCACCAACTTTTCCATTTCCGTAACGATCTCGGCGAAGACCGTATCGGCCTCGGACGACTTGCCCTGACCACTCAAGCTCATGGCGAGTTCGCGGCGTGCGGCCAGTCTCGTACTGTTGCCGAGCTTATCCTGCTGTCGGAGACCGGCACGCAATAGCGGTTCGGCTTCCGCAAAACGTCGCTGGTCGATCAATGATTGACCGAGCAGTATCCGTAGCAGAGCCGCGTCGTAGTCGTCCTCTCCGTTGAGGCCCAATATGATCGCAAGCGCTATTTGAAACGTCCGCTCCGCTTCCTCGTATTGTCCCAAATCCATCAGTGTGCCGCCGAGGCCGCGGAGACTGCGAACGTATGGCACGCTCCTTTCGCCCGAGTGTGCCCGCGCCATTTCTACGGCCTCGCGGTATAACGTGATCGATTCGGAGAAGTTACCGAGTTGTTTCTGCGCCGACGCCAGATTGCGGACGTTGCGTGCGACTGACGGGTGATTAGCCGGCCAGACCTTGCGCGATGCCACTAGACAACGCTCGAATTGGCGCACGGCCTCCTCGAGCCGACCCTGACGCATGTAGACAAGGCCGAGATTGCTGATGCGCACGATCGTGTTGGGATGCATTTCCCCCTCGTGCGCCAGCGACAGTTCGATGGCCGCTTCGATGACAGTCTCGGCCTGATCGTACTCACCCAGCGAGTCCAGCGTAATGCCCAGATTGCCCAGGATATCGGCAAATTCGGCGTCGTCTTCCTCGCCCAGCTCGCGCTTCATGGTGAGTGCCCGCTCGAGGGTGTCTCGGGCGGTTTCCCTGTCCCGTTTCTGGTAATAGATGTTGCCAAGGCGCCCAATCGTGAATGCCACCAACGAGTCGGGCGTGCCGAGTATCTTCTGGCGTATCGCGAGCGATCGCCGGGTATTCGTTTCTGCCTCATCCAGATCGCCAGCGAGGCGCTGCGCCTCGCCGAGTTGCTGCAGGGTATCGGCATAGTCGAGCGTGTCTGCATTGCCGTTGTTCTCATGCAGTGCCCGGGAGCGCTCGAGCGCCGGTATCGCTTCGCCGTAGTTGCCGAGCATGGAAAAACTCTCGCCCATCACCCGGTACAACTCGGCCTGTAGCTCGGGTTGATCCGACAGTTGCTCGATCTCTCGCGTGCCTTCCTCGAGCAGATCGACGGCCGAGACGATTTCGCCTTTCGATGCAAACGGTGACGCGTTTTCGAAAAGTTTGGTGAGAAAGTTGGAAACCTGATGCGCCTGGTTCGCCGCCAGTTCGGCCCGGTCGCGCTGCGCGATTATCTGTGCGACGGAGAGCATCCCCAGGATCAGAACCACCGTGGCAACACCGAGCACTGCGGCATTGCGTCGTACGAATTTGGCGCCGCGGTAGAAGAGGCTGTCCGATCGGGCGTTGACGGGACGATGTGCGAGGAAATTTTCGATGTCTTCCGAAAAAGCGATCGCAGAGGGGTAACGGCGCTCGGGATCCTTACGCAGTGCTGCCAGCACGATATTGTCGAGGTCCCCGGACAGGGTGCCGCGGAGCTTCGGCGTCGATGTGCTTCGCAACGCGCTTACCTCCGAATCGCTGCTGGATCCGCTCTTCCACTCTGCAGGCCGGGTCAATGCATCGCTCGGGCGGCTTGGCTCCTGCTCGATGATCGCGCGAGCAAGGCTGTCCGGCATCGCGCCGGCGGCAGCGAAGGGCATCCGCCCGCTGAGAATCTTGTAGAGCAGCGTCCCCAGTGAATATACGTCGCTTGCGACTGATACCGGTTCACCGCGAACCTGCTCCGGGCTTGCGTACTCCGGCGTCATGGCACGGGTACCCTCGCGCGTTACGGCCATCGTATGCATTGCTGTCTGCTGATCGAGCAGTTTGGCAATGCCGAAATCGAGCAATTTCGGGTTGCCGGCCTCGTCGACCAGAATGTTGTTCGGCTTCAGATCACGGTGAACGATCAGATTACGATGGGCGTAATCGACCGCCTCACAGACTTTCTGGAAGAGCCGCAATCGCCTCCGGATACTCAACCGCTTGTCGTCGCAGTAACGATCGATCGGTACACCGACGACATATTCCATCACCAGGTAGGGCAACCCCTCATCCGTCGTGCCACCGTCGATAAGACCGGCGATATATCGATGACTGAGATTCGCGAGTATCTGCCGCTCGGTCCTGAATCGCGCGATCGCGTCTCGCGAAAGCATCTGCGCGCCCATGATCTTGATAGCGACACGTTGCTCGAACTGGCGATCGGCGCGGGCGGCCAGGAAAACAGCCCCCATGCCTCCGGATGCTATGCGCCTCGTGATATTGAATGCGCCGAGTTGTTTGCCGATCCACGGATCGACGTCTTTTTCGTCGAGTCGTCTTGCTCCTGCCGCAATGGGTTCGCGCAGTACCTCATCGCTTGCAGCATGCGCGGCGAGCATGTTCTCGAGGGCCCGTCCGATTTCGGCATCCTCGGCACCTGCTCGTGCCACAAAATCTGCGCGGGCGTCGGCATCCAGCGAAAGGGCCTCGTCGATCGCCGTCTGGAGCTTCTTCCAGGTTTCGGGCGTCATGAAAAGGATCCTCCCCCTCGCTAGCACGAAATTGCGAAGGAAATGCCCAGATCTACTCGCGCGTCAGCCGGTCCTTCAGCCATATTCGTGCCAGGCGCAGTTCCCGGTCGAGTGTGCTGGACGATAAGCCGGTGACCTCTTCCATCTCCCGGAATGTCAGGCCGGCAAAATACTGTAACTCGATCAAGCCGGCCTTTCGGGGATCGAGCTCGGCGAAATTCTTCAGTGCTTCGTCGAGATCCAGCAGGCGTGCGTCGCTGTCGTCAGTGCCAACAGCGGACTCGTCGAGCGTGACCCTGATCGCCTCACCGCCACGTTTTCCGGCCCTCCGCGCGCTGGCGTGGTTGACTAGCAGACGCCGCATCATCCTCGCAGACAGAGCAAAGAAGTGCGCGCGATCCTGCCAGGAAACATCGGCAGCGATGAGTTTGACGAATGCCTCGTGGACGAGTGCGGTGGGCTGGAGTGTGTGCCCGCGTCTTTCTGTCGCGAATAACCGTTGCGCGATCCGGTGCAGTTCGTCATAGACGAGCGGTGTCAATGCCTCGAGTGCCGCCTCGTCCCCCTCGGACCAGTCTCGCAGCAATCGGGTGATATCCGCTTTTGCGGTCATGTCCTCTGCATCCCGCTGGAAGGCAGGCCAACAGTTTGATTCGCCCGGGTTGCCGGAAGGCAGACAACCGAAACGCATGCCCTTAACTCTTTCAGTATAAGCGAGCAGTGTCAGCGCCATGAGAGTGATGTGGGAGCGCGGGGTCCTGCGCGCACCGGGGTCACTGGCGATCCAGGGAGCCTGCATCGGACCGGTGACAATCCCTTATATCCTTGAATGCGAATATGAGTAGTCTGAGATATAAACGAAAATTAGATAAAAAGTCCAACAAGGCATCAGAGGTAACTTCACAGTCTAAAACCGGAGGTTAGGATGAAACGTGAATGTTTCCTGGCTTTGACTACCGCTGTCGTCCTTTTATCAGTTTCCATTGGCGTTCCCGCCGATCCCTCAGACGAGCAATCGCGTCCCGTCTACGGCAGCAAATTCATGACCGAATCCGAGCTAACCGCGTTCCGCGAGCGTCTGCAGGCAGCAGAGACGGAGCAGGAGCGCCGTCGAATCCGGGCCGAGCAGCAGGCCACGGTACAGCAGCGGGCGAGGGCGATGGGCGTTGCCGTTCCTGACGAGCTGAACGACGACCGTCCCGGCAACGGCCGGCGCGCGCCCCGCGGCGAAGCAGATGGGGTGGATTCTGACACTGCCCGAGGCGACGCCGGCGCCTCACGCGGCGCGGATCAGTACGGCACCCGCACCGGACCGTACGGCA
>JARRPZ010000132.1:0-6712 GCA_037382365.1 Gammaproteobacteria bacterium
AATGAGCGGGACAAGGCGGCGCGGAATGGCTGAGGCGGTCGCGCGGCGATTTCTTGCACTGTGCGCCGCCGGCCTGTTGCTGCCCGGCGTCGGAACCGCATCAGACGCCGGCTTCTTCCCCTATTCGCTGATCCAGACGATCCCGAGCCCTGCCGGGCAGGACAGCGGTCAGCCCCATCTCGCCGTCGCACCGGACGGCACCGTCGTCCTCAGTTGGCTGGAACCGGCGGGCGCCGGCCACGGCCTCTGGTTCGCGACGCTGGACGCCGGTGACTGGAGTACGCCACGGCAGGTAGCGCGCGGAGAGGGCTGGTTCGTCAACTGGGCCGACTTCCCGTCGGTCGTCCCGATCACCGGCGACGTCTGGGCCGCGCACTGGCTCGCGAAGTCGGCGGACGCCACCTACGCCTATGATGTGATGCTCTCCGTCTCCCGCGACGGCGGAAATACCTGGTCGGCACCGTTCAGCCCGCACACGGACGGCACGCCGACCGAGCACGGCTTCGTGACGCTGTTCCCCTGGCAGGAGGCCATCGGCGTCGTGTGGCTGGACGGGCGCAACATGGCCGGCGGTCACGGCTCGGAGGGTGGCGGCATGACGCTGCGCTCTGCGCTGGTCTCGCCGGCGGGTGAACTGCTCGATCGGCGTCTGATCGACGAGCTCGTCTGCGACTGCTGCCAGACCGACGCGGTCGTGACGGAAAGCGGCCCGCTGTTGGCGTACCGGAATCGGACCGAGGAGGAGATCCGCGATATCCAGGCCGCGCGCACAGACGGCGGCACGTGGAGGAAACCGGTTACCGTCCATGCGGACGGCTGGAAGATCGCCGGCTGCCCGGTCAACGGACCGGCGCTGGGAACGGACGGCGAACGGATCGACATCGTCTGGTTCACCGCGGCGGAGACACCAGGGGTACGCTTGGCCCGCTCCCGGGACGGCGGCGCCTCCTTCGGCGAACCGGTGACGATCAGTTCCGCCGTAGACGGGGAGCGAGCGCCGTGGGGCCGCGTCGACGTCGTCACCCTGGACGACGGCAGCTCACTGGTATCTCAGCTCGGTCATGCCGGGGCCGGTCGAGGACGGCTGTCCCTCCGCTGGGTGAGCGAACGGGGCGAAGTCTCGAGCGCCGAGACACTGCTATCCGGGCCCGAACCCGCGCGCCAGGTCGGATTCCCCCAGATGGTGCGCGACGGGTCCGACGTCGTTCTTGCCTGGACCGCCGCCGAGGGTGAGGACACACACCGCGTGCACACCGTCCGGTTAACCGGGCGGCGCCGGTGACGATGCCCAACCCACCCTGGCATCGGGCCTGAAGGCCTCCTACCCGGGGTCGGACTCGGCGCCGGCGGCCTGGCGCAGCAGGCCGCGGAAGGCGTGCCGCGGGTTGCCGTCCTCGGCCACGACCGTGTAGACGTCCCGCGAGATCGGCATCTCCACGCCGTACTCGTCGGCCAGCGCCATCACGGCCGGCGCGCTCTTCACGCCTTCCGCCACCATGAACATCTGCTCCGTGATCTCCCGGATGGTACGTCCCTTGCCGAGTTCATACCCCACGCTGCGGTTTCGGCTCTGAGGGCTGGTGGCCGTCGCGATGAGGTCTCCGAGTCCGGCGAGCCCGGCGAAAGTCTGCGCCTCGCCACCCATGGCGACGCCGAGGCGCGTGATCTCGGCGAGCCCCCGGGAGATGATGGCCGCCCGGGTGTTGTCGCCCGCTGACTGCCCGTCGCCCATGCCGGCGGCGATGGCGATGATGTTCTTCAGCACGCCGCCGAGTTCGCAGCCCGTGACGTCATGATTCGAGTACACACGGAACAGGCCGCTGTGGAAGAGCTTCTGCAGTTGCTTCACGATGAGGACGTCCTGCATGGCGATGACGCTCGCCGCCGAATAACCCGCCATGATTTCCCGGGCCAGATTCGGTCCGGTCAGCACGCCGAAGGGATGGCCCGGCAGGATCTCGTCCACGATTTCGGACATCCTTTTTCCGGCCGGCAACTCCAGCCCCTTCGTCAGACTGACGACCGGCACCCAGGGCCGGATGTGGTCCGCCACCTGCTCGAGCACGGTCCGGAAGCCGTGGGACGGTACGCCCATGACCACCACGTCCTTGTCGGCGACGGCCTCTTCGAGGTCCGCCGTCGCGACCAGGGTGTCGGGCAGCGTGGCCTCGGGGAGGTACTTCGAGTTCGTGTGCCGCTCGTTGATCTCGTCGGCTACCGACTGGTGTCGGGCCCACAGCGTGACCGGCGCGTTGCGGGTCACGAGTGCCGCGACGGTCGTGCCCCAGGAACCGGCGCCGACGACGCCTACTTTCAGTCGCATATGTCTCCCCCTGCCAGTGCCGCAGGAGGGGATTCATCCCCGATTGCCGGATCGGGCCTGAAGGCGCTCCTGCGACGTTTGTCTTCCGGTCTCGATCGGCCCTGAAGGCCCTCCTACGCTGTCTTCTTCTTTGCCGTCTTGCTGCGGCGCTTCCGCTTGCCGGTCTTCTTCCGGCTCGTCTTCTTCCGGCTCGTCTTTTTCTTGCCGGCCTTCTTCCGGCCCGTCTTCTTCCTGCCGGTCGCGGGCTTGACTCCGACCGCCGCCTTCAGTTCGGCGAGGGACTGCCGCAAGCATTCCACGAAGAAGTCGACGTCGGGCAGGATATGCCGCGTCGAGGTCACATTGAAAGTGATCTCGCCGTTGTAGCTCGGCGTGCCGATGAAAAGGCCCATGCCGTCGGCCAGCGGTGCCATGCCGAATGAGTGGACGTTCAGTGCGCCTGCCATGTAGAGCGGCTGCTGCGGCCCGGGCACGTTCGAGATGAAGAGATTACAGACGCGCTGGGACGCTCCGGCCCGCAGCACGAGGCGCCCGGCGAGGGCCTGTGTCGCCGCGGGGATGTGGCGGGAGATGTCCGTCATCAGGCGAGCTGACAGCCCGGCCTTCGCCTCCTTGCTCTGTCTCGTACCAGCCGTGATCGCTTCCAGTCTGGCCAGCGGATCGGCGACGTGGGTGTGCAGACTGGCGGTCATCGCCGTGATGCGGTTGCCCGACGCCTCCACGTCCACATGGGTCCCTTTGCCCGGCCGCGCGTTTATCGGCACCCAGGCGACGAGGGGATCCATGGGCAACTCTTCATGGTGCTCCAGGTAGCGCCGCAGGCCGCCGGCGCAGACGGCCAGGACCACGTCATTGATCGTCGCATTCTCGACCGCACGACGAATCTGCTTGAAGTCGTCCAGCGGGAAGATCGCTGCATCGAACATCTTGTGCGGGCCGACGGGCACGTTGAAGCGCGTGAACGGCACTCGCCGGCGCGTACTTTCGTCGCGCTGCAGCGCCTTCTGAGCCAGATTGGCGAGTACGGGCACCGAACGGACCACCATATTCGCCAGCTGCAGCGGCTCCCGCACATTGTTCTTCACCGCCTGGCCGACCATCTCCTGGACGGAGGGCTCGGCCGCCGGCTCGATCTCCTGCTGCGGCACCTCCAGCGCCGGCGTGCCCTGCGGATCGATATCGGACATCGCCGCATAGAAGCGGATGACGGATGCCCCGTCGACCGCAGTGTGGTGCAGCTTGGTCGCTATCGCGTAGGCGCCGGCCGGGAAGCCCTCGATGCGGTCCAGCCCCTCGATGACGTACATCTCCCAGGGTGGTCGCTGCAAGGCGAGTGGCCGCGAATGATAGCGAGCCACGTGGATGCAGAACTGGCGCCAGTCACCGGGCTCCGGCAGGCGTCCATGACGAATGTGGTACTCGATGTCGAAATACTCGTCGTCCACCCAGTAGGGAAAATCCAGATCGAACGGCACCCGGACCAATCGGCGACGGAAGATCGGCGAGGTGTGCAGCCGGCCCTCCACGTGGGCGATGATGTCCTTGAAGCGGACCTTGCCGCCGGGGGCGGTCGAGGGATCGAATACGTGGACGCCAGTCACGTGCGTGAAATTGTTCTCCGACTCCATGTAGAGGAACTGGGCGTCCTGGGGATTCAACTGGTGCATGGGGTTTCCTGCAGTTCCGGTCCCGGTACCACTCCAGTTTACCGCGTCGGACAGCCGGAAAGCACAGGACCAGCGACTCCTGCATGTACAGCCGATCTGCGGTAAGTTAGGGGATCGGGGGAGAGGAAGCCGGCCGACGGGCGGCCGGACGTGCTCGCACAGAGGTGGAATATGAGCAGTGGCGCAGTGGCAGCAGCATCGACGGCGCGCGGCCCCATTCGGACGGGACAGGAATACATCGACAGCCTGCGTGGCCGCGGGCTGAAAGTCTGGCTCTTCGGGGAGCTGGTCGACGAACCGGTGGACCACCCGATCATCCGGCCGTCCATCAATGCGGTGGCCCGCACTTACGATCTCGCCCTGGAGAACCCGGAACTCGCGACGGCGCTCTCGCCGTTCACGGGCGAGCGGGTGAACCGGTTCCTGCACGTTGTGCAATCCGCCGAAGACCTGGTGATGCAGAACAAGATGCAGCGCAGGCTCGGTCAGCTCACGGGTACCTGCTTCCAGCGCTGCGTCGGTATGGACGCACTGAACTCTCTGCACTCGGTCACCTACGAGATCGACGAAGAGCACGGCACCGCCTACCACGCACGATTCCGGGAATTCGTCACCGAGGCCCAGCGGGACGGCGTCGTCATCGGCGGCGCCATGACCGACGTCAAAGGCGATCGCAGCCTGCCACCCCACAAACAGGCCGATCCGGACCTGTTCGTCCACGTGACACGCCGCACGGAGGAAGGTGTCTACATCACCGGCGCCAAGGCCCATCAGACGGGCTGCCTGAATTCTCACTGGCTCGTCGTGATGCCGACGATGCGGCTCGGCGAAGGGGACGAGGACTACGCCATCGTCGGAGCAATCCCGGTAGAGGCCGATGGCATCACCTACATCTACGGTCGCCAGTCCTGCGACACCCGGGCCATGGAAGGCGGCGACATCGACACCGGCAATAACGAGTACGGCGGCCAGGAAGCGATGATCGTATTCGACGATGTCTTCATTCCGTGGGACCGCGTCTTCATGCACGGGGAATACGAGTTCGCATCGATGCTGGTCGAACGCTTCACCTGCTACCACCGGCGGAGCTACGTCTGCAAATCCGGCGTGGGCGACGTACTGATCGGTGCCGCCGCGACCGTCGCCGAGTACAACGGCGCGGACAAGGCGTCTCACATCAAGGACAAGCTCACCGAGATGACCCATCTCAACGAGACCATCTATTCGACCGGCATCGCCTCGAGTTACCAGTCCCAGGAGCTGAAGTCCGGGGTCTGGATCTGCGACGACATGATCGCCAACGTCTGCAAACATCACGTGACGAAGATGCCCTACGAGATCGGCCGGCTCGCCCAGGATCTGGCCGGCGGCCTGGTGGTGACACTGCCCTCGCAGAAGGACCTCGAGAGTCCGGAGATCGGCGCACTGCTCGAGAAGTATCTGAAGGGACGCGCGGATATCCCCACCGAGAACCGCGTGCGCATCCTGCGTCTGATAGAGAACATGACCATGGGTCGCAATGCCGTCGGTTATCTCACGGAATCCATGCACGGGGCGGGATCACCACAGGCTCAGCGCATCCAGATAGCGCGGGCGGCCCAGATGGACTTCCGCAAGGCCCTCGCGAAGGAACTCGCGGGTATCGAGGAAGAGGAGCGCGGGGAGATTCTGGACAGTTTTACCGACTACTTCGCGCGGGTGTTCGCGTCGGCGGAGCGGAAGGAACCGACTCAGACCGGCTAGCCGTCGGCAGGCAGCCCATGTCCTCGCAGCGCGAGCCCGGCGACGAAACGCCCGAGCCGCCTATCGTCGCACCCGGCCCACCAGTTCGACGAGCGTACCTCGCTCGGTCGCGGTCGCCGCGCTGCCGGTTACGCGGAATGCGACATGCCCCGACGCATCGCTCAGCACCAGGATGGTGCCGGCGGCGGCGCGCCGCGCGACCGTGAGATCGACGTAGGGTACCGGCCGGGCGGCGGCCACGGCGCCCTCGAGGGTCAGGCTGTGGGTGAGGTCCGGCCAGCTATCCGCTGGCAGGCGGCGCAGTCGGGTACCCTCCGCCGTCGCTCGCAACCGTATGACGAGCCGGATGGGATCGATAGTGGCCCAGGTGAGACCGGTGATACCGAGCGATTCCACCTCGCCCCGGCCCCGTCGCCGGAGCACGGCGTCGGACTCCTCCAGCTCGCGGCCCAGCGGCGCCTCCGGCGCTTCCGGTTTCGGCGTCTCGAGAGGATCCAGGACCGTCGGCACCGGCGACGCCGGTGGGTCTCCGGCCACGGCGAACGATAGCGGCACGGGGACCAGCAGCCACACGACCAGACAGCGTCCTACGGAGGCACGCAGGAATTCCCGGGGCACGCTGTCAACCTCCCCCCATCCGCCAGATTTCGCCCTGGTCGATGGAACGCTCCCGGTGCATGAGGATCCACTCCGCATGCTCCTCCAACGCCGCGTCGCCGAGCACCTTCAGCACCCGGCGCTGCTCCTCCGGGTCGTCCGTCGCATCGATCCGCCGGCGGGCATTGCGGAATATCCGATACATGAACTCGTACTGTTTGACGAGCTCAGAATCCGCCGTGCTGAATGCGTAGGACTGCCGTATACCGATGGAGAGCAGCAGGATACCCATCAATATGACGATCGGATCGCGAACCCGGTCGGCCAGGTCGTCCGTCGCGAAAATGAACAGCGCGATCGCCGCAATGCTCACCCAGAGGAC
>JARRPZ010000133.1:0-15910 GCA_037382365.1 Gammaproteobacteria bacterium
CTGGCGCGCGCCAGCTCGTCCGCCGTCTCGATGCTGCCGGTCGTCGCGCAGCCACCCAGAGCCATCGCGACACACAGAGCGCCAGCCCACGAAACGGGCTGCATGATATTCTTCACCATTTGAACCCCCCAGTTGCCAGTGAAGTATAGTCAGTGTACATCGCTGCTCGCAGTTTTGTATATACTTTTGTTATGCATTTCTGTAACGATTCCGTAACCTTACGCCGGTCCCTTCGAGATGCCGTGATGGACCTTTGGTGGGCCGCGTATATACACTGCAATACATCGGCCGACGGGGCAGACACCACTGTCACCCGCCGGCCGGGAAGACGACGCGCGGACCGCGCGTCGCCGAGCTCGGGATAGCCGTGGCCAGGAAAGAAAAAGACAAGAAGAAAAAGAAGAAGGACGCGCAACTCGTGCTGCGGCTGGACAGCGAGATGCGCGATCGCTTCCTGGAGGCATGCCGGGACCTGGACACCTCCGCGGCGCGGGAAGTGCGGCGCTTCATCAAGCGCTTCCTGAAGCGCTACGACAACGGGGAGCTGGACGACCTCTGACGGCCCGCGAGCGCCGGGCGTCGGAGTGACACCTTCAGCGCATGCCGCTCGGTGCGCGTTCGCCGGCATCCACGGGCCGGTAGGTCCGACCGGGTCGCGGGACCAGCATCGGCACCTCGCGCTGATAGTCGCGATAGCGGTCGCCGAGAAAGGTCACCAGATCCTGCTCCTCGAAACGCACGGCGATCAGGATGTAGCTCGTCATGCCGGCCGCGAACACGAGGTGGCCCACGGTCATGTGCGGCGTCGCCCAGAACGCGAGTATCAGGCCCGAGTAAAGGGGATGACGGATCAGCCGATAGAACCAGCTGACCTTGAACGGCGGATACTCGTAGGGACGGCGGACGAAGCGCAGCCAGACCTGCCGAAGACCGAACAGGTCGAAATGATCGGTCATGTAGGTCGAGAGCAGCGTGATCAGGAAGCCGGCGAAGAACACTGTCGTGAGCAGGCTGGCCAGCCATGGTGCCTCTGCGCGCCAGACCGTCTGCGGTATCGGCTGCCACAGCCAGAAGATCGAGATCAGGATCAGGCTGGTCACCAGGACATAGGTGCTGCGCTCCACCGACCGCGGCACGATGCGGATCCAGCGCTGCTTGAACGCCGGCCGGGCCATCACGCTGTGCTGGATACCGAAGAGCGCGATCAGGCCCAGGTCGAGCAGCAGTGCCGGCACCAGCGGAGTGACGGCACCGTCGTCGATGGCTTTCGGCACCCCGAAGTTGCCCAGGAAACCGATCAGGTACAGGAACGTACCGAAGAAGACCAGATAGCAGCAGACACCGTAGACGAGCACGAGAAATCTGCGCATGGCGCTCCCCCCTTCTCTGCCGGTCGGATAATCCAGCCTACGCTCCGGGCGGCACCTCGGCAACCGCAGGCCGCCTTGCATCCGACCGGTGCCCGCGCCCGAATAATGCGACCTCGACGTCCGCGGTGAGAATATCCATGAGCGAACCAGTGATTCTCGACGAGACCATAGAGGTCTCGCGTCCCCTGCACGAAGTCTTCGCCTATCTGGCCGATTTCTCCCGTATCGAGGAATGGGATCCGGCCGTCGCGGGTGCCGCGCGGCTCACCGAGGGGCCTCCCGGGGTCGGCACCGAGTACCGCATCGACATGAAGGCGGGCTTCGCGCTGCACTACCGCGTGGTCGGGTTCGAACCGGACGCCCGCATCCGCATGACGGTCGACTCGCGCTTCTTCACGGCGAACGAGGAGATCCGGTTCCGCCGCGTGGGCGATCGCACGCGCGTGCGCTACATCGCGGAATTCGACTTCCCCGCACCGATCGCCGTCGTCAGCCGGCGTTTCCCCGGCATCATGGATCGGGTCGGAAAGAGTGCGATGGGCGGCCTGAAGAGCGCACTGGAAGACGCGTTCGAACCCCCCGGTGCTTCGCCCTGGATCGAGGCGGCCGATCGCCTGGTGCTTCCCGGGCTGTGGCGTTTCACGCGGCTCGGCTATTGTGCCGCGCGCCGGCAGTGGCGGCCGGTCTCGGCCTACCTCGGCGACAAGCGCATCGTGATCACCGGCGCGACGTCGGGGATCGGCCGTGCCGCGACCGAGGAGCTCGCCCGCCGCGGCGCGAACCTGGTCCTGGTGGCGCGGGACGAGGCCAGAGCGCACCGCCTGGTCGAGGAACTGGCAGAACGGACCGGCAATGGCAACATCGAATACGAGATTGCCGACCTTTCCCTGATGGCCGACGTGCATGCACTCTGCGACCGGCTGCTGGCGGACGGCAGGCCCGTCGATGTCCTGATCAACAACGCCGGCGCGCTTTTCAATCCGCGACAGGTGACGCCGGAGGGCCTCGAGAAGAGCTTCGCGCTGCTGCTGCTCGGGCCCTGTATCCTGACCGAGCGGCTGCATCCGCTGTTGCAGGCGATCGGGGAAGCACGCGTGGTCAACGTGCTGTCCGGCGGTATGTACACACAGAAGATCCACGTGGACGATCTGCAGAGCGAGCATGGCGCCTATTCCGGGTCGGTCGCCTATGCCCGCGCCAAACGGGGCCTCATGATCCTGACCGAGGAATGGGCCGGGCGCTGGCGGGACGACGGGATCGCGGTGAATGCCATGCACCCGGGCTGGGCGGACACGCCGGGCGTCGAGCAGTCTCTGCCGGGGTTCTACCGCGTCACGAAATCACTGCTGCGCACCCCGGAACAGGGAGCCGATACCGTCGTCTGGCTCGCCGCTGCCACGGAAGCCGGAGAAATCTCCGGAGAATTCTGGCTGGACCGGCAGCAGCACCCGAGCCATCTCAGCCCCGCCACCCGGGAATCCGCGGAGGAAAGAGCCCGGTTTTTGCAGGCTCTCGCCGCTTTCGCGGCGTCGACCCGCCCCGCCACCGCGCCCCGCCGGCGCCGCGCCAGAGCCGCCGCCGGTTGAAACCCGGCCCGGCCTGCGTTACAACCTTCCTGTCAAGGGGACTTTACAAAAACCCGTCCAGGGAAGGACCCCGACAGAGGTGACTTACCATGCTCATCTGGCTCTGGCTCATCATCGCACCCGCCGCCGGTATCGTCCTGCTGTCCCGGCTGGACTGACCGGAACACGTGCGGGCAGGCTCGTCGATCGGCCGCCTCGCCGTGGCCGCGGGTTGTTTCGTGCTGTCGGCCTGTGCCGGCACTCCGCCTGACAGCGCCGCCGCCGCCGTCCCGTCCGGCGGCGATGAAGTACGCGCCGACCTGACCGTGCTGATAGCCCGCCCTTACGCCGACTCCCTTTCCTACACCCTCACCTGCGGGCCGACCGGTGCGAGCCTGGAAGGTGATGCCGATGTCGATCCGCGAGAAGCCTGCGCGGCCCTCGGTCGGCCGGCGGTCCGCGAGAGACTCATCGAAGGTCCTCCGCCGGAGCGGGCCTGCACCCTGATCTACGGTGGCCCGGAGCAGGCCTTCGTCACGGGCACGCTCGACGGAACGCCCGTCGATACCAGGGTATTCCGCAACGACGGCTGCGGGATCTCGGACTGGGACCGGCTCCTCGGCGATATCCTCGTGCCGGTCGACGCCGGTAATCGCTAGCGATTATTCGCGGCGGTCGAATCCGGTCGCCGTCCCGCGGCGAATAGCCGTTCGGGAGCCCCGCCGCCGACGAGCCGCGCTGGCGATGCCGGTCCCCGTTCGCTACATTCGGCCCACGCTCACGGAAAGCTCAAGTAATTCTGCAATGAAGAAATTCTCAGTTCTGGCGCTGTTCGCGCTGTTCACCGCTCCGGTCCATGCACAGGACGCTGCGCCATTCGACGTCGAAGCGATCACCTCGTTCGATGAACCCTGGTCCATGGCGTTCCTGCCGGACGGGCGACTCCTCGTGACCGAGAAGAAAGGCAACCTGCTGGTCGTGACCCAGGACGGGGAGAAGTCGCGTCCGGTGCGCGGCATCCCCGACGTGGACTACGGCGGCCAGGGCGGGCTCGGTGACGTCATCCTGCATCCCGATTTTCCGAGCAACGGTCTCATCTACCTGAGCTACGTCGAGGGCGGTGTCGCAGACACCCGCGGCGCGGCGGTGATCCGTGCGAAGCTGAACCTCACCGAACGCGGCGGCAACCTGTCGGACGCGGAGGTCATCTGGCGTCAGTATCCCAAGGTGGTCGGTTACGGCCACTACGGTCATCGGCTGGCCTTCGACGACCAGGGCTACCTGTGGATCACCTCCGGCGACCGGCAGAAGTTCACCCCGGCTCAGGACATGCAGAGCAACATGGGCAAGGTGCTGCGGCTCAGAGAGGATGGCTCGGTCCCCGACGACAATCCCTTCGTCAACTACATCGAACAGAACCCGCTCGTGGACGACATCGGCGTCTACGGCGAGTTCTGGTCCCTCGGACACCGCAATCCGCTCGGTATCGATTTCGATCCGGACGGTCGGCTGTGGGTCATCGAGATGGGTCCGGCACACGGCGACGAGCTGAACCACATCGTCCGGGCCGCGAACTACGGCTATCCGGAGGTCTCGGAGGGCGATCATTACGACGGCCGCGAGATCCCGGATCACGACACGCGCCCGGAGTTCGAGAAGCCGGCCGTCGCCTGGGTGCCGGCCATCTCGCCGGGCGACCTGATGATCTACCGGGGCGACCGCTTCGCCGACTGGCGCGGCGACGCCTTCGCGGCCGGCCTGTCGTCGCAGGCCATCGTGCGCATCGAGCTGGACGGCGAGGAGGCCCGGGAAGTGGAACGCTACGTCATGGGTGCCCGCATCCGGAGCCTGGAGGAAGGCCCCGACGGGAGTATCTGGGTGCTCGAGGACGAGCGGGGCGAGAGCCAGGGGCGGCTCCTGAAACTCACGCCGACCGACTGAACCGACGCGCCCGGCCCTCGTGAGCACAACGGACGCCGTCGTCGTCGGGGCCGGGCACAACGGCCTGGTCGCGGCCGGATACCTCGCGCGCGCCGGTCACTCCGTGACCGTGCTCGAGCGTCGGGGCATCGTCGGCGGGGCCGCAATCACGGAGGAGTTCCTGCCGGGATTCCGCAACTCGGTGTGTTCCTACGTGGTCAGTCTGCTGAACCCGGTGGTCATCGAGGATCTCGAACTGGAGAAGTACGGGCTCGAGATCATGGACGGTGCCGACTGCACGCTGCAGCCGGGGCTCGAACCCGGGAGCGGATGCTTCTTCCCGGACGATGCGGACGAGTACATGCGGGTCGTCGCCTCCCTGTCGACCCGGGATGCCGAAGCGTTCCCGCGTTTCGAGCGCGCGCTGGAGATGGCGGCACAGATGATGCGTGAGCTCGTCCTGGAAACGCCGCCCAACATCGGTGGCGGACTCCTGGACCTGATCCGCGCCGGCAAGCTCGCCAATCGGCTGCGCAAGCTCGGCCCCGAAATGCAGGCGGAGTTCATGAAGCTCATGACCATGAGCGTGGCCGAGTACATGGACGAGTGGTTCGAGAGCGTGGCGCTGAAATCCCAGTACTCGCAACAGGCCTTCGTCGGCAACATGGTAAGCCCTTACTCGGCCGGCTCGGCCTTCGTGCTCATCTACCATTTCTTCGGCGAAGTGAATGGTAAGCTCGGGGCCTGGGGCCACGCGAAAGGCGGCATGGGCTCCATCACCCAGGCCATGCGGCGGTCGGCGGAAGCCCACGGGGCGCGGATCGAGGTCGATGCGCCCGTCGCGGAGGTATTGATCGAGAATGGTGTCGCACGCGGTGTACGGCTCGAAGACGGACGCGAGATGCGCGCGAAGATCGTCGCCGCGAACCTGAACCATCTCGCGGACGGAGAGCAGCTGGCGCGCCTGCAGGGGATGACACTCTTCAACGGCGACTGGCAATACTGCGAGGATGCCTATCACGATGCCCGCAGCCGCGGCTGGTCCCGGCGCCCGATCATCGAGATGTACATGCCGAGTGCCATCGACGACTCGCTGGCTCCGCCGGGCAAGCACGTGCTCAGCCTCTTCTGTCAGCACTTCGCCTACGAGCTGCCCGAAGGCCGTGACTGGGACGAGGAGAAAGCGCATGCCGCCGATCACGTCCTCGACTTCGTCGGCGAGTTCTGCCCCAACCTCCGCGACATCCTGCTCGGCGCACAGGTGCTGAGTCCCCTCGACCTGGAAAGGGAGTACGGACTCGTCGGCGGTTGCATCATGCACGGGTGCCTCGGCCTCGACCAGCTCTACAGCATGCGACCGGTGCCCGGTTACGCGGATTACCGCATGCCGATCGACAACCTCTATCTCTGTGGTTCCGGCGCCCATCCCGGCGGAGGCGTCAGCGGCAACCCGGGACGGACCGCCGCAAGGGAGATGATCCGGGACCTGAAGAAGCTCTGACCGCGATGACGGTCGTGGGATGAGCGATCTGAAGCAGGGCCAGGGCGTGACCGGCGTGCAGCATATCCTGGTCAACGGCGTCCCCGTCCTGCGAGAGGGCGAACATGCCGGCGCCACACCCGGCCGTGTCGTCCGCGGACCCGCCTGGCATGGATGGCCCGACCGGTGATCCGGCGACAGTGAAGATCCCCCGCGCGCCACATGCCTGGCGACTGACGCCGAAGCAGGCGGTAGCGGTCCAGGAGCGCCTCCGGGACCGGGTCCGTCTATGCGCGGCACCAGTGCCGGAGACGATCGTGGGACTGGACTGCGCCTTCCTCGGCGAGGACGTCATCGCCGTCGCAGTCGTCTGGGACGTCGGCCGGCGGCGCGTGATCGAGTCCCGTGGCGCCCGTATGGAGCTGCGCTTCCCCTACGTGCCCGGCCTGCTCTCCTTTCGCGAGGTGCCGGTGCTCCTGAAGGTGCTGCGGCGACTGGCGACGCCGATCGGGGGGATCCTGTGCGACGGCCAGGGCATCGCCCATCCGCGCCGGCTCGGACTCGCATCCCACCTGGGGCTGATCGCGGGCGTCCCGACCGTCGGCTGTGCCAAGTCCCGGCTCTGCGGCACCCACGGCGTGCCCGGGCGGCGACGCGGCGCGGTGGCACCGCTCGTGGACGGGGACGAGCGTATCGGCTCTGTCCTCCGGACCCGCGATGGGGTGAAGCCGGTCTACGTGAGCCCCGGCCATCTCGCCGACCACCGCTCGAGCGTCGCGTGGGTGCTCGCCTGCGGCGGCGGTTTCCGGCTGCCGGAACCGACCCGTCTGGCCGACCGGTTCGTCGCGCATTACAAGAAATCGGGGTCCTATCGTGGTGGTCTCGAAGCCCTCCGCTGACCAGAAGCGGGCGACTTTTTCCGCGGGACGAAACGTGAACTGATTCGCGGGACGGTCCCCGCCCTGTTGCTACCCTCGGCAGTCTGGATTGTGGGGGCATACCATGGGTTTATTGTCTCGCTTCGCCCGCCGATCGCCGGGCGCAACCGAAAAGGACCGCGCTCCGGCCGCAGCGCCGAAGCGCCGATTCCACGGCGTCGAGGTGATTCCGGGCGCCAGCGTCTGCTGCGACGGGGCCCGCGAAATCGCCGGCAAGCGCTTTCTCACCGACGAGGCGCCGATCCTGCCGCTGACCGATTGCGACCAGCCGGAATGTAGCTGCCGCTACCAGCACTACACCGACCGCCGGACGGATGACCGGCGCGATACCGACGTGGGAATCGGTTTCGCCGCGGATCTCTATCGGCAGCAGTGCCGACGGGGCAAGTCCCGGGGAAGACGGCGTTCGGACAAGGACCGGGATTAGGCCGTGCGGTAACGGGCACGGGCGCGTCAGACGCCACGCTTGACGGAGGGCGATCCGGTGCCGGCGGCCAAAAAAACGGCGGCGCCTGAGGCGCCGCCGTCGTCGTTGCGGACTTGCCGCTCCCCGGGCCTGAAGCCCGGATGTGCGGTCGGGCCCTCCTGTCAGCGACTGGCCACCACGGCCTCGCGACTCGGCAGGGTCACATCGAAGCGGTCGAGCGTCATCACCTTGGTCCACGCGAGGATGAAGTCGCTCACGAACTTCGAGCGTCCGTCCTGCGACGCGTAGACCTCGGCGATCGCACGCAGCTCCGAGTTCGAGCCGAAGATCAGGTCGACCGGCGTGGCGGTCCACTTCAGATCGTTGGTCGCCCGGTCACGGCCCTCGTAGATACCCTCCGACGCCCTTGACCACTTGGTGGACATGTCGAGCAGATTCACGAAGAAGTCGTTGCTCAGCGTGCCCGGGCGGTCCGTGAATACGCCATGGTCCAGCCCGCCGGTGTTGGCATCGAGAGCCCGCATGCCGCCGATCAGGGCCGTCATCTCCGGGATCGTCAGCGTCAGCAGGTCCGCCTTGTCCACCAGGGCTTCCGTCGGCGACATGTAGTTCAGCTCGCCGTAGTAGTTTCGGAACCCGTCGGCGGTCGGCTTGAGCACTGCGAACGACTCCACGTCCGTCTGCTCCTGGGTCGCATCCGTACGACCGGGCACGAACGGCACCGTCACGTCGTAGCCGGCCTTCTTCGCGGCCTGCTCGATGGCAGCCGCGCCGCCGAGCACGATCACATCGGCGAGGGAGACCCGCGTGTTACCCGACTGCGACTCGTTGAAGTCCTCCTGGATGCTCTCCAGACGGTCCAGCACTTTGGCCAGTTCCTTCGGGTTGTTGACCGGCCAGTCACGCTGCGGCGCGAGGCGGATGCGCGCCCCGTTGGCACCACCGCGCATGTCGCTGCCACGGTAGGTCGAGGCGGAGGCCCAGGCGGTCCGGACCAACTCGGGAATGGTGAGCCCGGAGTCCAGGATCTTCGCCTTCAGGTCGGCGACATCACTCTTCCCGATCAGCTGGTGATCGACGGCCGGAACGGGATCCTGCCACAGCAGCACCTCGGACGGCACCTCGGTGCCGACATAGCGTGCACGCGGACCCATGTCGCGATGGGTCAGCTTGAACCAGGCGCGTGCGAAGGCGTCGTCGAACTCCTCGGGATTCTCGAGGAACCGCTTCGCGATCTTGCGGTACTCCGGATCTTCCTTCAGCGCCAGGTCGGTCGTCAGCATGACCGGCTGGTGGAACTTGCCCTCGATGTGGGCATCAGGCACCGAATCGGCAGCCGCACCGTTCTTCGGCACCCACTGGATCGCGCCACCCGGGCTGCGGGTCTGCTCCCAGTCGAAGTTGAAGAGGTTGGCGAGGTACAGCATGGACCAGGTGGTCGGCGTCTGAGTCCAGGCGCCTTCCAGGCCACTCGTGATCGTGTATTCGGCATTACCGCTGCCGCACTTGTTTGCCCAGCCGAGGCCCTGCTTCTCGATGCCCGCCGCAGCCGGCTCGCGGTCGACACAGTCACCGGGCTTGGCCGCACCGTGCAGCTTGCCGAGCGTGTGGCCGCCGGCGATCAACGCGACGGTTTCCTCGTCATTCATCGCCATGCGACCGAAGCTGTGGCGAATCTGCTCCGCGGAAGCGACCGGGTCCGGCTTCCCTTCAGCTTCCCTTCGTCGTCGAAGCGGTCACGGCCCAGCATCTCGGTCTCCGGACCCCAGTTCACGATCTCGGGCGCCCAGTCGTCAGCGCGTCCGCCGGCAAATCCGAAGGTCTTGAAGCCCGCATTCTCGAGCGCGACATTACCGGCCAGGATCATGAGATCGGCCCAGGACACCTTGCGGCCGTACTTCTGCTTGACGGGCCACAGGATGCGGCGAGCCTTGTCGAGGTTGGCGTTATCCGGCCAGCTATTGAGGGGATCGAACCGCTGCTGACCGCCGTCGGCGCCGCCGCGGCCATCGGCCACGCGGTAGGTGCCGGCGCTATGCCAGGCCATCCGGATGAACAGCGGGCCGTAATTGCCCCAGTCGGCCGGCCACCAGTCCTGCGACGTCGTCATCACTTTCTCGATGTCGGCCTTCAGGGCGGCGAGATCGACGGTGGCGAATGCCGCCGCATAGTCGAAGTCCGCACCGTAAGGGTTGGATGAACCATCATTCTTGCGCAGCGGACTCAGGTCGAGCTGTTCCGGCCACCAGAACTGGTTCGACCTCGGCTCACCCTGAGCGAGCGCAACGCTCGGCAATCCGACCGGTGCGGCCAGGATCGCCAGAGCCGCGAGTACAGGTATCGGTCTTTTCAACATTTTGAAATCTCCCCGTTTCCAAGAGAGTGAAGAACACACATAGTCTAGATCGAATGTAATCAGCCTTTCGATTGATTTTTTAGATCAAACTGTAAGGCCCAGACGATCGAGACGGTCGCCCGTACGGCGCAGCATCCTCAGTGGGAGGATTCGGCGGTTTCGCCCTTGAACAGTCTCTGCAGGAGGCTGCCGGCACCGACGAGGACACCGCCGGTAAGGATACCGAATAATCCGTTGAACAGTCCTGCGGCGATGACGGCGGCGACGTTGCCACCGAAGGCGAGACCGTGCGCAAAGTGCTCGACGACGTGGAGCCATTCCGTCAGCTGCGGGATGGCATGCACCAGGATTCCGCCGCCGACGAGGAACATGGCCGCCGTTCCAAACACCGACAGGGCCTTCATGAACTTCGGCGCCATTCTGAGGATCCACCGCCCGAGCGTGTGCTGAAAGCGGATCCAGCCGGAATCGCCCTCTTTTTCGACCAGATGGAGGCCGACGTCGTCCAGCTTGACGATACCGGCGACGAGACCATAGACACCGATCGTGATCAGCGCCGCCAGGACGGAAAGGACGAGCACTCGGGTAACGAAATCCGCATCCTGCACCGTCCCCAGGACGATCACGATGATCTCGGCCGATAATATGGCGTCCGTGCGTATCGCCCCGCGTATCCGCTTCTTCTCGAAGGCCACCATGTCGACCTTCCCGTCGGCGACCGCCTTCAGACGCTGTTCTCTTTCCGCCTCGTCCTCCGCCGACGAGTGCAGCAGGCGATGGGCGACCTTCTCGAAGCCCTCGTAACAGAGAAAGGCCCCGCCGAGCATGAGCAAAGGTGTGATGGTCCAGGGCAGGAAGGCGCTCAATGCCAGCGCCACGGGCACCATGATGAGCTTGTTGAGCGCGGAGCCCTTGAATACCGCCCACACGACAGGCAGTTCCCGCTCGGCGCGGATACCCGTCACCTGCTGGGCGTTCAGGGCGAGATCGTCGCCAAGGACACCCGCCGTCTTCTTCGCGGCGACCTTGGTCAGTACCGAGACGTCGTCGAGCAGCGTCGCGATGTCGTCGAGCAGCGTTAGCAGACTGGCTCCGGCCAACAGAGACTCCTGACGTTTTCTTCTTTTCCGGTTCCGGGAGGAGTGTACACGTTCCCGGCCCGCCGGGGCCGTCCGGACACGTGGCCATGGCCAGGCGAGCGAAAAAGGCCGCCGCGTCCGTCGAGCCGGAGGAGACGGTACACGGCATCGGTCGCCGCTTGTCACGATCTGCGTGATGCGACGAGGCGTGCGGTGAACTGCGTGAAAGGCGGCTGACGAATACGGCGCCCTCGATCACCTGAAGTAACCCACGGAATATGTTAAACTTTTCGTTTCGCTCGTCGGATGCTTGAGTTCTCTGGCTGATTCGAGAGGATTCGTCGGGTACCACCAAGACTGATTCTGGAGGTACTTAACATGCTCAGTTGGGCTATCGCTTTTCTCGTGCTCGCTATCATCGCGGGGGTCCTCGGATTCGGGGGCATCGCCGGTGCCGCCGCCGGTATCGCGAAAATTCTCTTCTTCGTCTTCCTCGCGCTGCTCGTCATCAGCGCGATCGCCCACGCAGTGAGAGGACGGCCGCCTGTCTGACGGCTAGCGCCGCCGGTAACGAAACACGCCGTTCACTGGGTCCGCGGACCGGAGGGATGGCTCGACGCTCGAAAGAGGCGACGAGTCGTTCTGCCGGTCCGCTGCATTACCATCGACCATACATACGACCATACACACGAAAGGTAGACACATGACAAGATTGCACCGAGCCGCACTGATCGGCCTCATCGCCGGATTCTTCACCATAGCCTCCGCCGGCTGCGAGGAGAAATCGCCTGCGGAGAAGGCGGCAGAAAAAGTCGGCGACGCGGTCGAAGACGCCGGCGACGCGGTCGAAGACGCCGCGGACGAAGCGAAGGAGAAGGCCGAAGAGGCTGCGGACAAAATGGACTAGAACACGCGCTGGCCGGCCTGACGGCTACTCGTCGTCGTAGGGCAGATCCTGCGGATCACGCCCCACGTAATCCGGGGGCGGGTTCGTCTCGAAGCGGACCGCCGGCAGGGTTTCCCTGCCTTCCCGGATCGCTTTACAGACCCGGTGCATGCCGTCCATCACGCGGCCCTCTTCGTCCAGGATGATCGGATATTCCAGCCGTGCCTCGTCGATGAGTCGCATGTGACCCAACAATGACCGGCAGGTGGGCGTGTCGCCCTCTTCGGAGTACCAGTGCGGCTCATCCAGTTCCCGGATCCCTGACAACGCAACCTGCCTGACCGGCAGGTCCCGGCTCAGTCGTACGAGACGCCGGACGTCCCAGGCCATGAGGCCTTTCTCGGACGGTCGGAAAAAGTACTGTGCCCGGAGCATGCGGTATTCTGGAAAGGTAGACACGCCACCGCAAGGCGTGAGTTTTCCGGGCGACCGCGATGACCGACAAGAATCCCTCCCTCGGTCTCTGGACGCTGGCCGCTCTGGTGGTCGGCAACATGATCGGTGCCGGCGTCTTCACCACTTCCGGGTTCGCGCTGGCCGACCTCGGCTCGCCGGCGCCGGTGCTCGCCGCCTGGTGCATCGGCGGCCTCCTCGCCCTCTGCGGGGCCGTGAGCTACGGCGCACTCTGCCGTCTGGTGCCGGGATCCGCGGGTGAATATCTCTACCTCTCACGGCTGGTCCACCCGGCGGCGGGCTTCATCGCCGGCTGGGTCTCGCTGCTGGCCGGCTTCACGGCGGCGATCGCTTACTCCGCGCTCACATTCGCGGCCTACGCATGGCCCGGTCAGCACGGATCCGCCGTCCTGAAGTTAGTCGCGACCGGACTGATCGCGATCGCGGTGCTGCTGCATGCGCTTCGGGTACGACATGGCGCCCTGGTGCAGAACGTCGCCGTCACGGTCAAACTGATCCTGCTGATCGCGTTCTGCGGATACTCGCTCTTCGGCCCGGGCGCCGAGACGTGGAGCGGACTCGCGGCATTGCGGGAGGCGGGTTCCCCGTCCGTCCGGCCTGCAGCGTTCGCGCTGACGCTGATGTGGATCTCGTTCAGCTACTCGGGCTTCAACGCGGCCGTGTATCTGGCGGGTGAAGTGCCCGATGCTTCCCGGGTCGTGCCGCGCGCCCTCGTCCTCGGCACGGTCCTCACCGTCTTCGTGTATCTCGGACTGAACGCCGTATTCGTGCTGGCACCCTCCTTCGAGGCGGCCGCAGGTCAGGAGGACATTGCCGCTGTCGCCGCCCGTGCTCTCGGCGGCCAACCCCTTGCCGACGCGATGCGCCTGCTGATCGCGCTGGCGCTGTTCACCTCGGTGTCCGCCATGGTGATGGCCGGACCCCGGGTCTACGCCCGCATGGCGGACGACGGACTGTTCCCGCGAGCACTCCGCTTTCGCGGCGAGACACCCTCGGCCGCGATCATTCTGCAGGGCACGCTGGCGATCGGCGTCGTCTGGTTCACGGGCCTGCGGGAACTCCTGTCCTATCTCGGTTTCACGCTCGGACTGAGCGCCGCTGCGACCGTCGCGAGCCTGTTCCTCGCCGTCCGTCGCGAACCGAACCGACGCCACGTGCTGCCCGGCTATCCCTGGGCGCCCCTCGTCTTCGTCACGTTCACCCTGCTCTTCGCCGCACTCGCCGCCACCGTCGAACCCCTCGAGATGCTGGCGGCGCTCGTGACGATCGCGGCGGGCGCCCTGCTCTACCGCGTGGTCGGCAACGACCGGGAACGGCGACGGCATTGACGGGTCCGTCCAGCCGGGATTACGGTGAAACCCGATGCGAGAGAAGACACTGTTCCGTCGCCTGGCGATCGCTCTGGCCGCCGTCCTGAGTGCGGCATCGCCGGCATGCGCACAACCGGACTGGGACGCTCGGCGGGAGGCGCTTGCCCGCGAGATCGAGGAACAGGTCGCCGAGACCGCCGACTACACCGGCAGGAGGGAACTCCATCCCGCCGTGCTGCAGGCC
Source organism: Gammaproteobacteria bacterium (assembly GCA_037382365.1). Lineage (GTDB taxonomy): Bacteria > Pseudomonadota > Gammaproteobacteria > Steroidobacterales > Woeseiaceae > Lentisalinibacter. The sequence goes on from JARRPZ010000133.1 coordinate 14,050, forward strand.
ATCCGTCAGGTGCCGCGACACGAGTTCGTGCCGGCGAGCTGGCGGCCGTACGCCTACTCGAACCGACCCCTGCCAATCGGCGAGGGCCAGACGATCTCGCAACCCTACATCGTGGCGCTGATGACGGACCTCGCCGCCGTCGGCCCCGACGCCAGGGTGCTGGAGATCGGGACCGGTTCCGGCTATCAGGCCGCCGTCCTCGCAGGGATCGTGCAGCGCGTGTACACCATAGAGATCGTGGAGTCGCTGGGACTGCGGGCGAAGCAGACCCTCGCACGACTGGGCTACGACAACGTGACCGTGCGTATCGGTGACGGCTATCGCGGCTGGCCGGAAGCCGCTCCATTCGATGCGATCATCGTCACCGCAGCCCCGGAAACCGTGCCACCGCCGCTGCTGGAGCAACTCGCCCCGGGCGGCCGCCTGGTCATCCCGGTCGGACCGCAGGGCGCCGGCCAGTCCCTCGAAGTCCTCGAGAAGGGACCGGATGGCAAGGTGGAATCTACGCACGTGCTCCCGGTGCGATTCGTGCCGTTCACCCGGGAGGACGAACGGCGCCCGGCACAATAGCGCCGCCGTCATTCGCACCGAAACGGCGCCTGCGCAGCCTGCCACTGCCTTGATTCGGTGCAATTGGCAACACCGCCGGGGCTCCGCGAGCCCATCCTCCGACATACGCCGCTGGCCCGGATCTTGCTACCGATTCCGGTGGGACATGAGTCTCGTGGACTCGGAGCGGGCGACCGGTGGCAGCGGAGCGAGATCGGCTGGAAGACCTCGGCTGGCGTACGAAACCGGGCATCCTGGGGCGCCACCCCTCATCGATGCAATCGGTCCATGCCCTGTTCGGGTACTTCCTGCGCGACCGCACCTCGCCGACGCCGTTCCCCGGCCGGGACCAGCTGGTGCACCCGGGCTCGTTCGAATGGGGCATCGCGCCGCCGCTCGAGAAGGTCATCCTCAGCAAGCTGGAACTGGATCAGCTACTGGCGCTGCCGGAACTGTTCCGCCAGAGCATCTCGATCGTCGAACCCTGGCCGGATGTCGGTGTCAACCTGCAGCAGGAGAACGTCCGCGCTTCCAAGAACGTCGCCTACCTGCTACAGCAGATCGCGGATGCCGATACGATCCTCTACCCGGTCTGGGAGAGCGGCATCGCTCACCCCGAGCGCCTCGCCAACGTCCTCAGTGCCGGGATGGCGACGATTTTCGAGGGCGGGAACCCGTCGGCTTACGAGGCCGCCAGTTTCGACGGCACCCGCGCCAGCCTGGAAGACATCCTTTCCCTCGTCGAACAGCTGCTCATGCGGCGATCTGCGCGAGATGCCACCCAGGTCTATATCTGCCTGGGCCATCAGCTCGCGGCCGTCGCTCATATACGGCTGATAAAGCGCGCCGTCCGCGAAGTCCTGTCGGCAGACCAGCTGCCTCTCGATCGCGAGAGTCACGCCATGAAGTCGCTGCAGCGTGCCTGCTCCGCTATCGCGGAGGTGGGCGAGGCACTGCCCATCATCAAGAACGGTGAGGTCATCGCCAACGGCTGGCACGACACGAAATTTGCGACGGCCCCGAACGAGGGACTGGAAGTCGGGTCCCGTCGTCTCATGCCATATCTGCGCCGGCCCGGGGCGGAACATGTTCCCGGGGAATTACACGATGCCCATGCGCTCATCGCCGATGAGCTGGAGGGCGTCATCGACACCGTGATCGCGCTGGAGCGGGAACTGGTGATCGAGATGTTTCACGGCGACGAGGTCAACGAGGAGGCGGCCCTCTTCGCAAACTGGGCATACAAGATGCTGCACGACACCCTCGTCCCCATCCGACACGAGGTCGCAATCAGTTCCCTCGCCTGGCTGCT
>JARRPZ010000134.1:0-10209 GCA_037382365.1 Gammaproteobacteria bacterium
AGCACGCCGCGGAAGAACGCCCGGCAGGGCGCCTCCGCCTCCCGGGCCTCCGGGTAATGCCGGTCGATCGCATAGTCGGCCAGCGCGCCCAGCGCCTCGCTATCGTCGCGCGCCGCGAAGTATTCGAAGGTGCCGACCCGAATATGACTGGCGGCGACCCGGGTGAAGACGCCTCCCGGCAGGGCCGCCTCGCGGAACACCTGCTCCCCCGTCGCGACGGCGGCGAGCGCCCGGGTGGTCGGCACGCCCAGGGCGTGCATCCATTCGCTCAGCAGGTATTCCCGGATCACGGGACCGAGTGACGACTTGCCGTCGCCCATCCGGGAGTAGGGGGTGCGCCCGGAGCCCTTCAGCTGAATGTCCCGGCGTTTCCCCGATCGGTCGACCACCTCGCCGAGCAGCACCGCACGGCCATCGCCGAGCTGGGGCACGAACTGCCCGAACTGATGACCGGCGTAGGCCAGCGCCAGCGGCTCGGCGCCCGGTGGCAGCTCCTGACCCCCGAACAGTCGGGCGAGAGACGCCTCGTCGTCCGCGAGCGCGTCGAGGCCCAGTTCGGCGGCGAGTTCGTCGTTCCAGGCGAGCAGCACGGGCCGCGGCACGGCGTCAGGCGAGACGCGTGCGTAGCAGCGCTCCGGCAGGCGCGAGTAGCTGTTGTCCAGCCGACCGTTGGACAGATTCTCCTCCATGGTTCCAAGGGTACCGGAGTATCGGCACATTGCCAGCCGGCCGACGGGCTCCCTGCCTGGCGGATTACCACGATTGCCCGGGCGGGCAACCCCCAGTAGATTTCGCCGGTCGGACGCCCCGGAGGCCGCCATGTCACGGATTCGATACGCGCGAGCCCTCGCGCTGCTCACCGCGCTGCTCTGCGCACCCGCGATCGCCGAGGAGGTGCAATGGGTGAGCGAAGGCGCGGACGGCGAGCGGACCCTCGTACTCTATTATTTCTACTCGGACAGCTGTCCCCACTGTCAGGAGGCGAAGCCCTTCGTCGCCGATCTGGGCGAGAGGGAATGGATCGACCTGCGGCGCTACGAGATCTCGAAGAACCGGGACAACGGCCTGCTCTACCGCGACATCGCCCGGACGATCGACGAGAAGGCGAGGAGCGTGCCGGGTTTCCTGTTTTGCGGTCAGTTGCGCACGGGCTACGACAAGGCCGAGACCACGGGGGCACGGCTGCTCGCCGAGCTGGAGGCATGCCGGTCCGACCCGACCCGTTTCCTGTCCACGCCGGCCCGGGAGATGCCTGCCGCTGCGCCCGATGCCGCCGGCATCGAGTTGCCGCTCATCGGGCGCATCGATCCGTCGAACTGGGGACTGCCCATACTCACCGTCGTGATTGCCGGCCTGGATGCCTTCAATCCCTGCGCCTTCTTCGTGTTGCTGTTCCTGCTGAGCCTGATGGTGCATGCCCGCAGCCGTACGCGCATGCTGCTGGTCGGCGGGACGTTCGTCTTCATATCGGGCCTGATCTACTTCGTGTTCATGGCCGCCTGGCTGAACGTCTTCCTGTTGATCGGCGAGCTCAGAATCGTGACGATGATCGCCGGTCTGATCGCGGTCGCACTGGCGGCCGTGAACATCAAGGACTATTTCTGGTTCAACACGGGGCCGTCGCTGTCCATCCCGGACTCGAAGAAGCCGGGCATGTACCAGCGCATGCGCGATCTGGTCGCCGCGCCGGGCATCCCCGCCATGCTGATGGGGACGGCGATCCTGGCAGTGGTGGTGAACAGCTACGAACTCCTGTGCACGGCCGGCCTGCCGATGGTGTACACGCGCATACTCACCCTGCGCGAGGCCGACCCGGTCGTGTTCTATCTCTATCTGGTCTTCTACAACGTGATCTACGTCATACCCCTGCTGGTCATCGTCGGCCTGTTCGTCATGAAGTTCGGCTCCCGCAAGCTCGGCGAGAGCGAAGGCCGTCTGCTGAAGCTGCTCTCCGGCACGATGATGCTGGGCCTCGGACTCGTGATGCTGTTCGCACCGATGGCGCTCAACAATGCCGGCATAGCGATCGGGCTGCTGGCCGCCGCCGTGCTGACGACCTCGCTCGTGCACACGGTCATGAAACGCCGCGGCCTGATCTGATCAGCGGCATCCGGCGGATCGGCGTCGGCAGGCCCGACGTGCTACCGTGTACTGCCGTGTCCGAACGGGAGCCGCGATGAGTACTACCGTTCCCCGCTACACGCCGGCCGAGGAGATCACCCACGCGGTGACCCACGGGGCCGGTGCCCTGCTCAGCATCGCCGGGCTGACCTGGATGCTGTATGTGTCCGCGGTCGTGGCCGATCCCTGGCGTATCGTCTCCAGCGCCATATACGGGACGAGCATGATTGCGCTCTTCCTCGCCTCGACCCTCTATCACGCGCTGTATGCGACGAGGCACAGGGCCGTATTCCGGACCCTGGATCATTGCGCGATCTATCTCCTGATCGCGGGGACTTACACACCGTTCCTGCTCGTATCCCTGCGCGGTACCACCGGCTGGTGGCTGTTCGGCACCATCTGGACGCTGGCGACGGTGGGCATCGCCGCGAAACTTTTGTTCGGTGGGCGCTTCCCCCGGCTGTCGCTCGCCGGTTATCTGGCCATGGGCTGGCTCGCGATCGTCGCCATGCCCCAGGTCGTCGAAGCCGTCGGCGGCGGCGGCATGCGCTGGCTGATCGCCGGCGGTCTCAGCTACAGCATCGGCGCGGGCTTCTATGCGGCGAAGAAGCTCCCCTACCACCACGCGATATGGCACGTGTTCGTCCTCATCGGCGGCGTATGCCATTTCCTGGCCGTCGTCTGGTACGTCCTGCCAGCGCCGGAGCCGGTCTGAGCGCGCCATCCGTGGCTGGCCGTCATGCACCTTTCGATGGCCGCCGCAGCGCCGAGCATCCGCGCGAACTCAGGCGGCGGCGGACGCCCGATCGCTGACCGGAGCGTCCCGGTTATACTCCGGACCTTCCCCTGATCAGCCGACCGGCCACGGGCCGGCGAAAACCATGACGAGGAGCGTACTCTCGATGTCCGTCCGCCATCTCCGCACTATCGCAGCGCTCGTGGCCATGATGGTCGCGAACCCGGCTCTCCCTGCCGACGGTGACGAAGCCGCAACCCATCCGCTGGCCGGGATCCCCCTCCGCACCATCGGCCCGGCGGTCACCTCCGGCCGCATAGCGGACCTCTCCTTCCACGCCGGTCTTCGACGATCAGGGCGCCTACGCCGTCGGCGTCATCGCACGCGACCCCCGCGATCCGGACACGGTCTGGACAGGCACCGGCGAGAACAAGGCCCAGCGCAGCGTCGGCTACGGCGACGGCGTGTACCGGTCCAACGACGGCGGCAATACCTGGACCCACAAGGGTCTGGAGGATTCCGGCCACATCGGTCACATCTGGGTCCACCCGGACGATAGCGACATCGTCCTGGTCGCCGCCCAGGGCCCGCTGTGGAGCGACGGCGGGGACCGCGGGCTCTACCGCACGACGGACGGCGGCGACACCTGGACCCGCATCCTGCACATCGACGAACACACCGGCGTGAACGAATTCGTCGTCGACCCCGCAGACCCGGACACTATCGTCGCCGCGAGCTACCAGCGGCGCCGACACGTCTGGACGCTCATCAACGGCGGACCGGGCAGCGGCATACACAAGACGACCGACGGGGGCGAGACCTGGACGGAGATCACGGCCGGCCTGCCCGAGGACGACATGGGCAAGATCGGCATCAGCATGGCGCCCTCCGCACCGGATCTCCTGTACGCCATCATCGAGGCCAGCGACGAAGAGAAAGGGGTCTACCGCTCCACCGACTTCGGCAACACCTGGGAGAAGCGCTCCGATCACATGACGACCAGCCCGCAGTACTACAACGAGCTGGTCGTGGACCCGGCGGATCCGGACCGGGTCTATGCACTGGACACGGTCACCCACGTCTCCGACGACGGCGGCACGACCTGGCGCAAGCTCGGACTGGAGTTCCGGCACGTCGACGATCACGCGCTGTGGATCGACCCGGAGAACACGGACCACCTCTACATCGGGGGCGACGGCGGCATCTACGAAACCTGGGACGCGGGCAAGACCTGGCGGCACGTGCGCAATCTGCCGGTGACCCAGTTCTACCGGATACAGCCGGACAACGCGGAGCCCTACTACAACGTCTGCGGCGGTACCCAGGACAATAACTCGCTCTGCGCCCCGTCGCGCACGACGGTGATCCACGGCATCACCAACGCCGACTGGACGTTCATCCTCAGCGGCGACGGCTACAAGCCCCAGTTCGATCCGGAAGATCCGAACACCATCTACACCCAGTACCAGTACGGCGGGCTCGCACGCTACGACCGGCGCAGCCGTGAACGCATCGCCATCACCCCGCTGCCCGAAAGCGGCGAGAAGAACTACAAGTGGAACTGGAACACCCCGCTGCTGGTGAGCCCCCACGATCCCCACCGCCTCTACTATGCGGCGGAATACCTGTTCCGATCCGACGACCGGGGAGACAGCTGGCGCAAGGTGAGCGCGGACCTCACGCGGCAGCTCGACCGTAATCGCCTGGAAGTGATGGGGCGCGTGTGGAGCGTGGACACCATCGCGAAGAACGATTCCACCTCCGTGTACGGTGCGGCCATCGGTCTCAGCGAGAGTCCGCTGGTCGAAGGGCTGATCTATGTCGGCACCGACGACGGCGTCATGAATGTCACCGAGGACGGCGGCGGCAAGTGGCGCCGCAATACCGAATTCCCGGGTGTGCCGGACATGTCGCTGATCGAGGACGTGGTCGCCTCCGTCCACGACCCCGACGTCGCCTACGCGGTCTTCGACAATCACAAGCGCGGCGACTACCGGCCCTACGTCCTGAAGACCACGGACCGGGGTCGGACGTGGCAGCCGATCACGGGCGATCTGCCGGTGAGAGGGTCGGCCCATACCATCGCCGAGGATCACGTGGACCCGGAACTGCTGTTCGTCGGCACCGAGTTCGGCCTCTACTTCACCCAGGACGGCGGTGGCTCCTGGCACGAACTCACCGGCGGCGGATTCCCGACCATCGCCGTGCGGGATCTCGAGATCCAGCGCCGGGAGAACGATCTGGTCGTCGGCACCTTCGGCCGCGGTATCTGGATCCTGGATGACTACACACCGCTCAGGACGAAGGCGGACGCCCTCGCCGAACGGCAACTGTTCGACGTGCGGGACCCCTGGCTGTACATCGAGGGCTATATCTGGGACGACCGTGCGAAGGGCTCCATGGGCAGCGGCTTCTACGCCGCTCCGAATCCGCCCTTCGGGGCCGTCTTCAGTTACTACCTGGCCGAGGACTTGCTGTCGGCGCGCAAGGAGCGCCGCCGGCGCGAGATCGAGGTGGAGATCGCGGGCGGCGACACCCCTTACCCTGACTGGGACGTGTTGCGCGCCGAGGACCGGGAAGAGGAGCCCCGGCTGCTCCTGCTGGTGCGCGACGAGGAGGGCCGCCTCGTGCGACAGGTAAAAGGCGAGACGGCCGCCGGCTTCAACCGCACGGCCTGGGACCTGCGACTGCCGCCACCGGACCCGATCGTGCTCGCTGACACCGAGGAGCGGATGTACTGGGAACGGGAGCCGGTCGGGCCGCTGGCCCTGCCCGGCCGCTACAGCGTACAGCTCGCCGCGCTGCGGAATGGCGAACTGGAGACCGTGGGCACGCCGAAGGACTTCACCGTGAAAGCGCTCGAGAACAGTCCGGAGATCACCGACGACCGCCGTGCCGTGCAGGTCTTCCAGATCAAGGCCGCCGCGCTGCAGCGAGCCGTCAAGGGGGCCGTGAAGTCGGTGGAGGCATTCGCCAGCCGGATCGACCATCTGCAGGCCGCCCTGCTCGAGACACCCGACCGGTCCCCCGACGACTTCGCGAGGCTGGTCGGCCTCTCCAATCGGCTCGCGGACGTCTCCGTCGCATTGACCGGCGATACGACCGTGACGTCGCGCAACGAACCGGCGGCGATGCCCGTGGCAAGCCGCGTGAACGCCATCTACGGCTCCCAGGTCTGGACCCGGTTCCCGGTGCCGGAGCAGTACGAGACATCGTACGAGATCGCCGCCCGGGAATTCTCGGCGGCACTGGCCCGCCTGCGTGATATCCGGGACGAACTGGAATCCGTGGAATCCCGGCTGGAGGGGCTGGGCGCCCCCTGGACGCCCGGGCGCCTGCCGGAATGGCAGTCGCGCTGATACGCGGTCGCGGCTAGCCGCCGAGCAGGGACGCCAGCTCGTCTGCCGAGCGGCCGCTTATCCCGAGAGTCTCCGGCGTGCGTCTCGCTTCCGCGGCGTAATCATGGTCCATCAGGATGGAGGCGAGGCGGATCAGCGCGTCCATCGCCGGCGTGGCGACGCCGACCTGTTCACCCAGCCGGGACATGAATACGAGACCATAGCCGACGTCCTCGTTCAGATATCGATGGTCCAGCGCGGGCTGGGCGCCGATACCTCGGAAACCCGGTGCTTCGCGGTACCCCGAACCGTAGTTCGCCTCCAGCATGTAGCCCTGGCGGACGCCCATCTCGGGATCAGGCAGGATCTCGACACCGAGCGCCCGACCGATCGCGATGCGCTCGCCGTCCAGCGCTTCGATGAGCCGGCCCACGGAGTCCGTCACGCCTTCCTCGTAAAACAGGAAGTCGCCTCCCGTCCCCTCTATCCGGGCCGCGTTGGCCAGGGTCACGGCCGGATGGATGACCGGGTTCGCGTTCTGCAGACTGGTCTGGAGGACGTTGCGTGCGGGTTCCATGCCCGGGTAGACGTCGGCGATGCTGTCGAGCACGGCGGCCGTGTCCGCGGCAGGCAGCGCCGCCAGCAGATTGCCGGCCCGGAGTTTCAGGAACACCCGGATGCTGCCCGGTGCCACCAGCCGCACTGCGTATTGCAGGGTGGACGTCTCGGCGATGCGTACGCCGTCTCCGCCGCGAGCGAGATGCGCCGCCCGGCGGAACGCGAGTGCGCCGCCGCACGAACTGGGCGAGACGATGACGGTCTGCCCCTCCTTCAGTTTGCCGCGTACGGCCTGGCCGAACGGCTCCGTGGCATAGGCAGGACCGACGACATAGACGAGCTCGGCATCCTGCAGTACCACGTCGATGTCATGTCCGGCATAGGCGATGGGCGCGATACCCGAGATGTCGCCCTCGGCGGTGATCGTGCCGGTCCGCCCGATCGAGGCGACGTTCTCGCCGAATTGCCTGAAGTCGAAGAGACGAACCTCGTGCCCGTGGGAAGCACAGTCGAAGGCGACGGCCGTGCCGCCGGCGCCCGAGCCCAGTACCGCGATCTTCATCATCCTGTCTTTCCGTCCTTGCCCGATCGAATACGCCCATTCTGCCCGCACGCCGGTCCGACAGCTACCGGGGGAATCACGTGACGGGCCGGGAAACCCGCGCCGGGCTGTCGCCCCGGCCGCGATCCTGCATACTGGCGCCGGGGGCGGCGGAACGGACCCCCCTGCCCCGCGGGAATGAGCGATGAATGACCTACGACGGATCGTCACGATCCTGTTGCTGACCTCCCTGGCCGCCGCGCCTGCCGCGGCCACGGGCGCGACCACCGCGGACGCGACGGGCGCCGAAAGGCCCCGGGTGGGGCTGGTGCTGGGCGGCGGCGGCGCCAAGGGCGCCGCCCACATCGGCGTGCTCCGCATACTCGACGAGATGAACATACCCGTCGACTGCGTCGTCGGCACCAGCATGGGCGCGCTCGTCGGTGCGCCATTCGCCGCAGGCATGCCGTCGGCGCGGATCGAGGAGATCGTGCGATCCACCGACTGGTCGCGGACGGTAGGCGGGAGCGGCCTGCGCCGGCGCACGCCTATCAGCCGCAAGCTGGCGGAGCGCAACTACACCAACTCGGTGGAGCTGGGTGTCAGCCTGCAGGGCGTGACGACCCCCGGCGGCCTGCTGAGCACCCAGTATATCGAGGACATGATACGGGCCCTCGTCTCCCGCAGCGGTCTCGCAAGTACCGCTTTCGACGACCTCGCCATCCCGTTCCGGGCCATCGCGACCGACATGGTCGCCGGTGAGATGGTGGTACTGGACAGCGGCGACCTGCCCGTGGCGCTGCGTGCCAGCATGGCAGTGCCCGGCGTCTTCGCCCCGGTCAAGCTCGATGGCCAGGTCCTGAGTGACGGCGGCATGATGCGGAACCTGCCGGTGGATATCGCCCGCGATGTCTGCGCCGACGTCGTCATCGCCGTCTGGTTCGCAGCGCCCTCGCCGGAGCCGGGCGAACTCGGCTCCGCCGTGTCCATTGTCGGCCGGGCACTGGACGTCATGGTGAACGCCAATCAGAAGGAGCAGATCGCGAGTCTTGGCGAGCGCGACGTGGGAATCGAGGTCGACCTGGACGACATCAGCGCCGCGGATTTCCACCGCGTGCCGGATGCCATCGATCTCGGACGAGACGCTGCCGAGCGAATGCGCGCCGCCCTGGCGCGCTACTCCGTTTCCCGGCCGCTCTATGCCCGCTGGCGGGAGAGCCTGTCGCGGGCCGAAGGGGATGCCGTCACGTTGGCCGAAGTCAGCATCGAGGGCCTGGAGCGCGTGGCACCGCCTTACGTCGAGGCACAGCTGCGCCACACGGCGCCGGGTGCGACGGTCACCCGGGATCAGATCGTGGAGGACACCGACCGCATATTCGCGCTCGGCGACTTCGAGCGAGTCACTTACGCGGTCGAGGGACCGCGGGACGGAAAGATCCTCACGATTTACCCGGAGGAGAAGAGCTGGGGTCCCGGTTTCCTGCGCTTCGACCTGGGGCTGACGGCGAACGAACTGGACGAGCTGGAGGCCGTGTTGCGGGCCGATTATCGTCGGACCTGGCTGAACCCGCGCGGCGGCGAATGGCACGGCGCCGTGCAGATCGGTCGGCAGACGCTGCTCGAAACCGACTTCTATCAGCCCCTGGACGTGCAGCAGCGCTATTTCGTGCAGCCGATCGTCCGGCTCGCGACGGATCTCCAGGACGCCTACCTGGGCGACGACCGGATCGCGACGTACCAGCTCCAGGAAGGCTGGGCCCAGGTCGATTTCGGTATGAATATCGACACGCGTGCGCAACTGCGTGCCGGGCTCCGACGCGGCACGCTGGACGTCGAACTCGATACGGGCATCATCTTCCTGCCGACGATCGATGATCTCGCGGAGACGGCACTGGTACTCGGCGGCGTCTACGACACGCGGGACGCAATCGCCCTGCCCACCCGCGGTACGCTGGCGACCGTCCGCTACCTGCATGCCGGCAGCTGGCTGGGCGGTGATGCCCGATACGAGCAGATCGAGGCCGTGTACAGCCATGCGTACGACTGGCGTGGCGATTCGCTCAGCATCACGCTCGGGGCCGGCGCCACACTGGCCGGTGAATCGCCGCCGAACCGGCAGTTTCGCCTCGGCGGCATCCGCACCTTCCCGGGGCTGCGTCCCGGCGAGCTGCGCGGCGATGGTTACTGGTTCGCCGGCACCAGCTATTACTGGCGCATCGCCGATATCTCTCCCGTGTTCGGACAGTCCCTGTATGCCGGTCTGCGCATGCAGGTGGCACGGGCCGAGCGCCGCCTGGACGGCCTGGACGAAGAGACGGTCTACGGTCTGGCCGGCTCCCTGGTCGGCCGCACGCCGATCGGACCGGTGCTGTTCTCTGGTGCTGTTCTCTCTCGGCTACACGGATACCGGGCAATGGCAGCTGCAGCTCAGCATCGGCCGGCCCCTCTACGAAGGCTCGCTGCTCGACGAGACCAATTGACGCCTGCGGCATCGGACCGGCCCCGCGGCACGGGAACCGACTGTGGGAAACCCCGCTGTTCCCGGCAGCGTGGCCAACGATAGACTCTGTGTGTATCAGGGAGCCCGTGATGCAGGACAGTCCCAACGCCGAGGCACGCGCAGCCGATCCCGGCAACTGGCGGCGCGGACTGCGTCGCCTGCTGGCTTTCGCCCTCCTGTGGGCGCTGGTCAGTGGCGCTGATGTCCACTCATGGTTGATCGGTGTGCCCGCCGTCCTGGTCGCCACCGGTATCAGCATGCAGCTGTGGCGGGGTCCGCCGCTCTCGCTGCGGCGCCTCCTGCTGTTCCTGCCCTGGTTCATCCACCAGTCGCTCGCCGGCGCCGTCGACGTGGCGATCCGTGCATTGCGCCCCGCCATGCCACTCGCCCCGGGCGTGATCCACTATGACCTGCG
>JARRPZ010000135.1:0-9180 GCA_037382365.1 Gammaproteobacteria bacterium
ACGACGTCCTGGTCGTAGGGTTTCGTGCGGGGGCTGAATGCGGTGATGAGTCTGCCGTCACGGCCGATCAGGTACTTGTGGAAGTTCCACTGGGGGTAGGTTCCTGCCGCCTCGGCCAGCGCGCGGAAGAAGGGGTGGGCATTCTCTTCGCGTACCGTCGTCTTCTCGAACATGGGGAATTTGACCCCGTAGGTCATGCGGCAGAATTCCTGGATCTCGTCCTCGGTGCCCGGTTCCTGGCCCATGAAGTCGTTGGACGGGAAGCCCAGCACCACGAGACCGTCCTTCCCGTATTCCTCGTAGAGCCCTTCCAGCCCCTCGTATTGGGGCGTGTTGCCGCATTTGGACGCGGTATTCACGACCAGTACGACCTTGCCTTCGTAGGCATCGCAGAGGTTGACGGATTCCTCCGACGCCAGACGCCGGAAATCCTGGTTCAGCAGCGCGCTGTCGCAGGCCAGCACGGGCGCCGTGGCCGCGAGCAGTACGGTCATCAGCAATGAGCGCATGGATACTCTCTCCCTGGTCGGGTGGACCTGTTCGTCGAAGTCACGTTCGATAACTAATTAAACGACATTGAGACATCAGGATGCAAGGCCCTTTCCGTCCGCCACGGAGATCACGCATTGAATCGCGTCGCGGATACCCTAAGGTGGACGACGGGAAACCAAACAGACGGAATTCATCATGTTCTTGGAAAAGGTCAAGACCGACGGGCTGGCGCACCTGTCGTGGGTGCTCGGCAGCGCTGGTGAGGCCGCGGTGATCGATCCCCGCCGGGACTGCAGCATCTACACGGATATCGCGCTCCGCCACGATTGTCGGATCACGCACATCTTCGAGACCCACCGCAACGAGGACCTGCTGTCCGGAGCCGCCGTGCTGGCAGAGCGTACCGGCGCCACCGTGTTCCACGGGCCGAACGCCGCGGGCGACGTCGTGTATGCGGAGACCGCCCGCGACGGCGATGAATTCAGCATCGGCGCGATCACCATCCGCGTGCTGGAAACGCCCGGCCATACCGACGACAGCCTGTCATTCGCTTTCCTCGATCCGGCATTCGGTGAGGAAGCGGTCGGAGTCTTCACCGGCGATGCCCTCTTCGTCGGGGACGTCGGGCGCACCGACTTCTATCCGGATCGGGCGAGAGAGGTCGCCGGCCTCCTCTACGACAGCCTGCAGAAACTCTGCGGCCTCGGCGATCAGGCGGTGATCTACCCGGCCCACGGTGCCGGTTCGGTGTGCGGTAACGCCATGGCGGATCGGGAGGTGTCGACCATCGGCTACGAGCGCGTCAATAACCCGCGACTGCGGATCGCCGACCGGGACGAGTTCATCGACGCAAAGGTGGCCGAGCACCATCGACAGCCACCGTATTTCCGCTACATGGAAGCGGGCAATCTGGAGGGAGCTCCCGCGGTACCCGCTGCGCCGCCACCGCCGCTCACGGCGGCGGCCTTCCGTCGCCTGGCCGGCGAGGTCGACGTGCTCGACGTGAGGAGTGCCTCGGCCTGGCTGGGCGCCCACCTGCCCGAGAGCATCGCGATCCCGGAGCACATGATCGCGAGCTTCGCAGGCTGGTTCCTGGAGCCGCACCGGCAGATCGCGCTGGTCGCCGAGGACGGGGGCCAGGCCGGTCGCGCTGCGCGGACGCTCGCGCGCATCGGCTACGATCGCGTCGAGGGCTACCTGGCGCCGTCGCTCGCGGCCTGGGCCGCAGCGGGAGAGGAGTTCGGGACCGTGGCGGTCGTCGATACCCGTCGGGTCAGGGAGCGGGTGGACTCGGCGTCGAAGGAGTGGACCCTCCTGGACGTCCGGGACGATCCGGAGGTGGCCCAGGGGCGGATAGCGGGTGCACGGCACGTCTTCCTCGGCAAGCTGCCGGGCGCGCTGCGGGATCTCGATCCGGCCAGGCACTATACGGTGATGTGCGGTAGTGGCAGTCGGGCGACGATCGCCGCGAGCCTCATGCGCCGTGCCGGGTTCCGCGACGTCGATCTGTATCTCGGCTCCATCTCGGCATGGACGAGCCGCGATCTGGAACTCGACGAGGCGTCCTGACGACTCGCCGATCGGCTTCGTCGCAGGGCATCGGCGGTGTCCGCGCTGCGTTATAGTGGCGGGATGACGAGTGACGAAAGAGGTGACGGTGAAACCCACCGCGGGACGCTCTTCTCGCCGGGCGCCAATGTCTGGCGTACTGCCCGTGCGGACCGCTTCGGCTGGCTGATCGACGGCGAGAATTACTTTCGTGCGCTGCGCGAGAGCATGGAAGCCGCCGAGCGCGAGATCCTCATCGTCGGCTGGGATATCGACAGCCGGCTGCGGCTGATCCGCGACGAGAAACACCCGTTCCATCCCAGTCCGCTGGCCGACACGCTCGAGTCACTCGCCGAGCGTAACGAGGAACTCCGCATCCACGTCCTGTCCTGGGACTTCGCCATGGTCTACGTGCTGGAGCGGGAACTGCTGCCGGCAGCCCAGTTCGGCTGGCAGGACCGGGATCGGCTCGACTTCCAACTGGATGGTGCTCACGCGACCGGCGCCAGTCAGCATCAGAAGTTCGTCGTGATCGACGGGGTGCTCGCCTACATCGGCGGGTTCGATCTTACGAAGAGCCGCTGGGATTCCCGCGCTCACGCCCCGGACGATGCGCGGCGGGTGGACGAAGGCGGCGGTGCCTACCGGCCGTTTCACGATGTGCAGGCCGTCGTAGAGGGCGAACCGGCACGTCATCTGCGCGATCTCGCCTCCCACCGATGGGAGAACGCGACCGGCAAGCCGTTGTCGGCATTCGACGGGGCGACCCCCAAGTCCGGGCATCTCTGGCCGGAGGACGTCCCGGTGCGTGGACGGGACGTATCCGTGGCACTCGCCCGTACCTGGGCCGCGACGGATGGCAGCGAGATCACGCGGGAGGTGGAACAGCTTTTCCTGGATATGATCGCTGCGGCCGAACGAGACATCTACATCGAGAACCAGTATTTCACTTCGGACACGGTGACCGAAGCGCTGTGCGAGCGGCTGAGCGATAACGAAGGGCCCGAGGTCGTGATCGTCCTGCCCGGCGAGACCTCCGGCTGGCTCGAGCAGGCCACCATGGACGTCCTGCGGAATCAGGCGCTGCAGCGGCTGAAGGAGAGCGACCGTCACGACCGGCTGCGGGTGCTCTCGCCGGTGCAGGATCAACTCGGGGACGTCCGCATCAATGTGCACGGCAAGGTGATGGTGGTAGACGATCGCTGGGCGCGTATCGGCTCGGCCAATCTCAGCCGGCGCTCCATGGGCCTCGACAGCGAGTGCGACATCGTGGTCGAGGACGAGGATGGGGAGGTGGCGGCGGCGCTGCGAGCCGACCTCATCGCGGAACATCTCGACGCGGACGAGACCGAGATCGCGACGAGTATCGCGCAACGCGGACTCCTCGCCACGCTGGACCGATTCGGCGGCGGCCGCCGGCGACTCGACCCGCTCGATACCGAGGGGAGCGACATCGACGGCATGCTCGAGCCCATCGCTCGTATCGCCGATCTCGAGCGGCCGGTGGAGCAGGCCTGGGACGAACTCGTGAATGGAGACGAAGACACGAGCGGCGCAGCGGCATCGAATGCAAGCGGAGCGGAGCCCGCGCGTGGCGGCCGACAGGGTTATCTGGCGGTGCTCACTCATCCCGCACTCGGTTGGGGTTTTCTCGCCCTGCTGGCCGTGGGTGTCGTCGGCTGGGCATTCTGGGCGGGGCATACGGCCGGCGGAGGTTTCGACCCCCGGGCGCTTCTGGCCGCGCTGAGAGAAAGCGCGGCTCACCCGCTGGCTCCGCTCGCGGTCATTCCCGCATTCGTCGGCGGCAGCCTTCTCGTCGCACCCGTCACCGGGATGATCGCGCTGTGTGCGCTGTTGTTCGCGCCGTGGGTCGCCTCGCTGTCGGCCCTCGCGGGTACGCTCGTGGCGACGGCCGTCAACCACGAGATGGGGCGCCATCTCGGCCGGGCCGTGGACGGCCGGGCGCCGCGTGCCGTTACCGTGCGCATGAAGGCCCTCGGTCGCTCGTCCGATGCCTGGTCGCTGGCGGGCCTCAGACTGATCCCGATCGCGCCCTTCACCGTCATCAATCTGCTCGCCGGCGCCTCCCACGTGAAACTGAAGGACTTCCTGCTCGGCACCGTGATCGGGATGGGGCCGGGTATCGTGCTGATCTGTTTCAGCGTGGACCGGGCCCGGGCCGCGCTTGCCGGTGAGCCGGTATTCGAACCGTGGGTACTCGCGGTCATCGGTGCCGCGGGCATCGCCCTGATCGCGCTGCGCGTGCTGCAGCGTCGCAGGAAGCGATGAGCCGGACGGAGGGCGAGCCGGCGGGGCATCCGATCCGCATCGTCAGTTACAACGTCCACGCCTGTGTCGGTCGGGACGGGCGTTTCGCGCCCGGACGCATCGCCGATATTCTGCAGTCGCTCGAGGCGGATTTCATCGCCCTGCAGGAGGTGGAGGATCGGATCCACGAAGGGCGCCGGGTCAGCGATTATCTGGCCGATCGGCTGGGTATGCAGGCCTACCGCGGCGCGACGCTGAAGCGTGGGGACGCGCACTACGGCAATCTGCTGCTCGCGAAGACCGTCGCCGCGGACCACCGCCTGCACGACATCTCCGTGCCCGGCCGTGAGCCCCGCGGTGCGGTCGAGGCGGAATTCACGCTGGGACGGAAGACGCTACGGCTCTTCGTGACCCATCTCGGTCTGCGGTCGGACGAACGAGCCCATCAGATCCGGCGGCTGCTGCCGGAACTCGAACGGGACGATGCCGACATACGTGTCCTCGCCGGCGACATGAACGAATGGCGAGCGGCCGGCGCCAGCCGCGCCCTGCGGAGGGCTTTCGGCGGTTCACTCCAGAGGCGGACATTCCCGACTGTCCTGCCGGTCTTGTCACTCGACCGCATCTATGTAACGCCGCCCGGTGCCCTGCTGAACATCCGGCCGGTCACCGATCCTCCCGCTCGCCAGGCCTCTGATCATCTGCCGTTGCTCGCGGAGATAGGGATCGCGCACGAAGCGTGACGGCCCTGCCGGTCCGCAACGAGATCTTCCGGTCGGCCCCGCCGTGCAATCGCGGTGATGGACCGTTGATCCGTACTTGCCGGGATTGCGCGATCGTGTGAAAAGCCTAGCCTGAAGGTGACCGTTCCGCCCGGACAGTAAAGAGGAGGGGTCGATGAGTCTTATCAACCTGATTGTTTTCGTCGCGCTGCTGGCCGTCGCGGCGACGCTCGTGCTCGGCCTGCGATCGATGGCGCGTGGCGGTGCCTACGACGAGTCGCATGCCGAGAAATTCATGTGGGAGCGGGTCGGTCTGCAGGCGCTCGCAGTGGCCCTGCTCGTGGCCGCACTGCTGCTGATGAACGGCTGATTCGCCGTCTCTTCGAGACCGGCGGCTAATCGGAGTCCTTCACGCGTTCGTGCAGGCCTTTCAGGAGGTCTGTGCGCGCGATGATGCCGACCACGCGATCACCCTCGACGACCGGGACGCTCTTCAGCCGCCCCGGTATCATCTTCTCCAGCACGTGACTCAGTGGCTCGTCCGACGCCGCGCTCACGCAGTCTCTGGTCATGACTGCCGATACGGGCAGCGACAGGATCTCGTCGAAACGGGGGATGATCGAGGACGGCTTCAGCAGGCAGGCCTGCAGCAGATCGAACTCGCTCACCAGGCCGACGAGGACACCATTGGCGACGACGGGGAAGGCACCGAGGCCGGTTTCCTCGAAGCGTTCGCGCAATTTGCCCAGCGGCAGGCTGGGGTCCACCGTGATCGGTTCCGTTGTCATCACGTCGCCTGCACAGAGTGACAGGAAAGGTACCATCGACAGCTCCTGATTCGCCGCGCGACAGTATAACGGCGGAGCGTGATAACCGCCCGCCGGAGACCGAGGTGGTTCGCGGCGACCCGCGACGGTTAACATCGCCTCTGATCCGTGCCTGCGGGAAGTCTCAATGACGATACGCAATCTCGAGTATCTGTTCGAGCCCGGTTCCGTTGCGCTCGTAGGCGCCAGTGCGGATGAACGCAAGCTCGGGCATGTCATCGCCCGCAATCTGCTGGCCGAGAATTTCCATGGATCGGTCTGGTTCGTGAATCCCAACCGCCGTCATGTGCTCGATCAGACCGTGTTCGCGAGTATCGGCGATCTGCCAGCGGCGCCGGATCTGGCCGTGATCGCGACGCCGCCCGAGACGGTCCCGGGTATCGTGGACGAGCTGGGACGGATCGGGACGCGGGCGGCCATCGTGGTGAGTGCACGTTTCCCGGTGCTCGGAGCCGACGGTGCGACGCTGCGACAGCAGATGCTCGATGCGTCGAGACCGTGGCTCCTGCGCCTCCTCGGTCCGAGCAGCCTCGGCATCGCGGTGCCCGGCCTCGGGCTGAACGCGAGCTTCGGCCACCTGGAGCCGCGCCCGGGCGAACTGGCATTCGTCGCCCAGTCGGGAACGGTGGTCTCCTCGGTGGTGGATTGGGCCCACGCCTGGAATATCGGGTTCTCGCATCTCGTCTCGCTGGGTGAGGCGGCCGACGTCGACTTCGGCGATCTGCTGCCGGTGGTCGTCGTGAAAGCGGGCCGCGGGACGAGCGAGGCGCCGACCCCGGCTACGGGGGCCGCTACTCTGGTGCACCCGGATGCGGTGTACGGCGCCGCATTCCGCCGAGCGGGTCTACTCCGCGTCGACGAACTCGGTGAACTCTTCGGTGCCGCGGAGATCTTGAGCCGCTTCCAGAAAGTGCGCGGAGAGTCGGTGTTTATCGTGACCAACAGCGGTGGCATGGCGCTGATGGCGACGGACGAGTTGACGGCCAGGCGCGGCCTGCTTGCCCGACTCTCCGAGGATTCCATGACCGCGCTCGAAGGAGTGCCGAGGATCCCGGGATCGAACCTCAACCCGATCGATCTCGGCGGCGATGCCGACAGCGAGCGTTATGCCCGTGCCCTCGATGCGGTGCTGGGTGATCCGGGCGTCGATGCCACACTGGTGCTGCATTCCCCCACGGCCGTTACGGAAGGCGACGACCTGGCGCGCGGGCTGGCAGATCGGCGGCAGTCGGACAGCCGCCCCGTGCTGCTCACCAGTTTCGTCGGTGAGACGTCGGTCGGCGAGGCGCGCAGGATCTGCGCGGAGGCCGGGATACCGAGCTTCGGGACGCCCGAGGAAACCGTCCAGGGGTTCATGTACCTGGTCAACTACCGCCGCAACCAGCGCTCGCTCATGGAGACGCCGCCGAGCGTACCGCGGCTGTTCGTCCAGGACGTGGACGCCGCGCGGCGAATCATCGATGGCGTGCTGGCCGATGGGCGCGAGTGGCTCGATGCGGAAGAGGCGTGGTCGCTGATGCGCGCCTACGGTGTGCCGATGAGCGAGCACGGGCCGTCGAGGACCGAAGGCGGCCCGGGTACCGGCGCGCTGGAGTTGCTCGTGGGCGCGACGGTGGATTCTCATTTCGGGCCGGTGATCGTGTTCGGGCGGGGAGGGGCGGCGGCCGTGGCTATCGCGGACGTCGCCATCGGCCTGCCGCCCGTGAACATGCGGCTCGCCCGGGACATGATGGAGCGCACCCAGGTCTATCATCAGGTGAAGCGGGGCCGGTACGGGGCTGATGCGGATCCGGATCCGCTGATGCGGATCCGGATCCGGAAGCGGTCGGACTGGTCATCCTGCAGGTGGCTCAGCTGGTCACCGACTTCGGCGAGATCATGGAGGTCGAGATCAACCCGCTGCTCGTGACCGAGGACAGGGTGATTGCCGCGGAGGCCCGGGTGCGGGTGTCGCCTTCGGACCGGCCGCCGGAGGCCCGGCTCGCCATCCTGCCCTACCCGAAATCGCTGGAAGAGGAGTTCACGGCTGCCGATGGTCGAACGCTCCTGCTGCGCCCGATCGTGCCGGAAGACGAGCCCGCCCTGCTCGAGACCTTCGATGATCTCACCCAGGAGGAGATCCGGCTGCGCTTCCATTCACCGTTGAAGGTGCTCACCCACATGATGGCGGCGCGGTTCACCCAGCTCGATTACGACCGCGAGATGGCACTGGTCCTGACCGAGCCCGGCACCCCCGGGAAGACGCCCATCCATGGCGTCGTGCGGCTGCACACGGATCCCGACCACGAGCACGGCGATTTCGCGATCCTCGTCCAGCACGCCATGACCGGCAAGGGGCTCGGCACGCACATGCTGGAGCGAATCATCGACTATGCGAGGCAGCGGGGCCTGACGGAGATCGGTGGTGACGTACTGAACGAGAACAAGGTCATGCTCGCCCTGGCGCGCAAGCTCGGCTTCACCGTGAAGCCGAAGCTGCATGACCGTGGCGTCATGCGAATCACGCTGCCAATCGGACGTGGCGGCGACCGGACACCATAGCGAATACGGCGGACCGGTCCCGCCGCACCGGGCAGCGACCCGTTCCCCTATTTCACGGCCGAGAGCCGCTTCGCCCGGGATCTCTGCTTCGCGAAACCGCGCGGATCGAAGAACTCGTCGATGGGCGCTTCGCCCAGCACGGCGGCCGGGTCGACGATCTCGTCTTCCTTGGGTGAATAAGTCAGCACGTCCGCCGTCAGCGGCGCGCTGCCTTTGGCGTCCTGCCCGTTCCGGCCATGGGTGGCGGGGCCACCGCCGCAGGCGAGTGCAGCAGCGCCCTTGGTCTGGTAACTGCTGCCGACCCGTGGACGATTGCTCTCTATCATCGCGAGTTCCTCACTGGTGAGGACCCGGGATTCGTCGAATTTGAAGTCGATGTCCTTCTGGCCGCGATAATTGATGCGGCCGAGATCGTAGAATCTTCTCTCGAAACCGGACTTCATCGCCGCCTTCAGGCATCCGAGCATGTACTTCCTCTTGTAGCGGTCCTTCAGCCAGGGATAGCTGAAGAAGCTCTTGCGCATGTAGAAGCGCCGGTAGTTCTTCATGACGCCGTTGAAGACCTCACTCCGGGTCATCGCCTCCGGCTTCATGATGGGGGTGACGAAGTTGTAGCGGGCGTAGTCGCGCACCTCCACCTTGTCGCCCAGTTCCTCGAACAGGTCGGAGAACGGCCAGGGCGTGTACATGATCCAGTTGGCCATGTCGCAGTCCCAGTCCATGGCCCAGCGGTAGGTGTCCTCGATGCTCTCGGCAGTCTCGTTCTCGAGCCCGATGATGAA